>JABXIM010000006.1 GCA_013373085.1 Oceanospirillaceae bacterium | reverse complement strand
TGGTCTTATCCACTCAGAGGTTAGTCGTGGGGACGACCCTTCATAGCATCTACGGTTTCTACAATCCACCGGTCGCCCGTCGCCCGTCACCTCGCGGGAATGCAGAAAACGCAGGAGCGGTTTTCCGCCGTCCATCCTGTACGTAACCCTGCTCTTGTGCATCCCTGCACTCGCAGGATAAGTACATCCCTGTACAAAAAAAGGCGCGTCCGGGGACGCGCCAAGTCAGGCGGGCTGAGAAACAGAAGGTTGCGTGGATCGGGATCAGATTTCGCGGCGTTTCATCTGGTCCGCGATATAGTCGGCCTGGCGGATCGCCAGGGCGACGATGGTGAGGGTGGGGTTTTCGGTGCCGCTGGTGGTGAACTGGCTGCCGTCCGAGACGAACAGGTTGCTGATATCGTGGCTCTGGCCCCATTTGTTGACCACGCCGTCACGGGCCTTTTCGCTCATGCGGTTGGTGCCCATGTTGTGGCTGGCCGGGTAGGGCGGCAGGTAGTTGACCTTGGTGGCGTCGAGGGATTCGAACAGCTCGGTGGAACGGTCGTAGGCGTGGTTGCGCATGCGGGTGTCGTTGATATGGTCGGTCTTGTAGACCACCGGCACTGGCAGACCGTACTGGTCCTTCTCGGTCGGGTGCAGGGTGATGTTGTTGGACTCGACCGGCATGTCCTCGCCGCAGATCCAGAAGCCGGCCATCTTGTCGTAGTTGGCAAGCGAGTCGGCGAGCTCACGGCCCCAGCCACTCTTGCCCGGATTGAGGAAAGCCGACATGAAGGGCAGGCCCAGGTGCAGTATCTCCAGCTCGTAGCCGGCCAGATGTCCGCGATTGGGATCGTTGTCCTTCCACTCGTGGACGATGCCCGGCACCACGGTGCTCTTGTACATGTGCACCGGCTTCTCGAACTCGGCGTAGACACCGCCGGTGGTATGGGTCATGTAGTTCTGGCCCACCTGGCCGGAGGAGTTGGCGAGGCCGTCCGGAAACATCGACGAGGCGGAGTTCAGCAGCATGCGCGGTGACTCGATCGAGTTGCCGGCCACTGCGACGACGCGGGCCTTCTGCAACTGCTGGTTGCCGTCCTTGTCGGCGTAGAGCACGCCGGTGACCTTGCCGGTCTTGTCGTGCTCGATGCGCAGCACCATCGACTGCGGCCGTACCTCGACGTTGCCGGTGGCCTCGGCCTTGGGAATCTCGGTGTACATGGTCGACCATTTCGCGCCGATTTTGCAGCCCTGCATGCAGAAGCCATTGACCTGGCACGACGGGCGGCCGTCGCGAACCTGGGTATTGATCGCCAGCGTGGCCTGGTCGCACCTGGCGCCGATGCGGCGTGCGCCCTCCGCGACCACCTTGTAGTGGCTGCTCTGGCCGTGGAAGGGCATGCCGGTGGCCTCGGTGCCGCACACCCCCATCTTCTTCTCGGCCTTGACGTAGTAAGGCTCGAGTTCCTGCAGCGTGATCGGCCAGTCGAGCACGTTGGCGCCGGGGACGACGCCGTTGGTGCTCTTCATCTTGAACTCGTGTTCCTGGAAGCGCATCGCCACGCCGGCCCAGTGCATGGTGGCGCCGCCGACGCCTTTGACGATCCAGGCCGGCAGGTTCGGGAAGTCCTTCGCCAGGCGCGCCGGCCCCTCGACGTAGCGCTTGTCGAGCCAGGAAATCTTGCCGAACATCTTCCACTCGTCGTTCTCGATGTCGTCGAGGGTGAAGCGCTTGCCGGCTTCCAGCACCACGGACCGGATGCCTTTCTGCGCCAGCTCGTTGGCCAGGGTGCCGCCGCCGGCACCGGAACCGATGATGACGACCAGGCTGTCGTCGTTGAGATCGAATTTTGTTGTCATTATTTTTGTCTCCTGTCGGGCGTCGCAGAACGCTGCAACTGCTGAGGAATCAGTGATCTTTCGTGAGTCGTATGTCGTGAGTGGTGAGTTGTAATTCGATCTTTTGCATTTACCGCTTACTACTCGCGACTAACCACTCACCGATGTCCACGTCGTCGTAGCCGCGGTTGATATAGCCGCCGTACTGCCAGGCGGAGCCGCCGTAGCCGAAGCGGGGCCAGAGGTCCGGGCTGTTGTAGATACCCATCATCAGGTCGCCCTTGATGCGCTGGAAAAAAGCGCCGTCTTCCATGGCGCGCAGTATCTGGACGCGGTCGCCTTCGGCGCTGACCTCGAGGTAGGGCTTGCCGAAGCGTTCGCGGCTGCGCCGGTCGAGCTCGGCGACGCCCTCTTTCAGCAGGGCGCTCAGGTCGGTGTCCTGCCCGGCTTTCTGTGCCAGCGGGGTCATCACGGCGGCGTAGTACTTGTCCTCCAGGGTGTCGTGCGGATAGATGTCACGGGCCATGCGCATCAGGGTGGCGCTACCCTGTTCACCGACGGCTGCGGCGGCCCAGGTCGTGGCACTGAGCAGGCCGGCGCTGAGGGCTCCGATGCCCACCGCAGCGACACCGCTGCGAGCCAGGAAGCGGCGGCGACCGAGATCGGGTTTGTTTTTATTGTTCATCCTGTAGTCCTCTTTCAAAGAACGCCCGATGGACGGGGTCCGGTGTTGTTATTCGGGTTTGCTCAGATCAGGCAACTGCTGTTCCAGACACTGCCGGAACAGTTGCAGAGTGCTGTCCAGCAGGGGGCTGTCTGCTTCGGGCACCAGCTCGGCGAGGGAGACGTGCAGGCGCTCGTCGATCCGCGCCTCCAGACCACAGTGACGGTAGAAGGCGTTGCCGACGCGCCACAGAGTGTCGAGGTCCTCGTCGACCAGGATTACCGCGTGGGCCAGCACCGCGAACATGTCGTCTGCCGCGCCTGTTGCCGGCGACAGCTTGCGCCAGCGCTGGGCAGTACCGGCAAGCTTGCGGCCGTCGACCACCAGGTTGTAGTCGCCGTCGCAGAAGGCCCCCTCGACCGAGGCGCAATAGGTCTCGATGCCGAGCCCGCGCAGGCAGTCGATCAGCGGGTTGCACAGTTTCAGGTAGCTGTCGCGGATACCCCCCTCGGCCCGGCGCTGACGGAATGCCAGCGCAACGTTGATCAGGCCCGGCGACTGCGGTGTCAGGTCGCCACCGGTATCGCGTACGATCACCGGCCAGCCGCGGCCCCCCATCGCCTTGCAGGCACGGTTGTAACCGGGCTTATGGGTCAGGCGCCGCGGCACCACGATGGAGGGCGCGCAGCGCCAGAGCAGGACGCCAGCCTCCCGTCCGCCGTCGACGACGGACTGCAGCAGTGCCATTTCACGGCGCAGCCCTTCGTGGGGATCGAGTATCTCCAGTGCCGGATCGCGGTTGGTGGTCATGCGGGCTACCCCTGCTCGATCTGGCGGCACAGGTCGCTGAGGAAATCCGCCGCCGGCGCGCCGTCCAGCGCCCGGTGGTCGAAGCTCAGCGACAGCCCCATGACCGGGCGCACAACCAGTTCCCCGTCGTCTGTCACCCATGGACGCTCCCGGGTTTCGCCGATCCCGAGGATGGCGATCTGCGGCAGGTTCACGATCGGCGTGAAGTGACGCACGCGGGACAGACCGAGGTTGCTGAGGGTAAAGGTGCCACCGGTCATCTCCGGTACACTGAGCTTGCCGTCGCGGGCACGCTGCTGAAGCGCCTTGCGGGCGGCGCTACGATCCATCAGCGACAGGTTGCCGGCATCGAAGATCGCCGGCGCGACCAACGTGTTGTTGGGCAGTGCCATCGCCATACTGAGGTTGATCTGCGGGCTGAGGCGGATCTCGCGCTCCTCGACCCGGCCGTTGAGGTCGGGGTGACGGCCAAGCGTTGCCACCACCGCGTGGGCGATCAGGTCCTCGACCGAGACCCTGACGCCCTGGTCGACCAGCCGTGCCTTGGTCTCAAGCAGGGCGCTGGCGTCACAGTCGGCATGGTGGGTCAGCTGGGCCGCCTCGTCCAGGCTCTTGCGCATATTATCCGCGATCATGCCGCGCACGCCGCGCAGTGGAATGACCCGACCGTTACGATCAATATCTGTATTCATTGTTGTCATTGTTATTCTCCGTGGAGGTGCACGATCAGCCGATATTGCCGATCAGGTCGCCCTTGGCGACGACGTCGTCGACGTCCTTGAGAATCTGCAGGCTGCCGCTGGCCGGTGCTTCCAGCTCGTACTGGATCTTCTGCACCATCAGCTCGGCGATCACTTCGCCCTGTTCCACGGCGCCGCCGTCACTGGCCAGCCACGTGGTGATCACCGCCTCGCTGTCTTCTTCCCACAGGGTTTCGGGTACACGTACTTCTATAGACATCTCAGTTGCTCTCCGTTTACTTAAATACTGCAAAGGTGTGTCCGGCGTTGGGCCTCAGGGATCGCGCTGCTTGCATGCGATCTCAGTGACTGGTCATTTTTTCGAAGGCGGTAACGATCTTGTCGGCGCTGGGCAGCGCCCACTGCTCCATCGGACGGGTAAAGGGAATCGGAATATCGGGGTAGGCAACGCGCTGAGGCGCGGCCCTCAGCGGCACGCCCTGTTCGACCACCGAGCTGATGATCTCGCCACTCATGCCATAGCTGTGATAGTCCTCGTCGACCACGATCAGACGGCCGGTCTTACGCACCGAGGCGATGATGGACTCGCGATCCAGCGGCACCAGCGAGCGCAGGTCCAGTACCTCGGCGCTGACACCGCGCTCGGCCAGCCTGCGGGCGGCCTTGAGACCGTGGTGGACGCCCGAGGTGATGCCGACGATGGTGACGTCGCTGCCCTCGCGCACCACCGCGGCTTTGCCGATCGGCACCTCGTAGGCCTCTTCCGGTACGTGGACGATGGCGTCCTTCTCGGTGCCAAGCCAGCCCATGCCCTGCAGAGCCTTGTGGAACATGAAGATCACCGGGTTGTTGTCTCGGATCGCCGCGGTCATCAGGCCCTTGGCGTCGTAAGCGTTGGAGGGCGCCACCACCTTCATGCCGGGCAGGTGGGCGAAGGTGGCGTGCAGGCACTGGGAGTGCTGGCCGGCGTCGCTGTAGCCGCCGCCGGTCGAGGTCATCAGCACCACCGGAACCTGCACTTCGCCGCCGGCGAAGTAAGTGTTCTTGGCCATCAGGTTGTAGATGGCGTCGAAGCAGACGCCGAAGAAGTCGACGAACATCAGCTCGACGATCGGTCGCATGCCGTCGCTGGCGGCGCCGACCGCGGCGCCCATGAAGGCAGTCTCGGAGATCGGAGTGTCGCGTACCCGTTCGGCGCCGAACTCGTCGTACAGGCCGCGGGTATTGCCGAACACGCCGCCGAGCGGTCCGATATCCTCGCCCATGACGAACACCCGCTCGTCGATACGCATTTCCTGGGCGATCGCCTCGGCCATGGCACGGGCGATGGTCAGTTTTCTCTCTTTGCTGGCAACCGTCATGACGTTGCTCCTCTGATTATTGTTATCTGGGGGTTCTTGTTATCTCGGGATTCAGGATGCGACCGGCAGATCCGGGCTGACGATGATCTTGACGTTGGCATCCTTGTTGTTGACCAGCTCCTCGAAGCCGCAGTCGAGAATGTCTGTCAGACCGATGCGACCGGTGATCAGCGGCGTCACGTCGAGCCGGCCGTCGTTGATCATGGCGATGACGTCGGCGAACTCGCCGTTGTAGGCCAGCGAGCCGATCACCTGCTTCTCGGTGGCGACGATATCGAAGAAGTTGAAGTTGCTGGGTTCCTCGAAGATGCCGACCATCACCGTGCGGCCGGCCTTGCGGATGACGTCGAGCGCGAGCTGGGCGGTGGACTTGTGGCCGATACACTCGAACGACACCGGGGCGCCGTAGCCGCCGGTCAGCGACTTGGTTTTGGCGACGATGTCGCACTCGTTGGGGTCGAGCACGATATCGGCGCCCACCTCGAGCGACTTCTGCTTGCGCGCCGCGGACATCTCGATTGCGATCACCCGGGCCGCGCCGGCGGCCTTGGCGCACATCATGGTGCAGAGACCGATGGTGCCGGCGCCGACCACGACCGCGGTCTCGCCGACCAGGCTGCCGGCCTGCTTGACCGCGTGCATGCCGACCGCCAGCGGTTCGATAAGGGCGCCAGCCTCGGTCGGGAATCCGAGTGGCAGCTTGTACAGCAGGTTGGCGGGCACGTTGACGTACTCGGCAAAGGCGCCGTTGTTCATCAGGCCGGTGAAGGCGAGGTTCTCGCAGATGTTGTAAAGGCCCTGCTTGCAGTACCAGCATTCGCCACAGTGCTGGCAGGCGTCGGCGGCGACGCGCTCGCCCGCTTCGAATCCGGTGACGCCGTCGCCCAGCGCGACGATCTCGCCGCTGAACTCGTGACCCAGGATGCACTGCCCCTTGAGGCCGGTCAGCGGGTGGGCTTCCTCGACCGGAATGAATACCGGCCCGGCGACGTACTCGTGCAGGTCCGATCCGCAGATACCGCACCAGTGCACCTTGATCTGCACCCAACCCGGCTGCGGTGCTGCCGGCAGCGGTACGTCCTCGAGGCGGATATCGCGACGGCCGTGCCAGACGGCGGCTTTCATGGAGTTTGCTTGGCTCATGGCTTGTTCCTCTTGTTCTTGTTCCTGTTGTTACAGGGGCCAGTCCGTGGGGGCTCAGACGAACACTTTCTCCAGGGCTTCTTCCGGTTCCGGGTAGGCGCTGTCGCGGGCGAAGGCGATGGCGGCGTCGACGCGGGAACGGGTGAGCTCGACCAGTGCCGCGTCGTCGGCGTCGCTCCAGCCTTCGTTGGCCTTGAGGTGCTCGCGCATCTTTGGAATCGGATCGCGGGCGAACAGGGCGTCCTTCTCGCCTTCCGGTCGGTAGCCTTCGGCGTCGCCCATGAAATGACCGGCGAGACGGTAGGTTTCGATCTCGATCAGGGTCGGGCCTTCGCCGCGGCGGGCGCGCGCGATCGCTTCACCGGCGACCTCGTAGACCGCCAGCGGGTCGTTACCCGGGACAAAGTGCCCCGGCATGCCGTAGGCGGCGGCACGCTGGTCGTTGCGCTCGATGGCAGTGGAGGCGCGCTTGGCGACCGAAATGCCCCAGGCGTTGTCCTCGATGACGAAGATCACCGGCAGTTTCCAGACCGCGGCAAGGTTCAGCGATTCGTGGAAGGCCCCCTGGTTGGCGGCGCCCTCGCCAAGGAAGGCGACGGCGACACCGTCCTTGCGCTGCATCTGGCGCGACAGCGCGGCGCCCACGGCCGGCCCCATGCCCTGGGCGATGATGCCGGAGCAGGAGAAGTTCACCTTCGGATCGAAGATGTGCATGTGGCCGCCACGGCCGCCGGAGAGCCCTGTCTTCTTGCCGAAGATCTCGGCGGCCATGCGGTCGAGATCGACGCCCTTGGCGATGGCGACGTGGTGCGGGCGGTGGGTGGATGTCACGATATCGGAGGGCTCGAGGTGGGCGCAGACACCGACGGCGCAGGGCTCCTGGCCGTTGGACAGGTGCATCTCGCCGGGAATGGGCCCGTTGGCCATGTTGAAGGCGGGGGACTTGCCTTCCATGTAGATCTTTTCGATGGATTCCTCGAAGTAGCGGCTGACGAGCATATGCTCGTACATCCAGAGTTGCTGTTCTTTGCTCGGCTTCATGGAAACCACTCCTTTTATTCTTGATATTCGTAAGGCGCAGCAGACGCCCACTGGTGATGCTCACTCTGTATAGAGCAAGGCCTGTGCCATATTCTTAATACATTGAAAATAAAGGGTTTTATGGTTTTGTTTGGCGTTTGTGATTCAGTGGTCGCGACAGGGTGTCGCGGTGGTTGCGCCACTCTGTCGCGACCCTTGATACAGAGTGTCTGTAGAGAGACGGAGGATGGGTGGAGCGATGCATCCTGCCGAAAATCAACGCCCCTGCGTGGTTTGGGCATCGCGTAACCCCTCATATCGATCGTTTTGCAGAGCGATTGATTTCGGTAGCCTCGAGAGGTTTGTGTTGGGTTGCGGCCTACCGGCCTTCACCCAACCTGCGGGTCTTGCGATCGGCAACCGCGGTGCCCGTGGACATTAAAGCGACGTGAGGCCTATCATGGGGGTTGATAATAAAAAGATATGAGCATAATCGCCGACGTTGCCATGAGTATCCGCCATCCCCGCAGTTCCGACCCAGTCCGGCCCAATGCCGGCAAACGCGCCCCGGAGATCCAGGGATCCTGGCGCCGCTGCATCGAGGACTACAAGCTCGAGCCCGGTCGCGACTTGCGCGCGCCACGCCTGAGCGAATCCGAAATCCGCGGCGCCCGCGACCATCTCGACAGCCTGCTGTATTCGGCGGAGCCGGTATTCGACCGCCTGCGCTACCTTGGCGGTAATTCCGGCTACTGCGTGCTGGTCACCGACGCCAGCGGTATTGTGCTGCGTGAATATATCGACTCCAGTCGCGGCCGCGAGCTGGCCGACAAGGGGCTCAGCCTCGGCACTGTCTGGACCGAGAACCTGGTCGGCACCAACGGCCTCGGCACCTGTCTCGCCACCGGGGATGCGTTGACCGTTTACGCCGACGAGCACTTCGGCCGCGAGCTGCAGCGCTTCAGCTGTTCCACCGCACCGCTGATCGCGCCGGACGGTGATGTCATCGGCGCCCTGGATATCTCCACCTATGCCCAGGGCGACAAGGTGGGGCAGGGGCTGGCGCTGAACCTGGTCTGCGATACCGCCGACCAGATCGAGGCGGCGATGTTTCGCCATGCCTTTGCCCGTCATCATCTGCTGGCGCTGGTCAGCTCGCCGGTGGCGGATCCGGCGTTGTCGTCGGCACTACTGGCGGTCAACGACGCCGGCTGGATTCTAGGCGCCACCTCGCCGGCATTGTTGCAGCTGGGGATACCCGAGCGGGCGCTGATCGTCGGCCAGGGCCTGCCGGCGCTGACCGGCGCCAGCGTCGAGGACGTACACCGTGCCCCGGTCGCGCTGGCGTCCGGCAGCGGCTGGCTGATGCGTCTCACCGGTCAGCTGCCGCATCGTTCGCCGGTCGCGGCCAGTGCTCCGTCCGCGGCGCGCAAGCCGCTGGATTCTCCGCTCTACCGCGCCGCCGGCAGCGATGCCCGGCTTCAGCGCAACGCCGATATCTGTCATCGGGTGATGGACCGCAATATCAGCATTCTGCTGCAGGGCGAAACCGGCACCGGCAAGGAGGTCTGGGCGCGCGCGATCCACGACAGCAGTGCACGGCGGGACAAGCCGTTCGTTACCCTCAACTGTGCGGCGATTCCGGAATCCCTGATCGAGAGCGAGCTGTTCGGCTATGGTGCCGGCACCTTCACCGGCGGCCTCAAGGGCGGCAAGACCGGCAAGATCGAGGCCAGCAATGGCGGCACCCTGTTTCTCGACGAGATCGGCGATATGCCGTTGACGCTGCAGGCGCGTCTGTTGCGGGTGCTGGCGGAACGGGAGATCACGCCGCTGGGGCAGATCAAGCCGGTGCCGGTGGACCTGCACGTGATCTGTGCCACGCACCGGGATCTTGGCGACTACGTGGCACAGGGCGAATTTCGCGAAGACCTTTACTACCGCGTCGGCGGGGTGCGCATAGCGTTGCCGCCGCTGCGCGAGCGACAGGACCGGCTGGGGCTTATCGACAGCATACTGACCCAGCTGGCCGATGGCCGGGAGCTGGCGCTTGAAGACCAGGCGCGGCGGGTGCTCGGCGACTACCACTGGCCGGGCAATATCCGCCAGCTCAGGAACGTGCTGGAGTTCGCGCTGTGCATGTGCGACGGCGCGGCCATTCGTCTCACCGATCTTCCGGACGAGGTATTTCCGCCGGCTCCGTGCGAGGCGCCAGCGGCAGATGGGGCTGGCGGTCCGCAACTGCCGCCGCAGCGGCTGGTGTCGCTGAGCCCACAGACGCCCGAGGACCAGGAGCGGCAACGGCTACTGGCAGCGCTGCAACAGCATCGCTGGGTGGTGTTGCGTGCGGCCGAGGCACTGGGTATCAGCCGCTCGACGCTGCATCGCAAGATTCGCAAATACGGACTGGACCAGAAGTCCTGAGCACCGGAGCCGGTGACGGCTCCGGTGTTGCGGCGGGCTAGTCGCGGTGGGCGTTATCCTTGCGGCCGGCGGCAACCTTGCGGTCGACCCAGCCAAACAGTTTTTTCACGCCTGACGACAGCTTGCCGCGTTTGCCCTTGCGGGATTTTGCATCCTCGCTGACCAGCCAGGCGATCTGAATCGCGCGTCGTTCGCCCTCGAACGGCAGGTGACCGTGGAAGGAGTTGTCGGCCCGCTTGAACGCGACCAGGGTACCGTACAGCGGCTCGATTTCGGGCACGACGGTGTCTTCGATATCGTCGATCTTGTTGAGGAAACGCAGGCGGCCGCTGTTGTCCGCCCAGGCGGGATTCAGATACAGCAACATGGTGGCGATCTTGGACTTGCCGTCGGTATGAATGGTGCCGTGACGCTTGTTCAGCGTGCGGGCGATCGAGATATAGGTCGGATACTGTGACAGATTGTCGATGCCGAGCTGCTTGCCGACCGCATTGGCGAATTCGGGCGCGATCAACTGGCTGACGAGCTCGTTGAATGCCTCACCGCAGGTCTCCGGTTCATAAGGCAGAAAACCCGCGCCATTCTGTCGCGGATACGCGTCGTTCAATTTCGACTCGATGGACGGGTCCAGCATCTCCGTTGCGACCATGAAAGAAAACGGTTCGCGCACCACCAGGGTATCGTTGCTGAGAACGCGTTCGGGGCTGACCCAGGCGGCTTGGCTGACAACGGCCTCTGACATTGGAATAGACCTCGCGGCAAAAATGACTGTGCCAAGAGTCTATATATTTAGTAGGGGTTTTGCGACCCCTTCACCCACTCCGAAGCGGGACGCTCACAAGCAACCGGAGGCACTGGCATGAACAGGGTTGCGATCATTACCGGTGGTGGCCGGGGCATCGGTGCCGCCACCGCCCGGTTGCTGGCGCAGCGGGACTATGATCTGTGCATCAACTATCGCCATGACCGCGACGCGGCCGACGCGCTGGTGTCCGAGCTAGCGGCGTCGGGCGGGCGGGTCTTCCCGATGCAGGCGGATATCGCGGTCGAAGACGAGGTGGTGCGGTTGTTCGAGCGGGTCGATGCCGAATTGGGCCCGGTGGATGCGCTGGTCAACAATGCCGGCATCCTGCTGCCGCAGATGAAGGTCGAGCGCATGTCCGCCGAGCGTATCAACCGCATATTCAGTACCAACGTGACCGGCACCTTCCTCTGCTGTCGCGAAGCGATTCGGCGCATGGCGCGCAGCCAGGGGGGCCGCGGCGGAGCCATCATCAATGTCTCTTCGGTTGCCGCGCGTTTGGGGGCGGCGAACGAGTACGTCGACTATGCCGCCTCCAAGGGCGCCATCGATACCCTGACCCGCGGGCTGTCGCTGGAGCTTGCCGGTGAGGGCATTCGCGTCAATGCCGTCCGTCCTGGATTCATCGACACCCGGATGCACGCCGATGGCGGTGAGCCGGACCGCATCGCTCGCGTCAGCCCGAATATTCCCATGCAGCGCGGGGGGCGGCCGGAGGAGGTCGCGACCGCCATCGCCTGGCTGTTGAGCGACGAGGCATCCTACGTGACCGGCAGCTTCGTCGACGTCGGGGGCGGGCGCTGAAGCTTCCGAGAACCCGCTTTACGCCGGCTGTCGTCTCATTGCAGAAAGAGCAGGCACGGCGGACAGATAGACCGCCAGCACCAGTCCCCCCTCGAAGCCGATATTCAGCGGCCCCTGCCGTTCGCGTCGCAGTAGCCTTGTCAGCAGAACGCCGCAAACACCGACAACAGCGGCAGTGATCGAGAATAGAGCGAGGGTGGCGGCGGGGCCAAGGTTCGGACACATTCAACTCCCGGTGCCACGGGGAAAGATGCCTGCACTAAAGGCTGCAGCTGAGTGGGCGCCACGGTGGTCGTGGACAGTGGCAGCCAGAATGCAGTTCCCCGGCTATACTTACTGACTGAGTTGATACTGAATCGACAAGTTCCCACCCGCTGACGGAGGTTCTGCCGATACGTTAAGAGCACGTACGGCAGATCTGCGGAGCGTGGTGGCAGGCGCGCCATATTGGTGCTGCTTCGAGATGAACCTGTTGTTGTTCATTACGCCGGACCCTGTCCGGCATTTTTATGCCAGGCTGTAAGTTTCCTGCGGACACCGGGATGTGCATGAGCGGGGTTTATGGTGAGGATGAACGGTCGCGGAGCGACCACGACCACACGCATGTGGACGTCAGGGCAACGCAGGATGTTGAAGCCGAGGAGCGTCGACGAAAAGAAAACCCCGGCGCGTTGAAGAGTCGCCGGGGTTTTTCACTGGTGCGTCAGGACATCAGCCGAGCAGGCTTTCCAGGCTCTTCTGCCACCAGGCCTTGTACGCGGACTCGATTGCGCCGAGGTCCGACAGCTGCTGGCTGAAATCGTCCTGATAAGCCTTGGTGACCTTGAGGCTGGTCTCGAGCCAGGCAGCCAGCTGCTGTTGCGGGTCACCATCGGTCTTCAGCGTCTCACCGAACAGCTTGCCGGCTTCAACGCTGGTGTCCAGGTAACGGTTGAAATCATCGGACATGCGCTTGAGCGCAGCGACCTGGATGTCGCTCAGCTCGCTGACAATACCGCTGAAGGTCGCCGCATCGGGCAGGGTGGCCGACGGTGTCCAGTCGTTTTCCTGAACAGATTCCAGCACCTGCTGGGTGATCTGCAGCGAGTCCTTGACCGGGGTGTAGAGTCGCAGCACCACCTCGGCGGTCTGGAGGCTGTCCTTGGCATAGTCGCTCCAGTGTTCGACGGCATCCTGGAGGCTGGGGTCTATCAGTTCGTTTACGGGCTGGTTCATTGTTTTACTCCGTAGTGGTTGTGAGGGACATGGTTTCAACGGGTTGCGCAAGGCGTTCGATCATCTTGCGGATTGCTCGCAACTGAGGGGCATTGCGGGTGAAGAAGTCGGGATCGACACTGTCCGGCGACGAATAGCCCCAGAAATCCCAGCAGCCCTTGGGATTGACCGGCGCCTCGTCAGACGGCTGTACCTGGGGGTAGAGCATGATGATGTCGTTGGCCTCTGCCACCTGGTTGTAGCCGGTCTGGGCGTAGTACTTGTTGCTGGGGTCGATGACTGCGGCACCCTGTTCGCAGCCGTGCAGCACCACGTGCACCGGGCAACTGCGGTGGGTCTTGCAGACCGCCGGCGCGTAGACGTAGCCGGTATCACTCATGCTGGTGTTGTCGGCATCGATAAATTCCGATTGATCGAACGCCATGATCTCGCTGCTGAGCGTATCTGTCGGCGGGTTCAGGGAACCATAGATCTGGTTCAGAATAACGGTGGACTGTTCGAAGTCGCAGTCGTTGACATAGGGTTCTTTGGTTTCCGAGCAGTCGGTGTCATCGTTCTCGTCGGTGATGAGGGCATGACCGGCATCGACGCTCTTGTTGTATTGGATTGACGACGCGGGTATGCCGAGGGCCTCAAAGTAGGCCTCCGTCTGGTCGACGACAGTAGTGGTGACCGTTTTATCGCTCTTGCCACTGAAGATATAAAGATGATCGTCCTTGAGGTTCTCTACCGGGTCGATATCACCCGATGCTGCCAGCGCCTTGGTCAGTTCCACCAGGTGCGGGGTATTGGGGCCGACGCTGGGTGTCAGCGGGTTCATGCAGGTGGTGGTGGCGTTCTCGAGCAGGCTGTTACCGGCCCAGGATTTGGCGCAAAGATAGGGGCCACCGGCCACGATTCCGGCACCGACCATGATGTCGGAAAAAACCACATACAGCTGCGACGTCATAAAGGCGCCGGATGACAGCCCCGACACCGAGGTCTTTTTCAGTTCGGCGTTGAAGCCGGGCAGTTTGGTCGTCAGAGCCGTGTCGGCCTGGGCCGGGAATATCGACACGGCAAATGTCAGGGCCAGAAACCGGACCAGGTTCCGTGTAGAGAACTGTCTCGGGAGTCGTTTCATCGGAAGCTACCTTTCCATGGGTTGCGAATTTCAAACGGTCGAAGCCTTATTACGCAATTGCAAAATTATTGTAGACCCTGTGGTTGCGGGCAAGCGAAATTCATACATTCGTTTCAGTTAATTTCGTCGATTCGATTAACCGGAAATATCGGAAATATGGTGGATAATGAGGCTTTTATCGCTTGCTTTAAACTGTCTGCCTAGACGCGGCCGGGGAGCGTGAATAGGGGTTTTGTGCCGTGTTGCGATGCGGAAAGGTCGTCGCTTTGGAGCTTCGGCAGACAGCGGTGTTGATGTCCCGGCGCCGGTCCTGCGGACGGCGGGGAAACGCGGACAGCAACATTCATGACGCAGACAGCTTGCAGGTCATGGCAATAGTTCGTAACCAGGAGGGTTGAATTTCTTCAGTTGCGGATACGGTAGCCGCTTTTGAAGATCCAGCGGATCAGCCCCAGGCACAACAGCATGAAGAACAGCGTCATGCCGAGACTGACGCCGACATGAACATCGGAGATGCCGTAAAACGCCCAGCGGAATCCGCTGATCAGGTAGACCACCGGATTGAATAGCGTCAGCGCACGCCACGGCTCTGGCAGCATGTCGATGGAGTAGAAGGCGCCGCCCAGAAACGTCAGTGGCGTGATCACCATCAGCGGTATCACCTGCAGTTTCTGGAAGTCGTCGGCCCAGACGCCGATGATGAAGCCGAACAGACTGAAGGTGATGGCGGTCAGCAGCAGAAAGCCGGCCATCCACAGCGGATGCTGGATGCTGTAGTCGACGAAGGCGCGTGCCGTGCTAAGGATCAGGATGCCGAGAATCACCGATTTCGTCGCGGCGGCGCCGACATAGCCGATGACGATTTCCAGCGGCGATACCGGGGCCGACAGCACCTCGTAGATGGTACCCGAGAATTTCGGGAAGAAGATGCCGAACGAGGCGTTGGAGATGCTCTCGCTCAGCAGCGACAGCATCAGGAGCCCTGGAATGATGAAGGCGCCGTAGCCGACGCCGTCGATTTCACCCATACGCGAGCCGATGGCAGTGCCAAATACGATGAAATACAGCGAGGTCGAGAGCACCGGCGACGCGATGCTCTGCATCAGGGTGCGGCCGGTTCGTGCCATTTCGAAGAGGTAAATCGCCTTGATGCCGTGGATATTCATATCAATGCCCGGTGCGTAGGATGGGACAAGCGATGCAATGGCGCGGTGCTTCCGTTATCGGGATGGTTGGGCATCGCAGCCCCGTCATATCGATCGGCGTACAGATCGATTGTTGTCGGGTGGCAGAGCGTAAAATCGACGTGATCCGAAACCCAGAACGCTTCACCGCTTGTGCACCAGATCGACGAATATTTCCTCCAGCGAACTCTGTTTCGACTGCAGGTCCTTGAAGTCGACACCCTGCTGGCTGAGGCTGCGCAGCAGTTCCGCGATCCCGGTGTTCTCGTGTTGGGCGTCGAAGCGGTAGGTCAGCTGCAGCCGGTCGTCGCTCAGTTCCAGGCCGAATGGCTGCAGAGCGTTCGGCAGCTGCTCCAGCGGCGTCTGCAACTGCAGCCTCAGTTCCTTGGTGCTGAGCTTTTCCATCAACGAAGCCTTGTCCTCGACCAGAATCAGCTCGCCGCGGTTGATAACGCCGATCCGGTCCGCCATTTCTTCGGCTTCCTCGATGTAGTGCGTCGTCAGAATAATAGTGACGCCGTCACGCCGTAGTCCCCGCACCATTTCCCACATGTCGCGACGCAGCTCGACATCGACGCCGGCGGTAGGTTCGTCGAGAAACAGGATACGCGGCTCGTGGGACAGTGCCTTGGCGATCATCACCCGCCGCTTCATGCCGCCTGACAGCGCCATGATCCGGCTGTCGCGTTTCTCCCACAGCGACAGCTGGCGCAGCAGCTGCTCGATATAGGCGGGATTCGGCGCCTTGCCGAACAGCCCGCGACTGAACGTCACCGTGGCCCAGACGCTTTCGAAAGAGTCGGTAGCCAGTTCCTGGGGCACCAGACCGATCAGGCTGCGTGCGGCACGGTAGTCGTCGCGAATGTCATGACCGCCCACGCTGATGCTGCCGGCGCTGGCATTGACGATACCGCAGACAATGCTGATCAGGGTGGTTTTACCGGCACCGTTGGGGCCAAGCAGGGCAAGGATTTCCCCCGCTTCGATATCCAGTTTCACGTGTCGCAGGGCGGTGAAGCCACCGGCGTAGGTCTTGCTGAGGTTTCTGATGGAGATTATCGGTTGCACGCAAAGGTCCCGTTTCCATGGGCATTGATGGCGATCAGTCCTGAGTGTAGACCGCCGTTACGCGAACGTGGGGCGCGGCGGCTGCGCCGAGTTATGGATTTTCGCTTGCCTTACCCCTGGAGTGCTTATACTTACGTCAAGATCCGGTAGGGGGACTCGATAATGGAAGCGGACGCAATAGAAGATTACATGACGACCGAGTTTGCGGCGATCACGCCGGATATGGCGGTCGACGCTGCCGCTGCGAAGCTGATCCAGAAGGAGATGCTTGGCGGGCCGGTCGTCGATGAGGCGGGCAAACTGGTCGGCTGGGTCTCGGAGCAGGAATGTCTGCACATCACGATCCAGGTCGTCTATTACAATCAGAGGGTGGCCACGGTACGGGATATCATGCGTACCGATGTGCTGACGGTGTCGCCGCATGACCATCCCCTCGATCTTGCCCAGCAGATGCTGAGTAAGACACCGAAGCCCAAGAATTATCCGGTGGTCGACAGTCACGGCAAGGTCATTGGCGTGATTTCCCGGCGGCATATTCTGAAGATGCTGCTGAAGAAAATGAGGGAACAGTCGAAGAAGCCCGCCTGATTGCCGTTACGGCCACGGTTCTGGTGCCGATGCAGGGTGCGGCGGCGGCGGTCGCGGTTGTGGCGGAGGCGACTTAAGGCACTATTTCGTCAACAGACTGTTGCTTCGCCGTGCGCACGGAGAGTCTATATACTGGTGCGTTTCGAGCCAGCATACGAGCCTGCGGATGTCTTTGAAACTGACCGTTGTCGACCAGTCTCCGGTACCCGGCAAACCCCACGAGCTGCCACCGCCAGCGCTCTCGGCGCGGCTCGCCAAGGCCTGCGAACAGGCCGGCTACCATCGTTACTGGGTCGCCGAACATCACAACAGCATCAACTTCGCAGGCCCCAGTCCCGAGGTGCTGATCAGCCATATCGCCAGCGTCACCGAATCGATCCGCGTCGGCAGCGGCGGGGTGATGCTGCCGCACTACAGTCCCTACAAGGTCGCCGAGCAGTTCCGGTTGCTGGAAACGCTTTTTCCCGGACGCATCGATCTGGGTATCGGCCGCGCCCCCGGTGGTGACGGTCTTGCCAGCCATGCGCTGGCCTACCCCTATGCCCAGGCGCACGAGGATTTTTATCCACAGCAGGCAATGCTGCTCAGGGGGTTCCTGCGTGGCGGAATCCCGGACCATCATCCCTATCATGAACTACATGTGATGCCGGATGATCGTCCCTGTCCGGAACTCTGGATGCTGGGGTCGAGCGGCGGCAGCGCGGAGCTGGCCGGGCAGGTGGGCATGAATATGGCGCTGGCGCTGTTCATTGGTCCTGAGGACCGGCCCGTCAGTATCGTTGACGAGTATCGCGGTGCCTGGCGTCAGGCGGGCCACGGCGGCGATCCCAAGGTGCTGATCGCGGTATCGGCGGTCTGCGCCGGGAACCAGGAAGAGGCGGAGTTTCTTGCCTCGGCCCAGGTGTACTGGAAGGTCAAGGCGTTCCGTCACGGTGTGCGGGACCCCATCATCTCGCCGCAGGAAGCGATTGAACGCAGAGCCAGGCTGAGTCCGTCGGATCAGGCCTATTTCGATGCCACGCTGGCGTCGGTGGTCTGTGGCTCGCCAAGCGAGTGCCGCGAGCGCCTCGGCGTCATCGCCGAACGCTATGGGACCGACGAAGTCGGCATCGTCACCGTGACCCACGATTTCGATGATAGGCTGCGCAGTTATGAGCTGCTTGTGGGAGCCGCGCCCCGCGGCGAATGAATCTGGCTCCGAGGGGATTCGCGGCGAGGCGCCGCTCCTACGGGTGGTCGACGCTGTGTTCGTAGGCGCCACGCCCCGCGGCGAATCATCTAGGCACTGTCGTTGTTCGCGGTGAGGGCACCACTCCTGCGAGTGTCCTAGGAGCAGCCCAGCGCCAGGCCGACCTTGGAGCCTGTGCTGCGGCCGAGCCGGCCGGCGATCCAGTGCCCGGTATCGACCAGCCGCTGCAGGTCGATACCGGTGTCGATGCCGAGCCCGTGCAACAGGTAGACGACATCCTCGCTGGCGACATTGCCCGAGGCACCCCTGGCGTAGGGACAGCCGCCAAGGCCCGCCACCGAACTGTCGATCACCGCGAGGCCTTCCTCCAGCACCGCATAGAGGTTGGCCAGCGCCTGGCCGTAGGTGTCGTGGAAGTGGGCCGCCAGTTGCGCCACCGGCACCGCTTTGGCGACCGCCTCGAGCATTTGCTTGGCTTTCAACGGTGTGCCGACGCCGATGGTATCGCCCAGTGACACCTCGTAGCAGCCCATATCCAGCAGCTCACGCGAGACTGCGGCTACCTGCGCCGGCTCGATGTCGCCGGCGTAGGGGCAGCCGAGTACCGTCGAGACGTAGCCGCGCACCCGGATGCCGGCGGCTTTGGCTCCTTCGATCACCGGCGCGAATCGCTCCAGACTCTCGGCGATGGAGCAGTTTATGTTTTTCCGCGTGAACTCTTCGGAGGCGGCGGTGAACACCGCTACCTCGTCGACGCGCGCTTCCCGGGCACCCTCGAAGCCCTTCAGATTGGGTGTAAGGGCGGCGTAGACCACTCCTGGGCGACGCTCGATGCCGGCCATCACCTCGGCCGCATCGCCCATCTGCGGCACCCATCTGGGCGACACGAAGCTGGCCGCCTCGATGTGACGGACGCCGGCGGCACCCAGGCGGTCGATCAGTTCGAGTTTTACAGCGGTCTCGATCACGCCGGGCTCGTTCTGCAGGCCGTCGCGGGGGCCGACATCGACCAGCCGCACCTGTTTTGGCAGTCCCATCAGCTGGCCTCCTCGAGACCGGTCTCCAGCGCGACCAGTTCGGCACCTTCCGAAACCAGCTCGCCTTCGGCGAAGAACACCTGGGCGACGACACCGTCGGCCGGCGCCCGGATGCTGTGTTCCATCTTCATCGCCTCCATCACCACCAGGGTTTCGCCCTGGGCGACTTTTTGGCCCGCTTCGACCAGTACCGCGACCACGGCGCCGTTCATCGGCGCGGCCAGCGAGGCATCGCCCTGGTGTTCGGATTCGCCGAACGTTTCGCGGTGGCGTCGGCAGACGAACTGCTCGCCCTGGTCGATCAGGGTCAGGTCATCGCCTTCGAGGTAGCCGTGAGCGGTCAGCCGGTGGCCGTTGATCGTAAGTTCCAGCGCATCGCCGTCGAGGCTTGCGCGCACGCGGTAACCGGCGTCGCCGACACTGATCTCGTACTCGCCATCGAGGTCCAGCACCGTCAGATTGTGAATCTGATCGTCGACGACCAGCTGCAGCGGGCGGCTGTAGTGCGAGTTGAGGCGCCAGGCGTTCTGGCGGCCGAACGGCGACCAGGGGTCGCTGGCGCTGATCCGGGCTTCGCGACCGCTTTCGAGGAAAAAGCTGGCCGCCATGACCAGGCAGTAGTCGGTATCGAGTCTGGATTCGGGAAACAGCAGCTTGCGATGCTTGTCGATGAAACCGGTATCCAGCTCGGCGGCGCGGAACGGCTCGGCCAGCGCCAGGTTGCGCAGGAAGCGCACGTTGGTCTTGAGGCCGGCGATGCGGTAGTCCTCGAGCGCCTGGGCCAGGCGTGACAGCGCGCGTTCGCGGCTGTCATCCCAGACGATCAGCTTGGCGATCATCGGATCGTAGTAAACGCTGACCTCGTCGCCCTCGATGACGCCGGTGTCGACGCGTACGTGGCGATTCTCCGCCGGCGTGCGCAGGTAGCGCAGGGTACCGGTGGCCGGCAGGAAGTCGTGGTCCGGGTCCTCGGCGTAGATGCGGGCCTCGAAGGCGTGGCCGTCGATGCGTATCTCGGTCTGATTCAGCGGCAGCGGCTGGCCGGCGGCGATGCGCAACTGCCATTCGACCAGATCCTGGCCGGTGATCATTTCGGTGACCGGGTGCTCGACCTGCAGCCGGGTGTTCATCTCCATGAAGTAGAAGGAGCCGTCGACGTCATACAGGAACTCGACGGTGCCGGCACCGACATAGTCGATCGCCTGGGCCGCGCGCACCGCGGCTTCGCCCATCGCTTTGCGGGTCTCGTCGGACAGCCCCGGCGCCGGCGCCTCCTCGATCACCTTCTGGTGGC
>JABXIM010000128.1 GCA_013373085.1 Oceanospirillaceae bacterium | reverse complement strand
TTCTGGCTGAAGGCCATCGGCATCCAGTTCTTGCCGCCGAGGAAGGACGGCGCCGAGAACACCGACTCGCCCTTGTTGCCTTCAGTGGCGCTGGCCGGGTTGCCGGGACGGCCCTCTTCGATCAGGATCGGACGGCCCTTGTCGTCGAGGCCCTTGGCCCAGGTGATCTTGTCGACGAACGGGAAGCCGCGGATGAAGTCCCCGTTCTCGCGGTTCAACACGTAGAAGAAGCCGTTGCGGTCCGCGGTGGCGGCGGCCTTGACGGTCTTGCCGCCATCGTCGTAATCGAACGAAATCAGCTCGTTGACACCGTCGAAGTCCCAGCCGTCGTGCGGCGTGGTCTGGAAGTGCCAGACGATATCGCCGTTATCGGGGTTGATCGCCAGGCGCGACGAGGAGAACAGGTTGTCGCCGGGACGCATGTGCGAGTTCCAGGGGGCCGGGTTGCCGGTACCGAAGAACAGCAGGTTGGTATCGGGGTCGTAGGTGCCGCCGAGCCAGGTTGCAGCGCCGCCGCTCTTCCACAGGTCGCCCGGCCAGGTCTGGCCCGGCTGGCCGCCGGAAATACCGGCTTCGGTCTTCTTGCCGTCTTTCCAGATGTAGCCCATGTGACCTTCGACAGTCGGGCGCGACCAGAGAATATCGCCGGTCTTGGCGTCATAGGCCTCGACCTTGCCGACGATGCCGAATTCGCCGCCGGACACCCCGGTAATGACCTTGCCGTTGACGACGATCGGTGCGGCGGTCAGCGAGTAACCGGCCTTGTAGTCCTCGATGGTCTTCTTCCAGACCACCTTGCCGGTGTCCTTGTTCAGCGCCACCAGCTTGGCATCCAGGGTACCGAAGATCACCAGGTCGTCGTACAGGGCGACACCACGGTTGATAACGTCACAGCAGGGCATGATGCCGTCCGGCAGGCGGGCGTTGTACTCCCAGAGTTCGTCGCCGCTCGCCACGTCAATGGCGAAGACGCGGGAATAGGACGCGGTCACGTACATGACGCCATCCTTGACCATCGGCTGGGATTCCTGGCCCCGCTGCTTCTCTCCACCGAAGGAGAACGCCCAGACCGGACGCAGTTCCTGGACGGTATCGGCGTTGACCTTGGTCAGCGGGCTGTAACGCTGACCGCGCAGGCCCAGGCCATTGCTGACGACGTCTTCGGTTGTGGCCTGGTCGTTGATGATATCCGCGTCGGTCACGCCAGCCTGGGACATGCCGGACGTGGCCATGGCGACAACCAGTGCGGTTGCGGCAAAGCCTGGGATGCGGCCAATTCTGTTCATCGCTGTCTCCTTCGAGCAGTATTTATTCTTGGTGTCGACCCGGATGAGAGCTCCGAATCATGCTGTTCATTGTTGGGAACGTCGTGCCCGGCAACAATTGATCCGGGGTAGCGGATGCCCTGTACCTTGGTAGTACGACCTGCTTCAGCGGCCCGTCAGTGCCAGCACCGACGACGCCAGGCGACAGCGCAGCATGCCGCGGCTTTCGAAGTGCCGCACCACGTCGCTGACCACCTCGAGCCAGGCACGTCCGGGCCGGTGCTCGAGAGCATCCATGTAGAGCGCGATCTGCATCAGGCTGCGGTCGCCATCGCAAGCCCGCAGTACGTCGAGCGACAGGGGGTCGAGAAACACCACCTGCTGCGGTGCCTTGACCACCCAGCGTCGCGACTGGTCGTCGAAATAGAGCCGTATGCCGGGCGCCAGACTCGGCACCCAGTGGGGACTGTCGGGATTCATAACGCTTTCTCGGATTGCCGGCGGCGCCGGAGCCGCCGCAGGGTTATTCAGGCGCTGGTGAAGCCTTTTGAACGGGTTCCAGCGCCCGCTGTTCGTATCGCGGGTAAAGGTGGGAGACGCTGCGCTGCAGTTCATAACGGCCGAGCGCAATGTCGGCGAAGCGGGGATCCAGCGGCGTTTGCATCACCTCGTTCATGGTTAGTCCCGCTTCGGCCGAGGCGCTCAGCAGCCCGTCGAGCCAGTCCAGATAGGTATCCGTCTGGGGCACTGCCCGGCCCTCCCGGTCCAGCGGTCCGTGGCCCGGTACCAGCAGGCGGTAATCGAGTGCGGCCAGGCGCTCAAGGTCCTGGCGCCAGACATCGAGCCCCGGTGTCTGGGGCGTCGTCAGCGCGCGCTGGTAGAACACCAGGTCGCCGGCCAGCAGCACGCCCGTGGTTTCATCGAGCAATGCCAGGTCGGCGCCGGTGTGTCCGCCGAACGCCAGCAACCGCAAGCGGTGGCCACCGAATTCGAACAGCGCCTGATCGAGGCTCCGGTCCGGTTGTCGCACCTCGGTGCCGCGCATCCAGTCCCCGACCAGACCGTAGAGGTTTTCCGCCAGACCGTCGCCGTCCCGCGCGATCTGCTCGCGCGTGTCGGGAAGCGCCCAGATACTGGCGTCGGCGAACGCCTGATTACCGAGAAAGTGGTCGGGATGGGCGTGACTGTTAAATACATGTACAACGGGGCGGTCCGTTACGCGGGCAATCGCCGTCCGCAGCTGCTCGCCGAAACGGCGCGAGGGTCCGGTGTCGAACAGCAGTACCCCCGCGTCGGTAACAATAAAGGCGACGTTGACGATATGGCCGCCATTGTCGCGGCTGAAGGCTTCGCGGCGTCCTTCCACCAGCCAGGTGTCGGGCGCTACCAGTCGCGGCTCGAGACCGTAATCGAATCCGCTGCCGTGCGCCTGCCACAGCGGCCACGGCAGAAGCAGAAGGCATAACAGCCAGCCGGGCGGTCGCAGGCGCATATCAGCCACCCTCCCCATTGACCCGGGCGGCGAAGCTGTTGCCGTTGTTGTCGCGCAGCCAGAGCCGCAGCGCATCGACGCCACGGGTATCGAAACTCAGCATCGGGTTTTCGCTGACCGGCGGCGACAGCTCAAGACGCATCAGCGGGGTGCCGTTTGCGTCCTCGAGACGTGCCTGCTCGATGTAAAACTCGGGGATGCCGTCGACCAGGCCGGTGTCCATCGGATGGATTATGCGGAACCTTGCCCGCCCCGGCCCCTGCGGCTGATACGGCGAAAACAGCCGTGCCTGCATCTCACCGAGGTGGCTTTCCCAGTAGGGGTCGGCGACGGCCAGGCTAGGCGCGGTGCAGCCACCGCCCGCGGCATCGATAAAGCGGCCGCCTAGATACCAGACGCCGTCGGCCGCGAGCACCGCGGCGCGTACGGCAGTCGCCTGCTGCACTTTGATCCGCAGCGACAGCGACGGCGCGACCCGGTCATCGAGGGGGTGGAGGGTGGCGATATGCTGGATGGGATTGAGATCGGCCCAGAGAATAATGCGCGAGACCGGCTGCGCCAGCGCCGAGGCATCGACCGTCACCGGTACCTGGGTCGGATCCTCGGCGAATGGCGGCAACTCGACCCGCACCCGGTCATCGAAGCGATAGCGGTCATCTCCGAGAAAACGTGTGCGCAGGTAATCCCACATTGGCGACCCGAGGGGATCTTCAGTGGCGGCGGCATTCGCCGTCGCGCACATCAGCAGCGTGGCCAACAGCAAACCCTTGGCGCATTTTTCCATGTCGTCACCTCCCGGCCGTTGGTGGCGGCACCGGGTCAGCGCCCGGCGACATCCTGATACAACCCAGGCAGCTCGTAACGCAGACCATAGGTCGCATAGAGTTTTTCCATCTCGCCGCTGCGGATCAGATCATCGACCGCACCCTCGACGGCATAGCCGAGCTGACGGTAGGTCTGCTTGACCGCCATGCCGAGGTCCCATTCCTGCTTGCCCATCATCGGGAAGCCGTTTTCGCCGGGGCGCATGCGCGTGTCGGACGAACTCGAGAGCAACCAGTCGATCTCGGCACGCATCCCCATCACCGCGTCCACTTCACCCCGCTGCATGGCGGCAAAGGCATCGCGGACGTTGGCGTAATGACGGGTCTTGTCGCGCATCCGCCCCTGAAATGCCGACGTCAGGTAAAAGTCCGGCAAGCTGTCGACCTCGACCCCGACCGGGTGATATTGGAACACCGCCACCGTCGAGACACCGTCCATCCGCTCGCTGTTGTAGGCCACCTGCCAACGCTCACGCTGATAGGCGCCGAACATTACCACCTGCTCGTTGACCATCTCGCCGGTGGAGTCGCGCATGTAGGCATACTCGCGATCGTACGGCACCCGCATCATGACATCGGCAAGCTGCTTGGGCGCCAGTGGTCGCGATTCGTCCTTGTCCAGGTAGTGCCCCTTCCAGACGTTGTTGCGCAGGTCATCCTCGAGGTTCTCGTCGGGGGTGATCCAGTGCGGCTCGAAGCGCACATCCAGCGCCGCCGCAATCCGTTTGCCGATCTCGACATCGATTCCCCGGGGCTCACCGCCCTCCAGCCAGGAGTAAGGCGGAAAATCACGGTAGAGGCCGATGCGGATATAACCGCTGGCGATGACGTCGTCGTAGTAGCGGGCCTGGGCCGGCATCGCCAGCAGCCAGACCCAGGCCAGCGCCGTCAGCCAGCCGGCGATGCGCAGGCTACTCTTGAACATACTTGGTCTCCAGCCAGGCACGAATGGCCCAGAGCGCCTCCTGGCTCAGGTAGTCGGCCATCTTCGGCATGTAAACGCGACCGTCGCGTACCGCACCGTTGACGACCCGATATTTGAACCACTCGTCACCGTCAATGCCGGGTTCGAGATAACGCAGGTCCGGTGCGATACCGCCGGATACGCCTTCCAGTCCGTGGCAGCGAGCGCAGTTCTGGTTATAGGCGGAGGCGCCGACCTCAACGGCCAGGTCACGCTTCTCGTATTCCTCGCCGTAGGGATTCTGATCGAGCCATTCTTCCCCAAGCGCGTCCAGTCCCTGGATGTCGACCGCCTGCGGCGTGACATCGCCGTGCGCCTGAACACCGCCGGACAGCGCCAGCGCCAGCATCCCCGCACCCGTGATTGCGATAAATTTGTTGTTGTTCGTCATGTGCTGCACCCTTTTGATTCGAGAACTGTATCCATGCCTTCAGGGACAGAAGGTCTGTCCGCCAGCTTGCGTTCATCATAGGGCGCGGGGCCGGGGCACCAGAATTCTACTTTGGCGTCCAGAACCTCGTTCGTTGGTAGTAGATGCTATGAAGGGTCGTCCCCACGACTAACCTCTGAGTGGATAAGACCA
>JABXIM010000182.1 GCA_013373085.1 Oceanospirillaceae bacterium | reverse complement strand
TAATGTAAAGTTCGTGATGAAGGGCGGAGTGGTTTACAAGAAGTAATTAGTCCCAAACAAATTTCCAGCTTCCATCGGCTTGCCTTTTCCAAACGGTATGAAATATACCTACGGTCTAGGGTTAAATCTGTCTCTTAGTTAATGAAGTGAACGTCTTTATATTCAAAGGGAACTCCATAAAAACATGGATATAGCTGAATAGGACCGCGATTACTAAGCCCAGCTTGAAGTTTATAAAGTATAATCCGATAATGGCAATCCAAATCAGGCTGATTATGATAATAGAGCGATTTTTCAATGCCTTATGCCATTTGATTTGTGTTGTCTTACTGAACCAGTTGAGGTAGTGGTAAAGATAAATAAAGGCTAAGAAAGACTGTACTCGTGGGTTTCTGCCTGAAGCCGATAATCCATCACTTGATGATAAGTGTAACCAGTTCTCAATCATAAGATTCAAATTTTGAAAGCCACTTTTAAGAAACAGGTCATTAAAAAGTCCTGATGATATAGAGGTTTGATCGACAGGTAGAAAAATGATTATTGGTGAAGTGAACAGCAGTCCAATATTGATAAGGCCGATTTTAGTTTTCTGCTTCTTCCAGCCATATATCATAAACAGCAGAGTGAAAATGTAAACGTGGACGATTGTAGGTAACAAAATCCCGATTATTATGTGATATGCACTTAAATTATTCAGTAATAGCAGCAGTGCCAAGCTGGTTAGGAGTGTCAGAATCCGCATCAGGTTATTTCTGACTAAGACTAATACAGCGCTAATAATGAATGCGAAGTAGATTAAAGCATTAGACCATAGATCGAAAAAAGAAGTAACAACATTATTAAATAGCTCACTTTCTTCAAGCTGTATGAATGCAATCAGCAATATGGCGCAAATAAGAAAAAGAATTCCCCATTTCTTATTTTCAAGAAAGAATCCTTGGTTCTTTAGCCATTGTGTTTCTGTTAGATAATGGAGTGGCCCTATGACTAAATAAGCTATAATAAAAGTCTGGAATGGCATTAAAAATGCTAGGCCCGCAGCTAATAGAATCAAAACTAAGTTGATGACATCAATGTAATTTGTTTTATTCACGAGACTGCTAAGATTATTACGATAAGATTAGTGGTGATCTAAAAATGATGAATGCTTTTTTTGATTAAAAGCAGGTACTTGATTATTGTTCGCTGAACTCACTTTCTTTTAAAATGAATAGATGAATTTAAATCTAAAAGCTAAACAGAATAAAACTTTCGATGCAATAGTAATAGGATCAGGGATTACCGGAGGATGGGCTGCCAAAGAGCTTAGTGAAAAAGGCCTGAAGACTTTGATCCTGGAAAGGGGGAGAGATGTAAAGCACATCGCAGACTATACAACTGCAGAGTTAGATACTTGGGATTTACCAAATCGTGGACAAATTGCTGCAGAAGAGGTAAATGCGCATTATTTTAAGCAAGTAAGATCGGGTAACCTGACAGAGGCGAATAAGCAGTTTTTTGTAAAAGATGATGAGCATCCTTATCAGGAAAAGGTAAGGTTTGATTGGTTTAGAGGTTATCATCTTGGTGGTAGTTCTTTAACATGGGATCGTCAAACCTACCGGTTCAGTGATTTGGACTTTGAGGCGAATAGTAAAGATGGTATTGGGGTTGACTGGCCAATCAGATATAAGGATTTGGAGCCATGGTATGCTTATGTTGAAAGATTCATAGGGGTGGCTGGTGAAAAATTGAGTGTTGGTCACTTGCCAGATGGAGATGAAATGATGAGCGCATTGAGTTACAACTGTGTAGAGCGTCATATGAAATCACAAATTGAAAGTCGGTGGGACGATAGAAAACTCATGGTCAACCGTGTTGCTAATCTTTCAGAATACTATGAGCTTTTTAGAGCAGGGGAGCCTAACCATGGTAAGAGACAGAAGTGTATGATGAGGAACCGTTGTGACAGAGGGTGTCCTTATGGAGGATACTTTTCTAGTTTGTCATCAACTTTACCAGCGGCATTGGCTACAGGTAATCTTACAATTGCAACAAACAAATATGTAACGGAAGTACTCTATAATGAAGAGACTCAAAAAGCTGATGGTGTACGTGTTATCAACACGGTTACAGGCGATAATGAAGAGTACTTTGCGCGAGTGATTTTTTTATGCGCTTCCACGGTAGATTCCGCTGCGATTCTAATGAACTCTAAATCGGGTAGGTTTCCTAATGGTTTGGGTAATGACAGTGGCGAGCTTGGGCATAACCTTATGGACCAACATGCTGGTATTGGATTGGTTGGTTCAACCAATGATTTTCAGGAACTTTATTATAAAGGAAGGAGGCCTACAGGTTTCAATATCCATAGGTTTGTGAATACAAACGCTTCGAGTAAGAGCAACAGTTTTGTTCGCGGCTTTAGTTACGATGGTATCGCACAACGCGAGGGCTGGGGTATTGACTTTCAAGAGATCATTAGTTCCGGCATAGGTTTAGGTACCAAAGAAAGAATCATGCGGCCACCGTCTAATTGGACAGTGAGAATTCAAGCATTGGGAGAAATGCTGCCATATCATCAAAATCATTTCTATTTGGATGAAACACAATTGGATAATTGGGGTATTCCCCAGCTTCATTTTGATGCGGGTTATTATGGGAGTAATGAAGTACAAATGAGACAAAAAATGTTGGAAGAAGCTCAAGAGATATTTAGTGAGTGTAGAATCAAAGTGTCTGTCGTTGTCAATGATAAGCCTGTTTTTGGTAGAGTGGGGAGAGTAGTGGGATCAGCTAGAATGGGCAAAGATGCCAATGAATCCATATGTAATGGCAATAATCAGGTGCATGGTTGTAAAAATGTCTTTTTAACAGATGGTGCATGTTTGCCTTCATCAGGGACTCAAAGTCCTGATTTGACTTTAATGGCCATTACATGCAGAGCTGTAGACTTTGCGGTTAATCAAATGAAAAAAACAAATATCTAGGATGGAACGCAGAAAGGCTTTGAAGAATATAGGAGCGGGAACATTTTCTTTGTTTGCTGGCAGCATGTTGTTTTCATCATTACAATCATGTAGTAGGCCAAAATTGGATTGGCGGCCAGTTTTTTTTACCGTTAATGAAGCTGCTCAAATGGAGAAAATATGTGAAGCTATCCTGCCTAAGTCCAAGACCCCGGGTGCTACCGATGCAGCTGTAGTACCTCATTTGGATGCTTCAATTTTCACCATGGATTCACCCAGAGAAAGAGGGTATTTCAAGGAAGGCCTTCGGGTCTTTGTTAGTAGGTTCGAAGAAAATATAGGTGTTAGTTTTGGTAAAGCTACCGTTAATGAAGTTGGCCAGGGGATCAATGGTTACTTAAGAGGTATGGACAAGAATCCTAAACTCTTGAAAAGTTATATGAGTGACTTGAAAATAGAAGGGCCTAAGGATAGAGGTTTTTTTGAGGTGCATTTTGTGTTTACGGTGGTTAATGCGACAATATGGAGTTACCTCACCTCGGAACTAGTTGGTGAGCATGTAATGGCTTATGACCCTGTGCCTGGAGTGTATGAAGGTTGTGTTGCTACTGATGAGCAACCTATGGCATGGTCTTACCTTTAGATAAATATCTGATTATGAACACACCATAATATTCGTATATTAGGCACTACCAAAACATTCAAATACACACATTAGTCTTCACCAAAATTATACTTTAACATGAATAAGTTATTTTTATACCTTATTGCATCATTCTTTATTCTTTGCACTTTCCAAATCAGTGGCCAAACATTAAACGAAACCCAAGGTACCGGCTCGGGAGTCAGTATTACTTCTGGAGATTATAATACTATGTATGGTGATAGTACTGGTACAAGCCTTACCACGGGGAGTTACAATGTGTTTATCGGTTATCTGGCAGGAAGGTATAATACCACAAGTGAGAGTGTTTTCATTGGCTATATGGCTGGATACAGTAATACAACTGGTTTCGACAATACCTTTATTGGAATGGAAGCCGGAAAGAGCACAACCACTGGCGGGGATAACACCTTCTTTGGTGCCGAGGCTGGGGAAGAAAATACCACAGGGTATGACAATACCTTTATTGGAGAAGAAGCTGGGACTTTGAATACTACTGGTTATGAAAACACTTTTGTCGGTGAGGATGCTGGTCAGCAAAACACAACTGGTTATAAAAATACTTTTGTTGGAAATGAAGCAGGCTACTTTGCTGGTACGGGCTATAGAAACACAGGTATTGGAGATGAGTCACTCGCTGATGTGGAATTAGGGCACCATAATACTGGTTTGGGGGATTCCGCTGGTATTGATGTAAACCGGGGGATCTACAACACTTTTGTGGGTGCTGCTACCGGAGTAGCTACGGAATATGCAGACTATAATACCTTTATTGGCGCAAGAGCAGGTTGGGATAATAATAGAACAAACTCGCTTACAAATGCTAACCGTAATACCTATGTCGGTTTCGAAACAGGTTATACCAATAGAGAAGGAGAAGATAATGTTGGTATGGGAGCATATTCCGACTTTGATAATAACGTTAGAAGTAGAACAACATTCATAGGAGCCTTCGCTACACCAAGCAATAACGATGTGATTATGATGGGCTATTCTACCTTTAATGATGGACAGTATTCCGTACTAATAGGAAATGAAAGTGATAACCGGGGTAATTATGTAGTAGGGATTGGCCACAGTCACGATATTGAGTCTACAGCGACATATTCAATTGGAATAGGAAAAGATGCAGATATTGATCAGGCCTATGCTACGGGCGTAGGTAGCGATGTACAGATAACAAACGTGGGAGGTGTAGCTTTGGGAGCTACTACTGTAATTGGTGCAGACAACGCGATTGGTATAGGTAGAGAGGCAAATGTTTCCGGAGCAAATAGTATCGCCCTTGGTTATCAGTCTACCGTTAGCACAGATAACGTGGTGTTTATCGGTAATGGTTCTCATACGTCTATCGGTGGTTCCGTGAACTGGACAGCTACTTCTGATGAAAGACTTAAGAAAAATATTCAAGAGGATGTCCCCGGCTTAGATTTTATTGAGGGATTGAGGCCCGTAACTTATCAGTTTGACGAAGCGAAATTAAAAGAAGAGTTGGGGGGGGCAAGTTTAGATTATTCTGAGAAAGTGAATCAGGTATATTCCGGTTTCTTAGCACAAGAAGTTGAATCTCTGGCAGATGCTATGGGCTACAACTTTAGTGGTTTGGTTAAGAATACAGCCCATGAAGGTCTTTATGGAATTCGTTATGCCGAATTTGTAGTTCCCTTGGTTCAAGCAGTTAAAGAGTTGAACCACAAAGTTTCCAATCAGCAAGATCTTATTGCTTCTCAGGAAGAAACGATAAAAAAATACGAGCAAGCATTTCAACAAATAGAAGCAAGACTTACGCTGCTTGAAAATGAAAGTTCAAGTAAACATACCAATGGAGTTGTTTCAAAAGACCAAGACTAAGCCTTAGACTATGCATAGGATGAACTTTAAGCTCAGCCTGGTCTTGCTCATTTTAATCATTATTCCTTGGAATGCTTTCGGACAGTTTGCCACCAGGAGTAGCGAAAAAGCGATCAATACCACCACAGCTAATGATCAAAAGTCGGTTAGAGTAAGTACAAATGCTGAGGGAAAAGTAGCTGTAGTTTGGGAAAGCCAGGCTCAGGATGGAGATGGTGGAGCAATAGTATTTAAAGTACTCAATACCGATGGGACTACATTTCTCAGCGAAACCGTTGCCAATTCAACAACTACAGGGAATCAATCTTTTCCGGATATAACCTTTGCAGATAATGGGAACATAATTATCACTTGGATGAGCGAAGCTCAGGATGGTGATGGCTGGGGAATTTATCATCGCATATTTAATAGTAGTGGGACAGCCCAAATTGGAGAAACGGTAGTGAATACTACTACCGCTGGTGAACAACGTTTTCCACGAATAGGAGCAGATAAAGATGGAAACTATACCATTACATGGGAAAGTGAAGGAGAAGTGAAAGCGCAGCGCTTTGCCAGTGATGGAACCACCCTTGGAAGCGAGGTGTCTGTCAATACCAATACTACCAATAGCCAAATGTATCCTGCTATTGATGTAGCAAAGAATGGGGAATATATAATAGCATGGCAAAGTGACTTAAGCACTGGTGATTTTTATGTTCATGCTCAACTTTTTGATGCAACGGGCGCGACTGTAAATAATGAATTTAAGGCAGATAGTGTTACTTCTTACCTCCAAATAGCTCCTTCAGTAGCAATGGATACTACCGGTAATTTTGTGGTGACTTGGAGTAGTTATGGCCAGGATGGAGATAATTACGGGGTTTATGGAAGACTTTTCGAAAGTAATGGAGCAGTAGTTGATGACCCGTTTAAAGTAAATACTACAACAGCTAATGCGCAGACTGAGTCTTCAGTTACTATGTCAGAGGGAGGAGTATTTTTGGTGGCCTGGAGTAGTTATGGACAAGATGGTGACAATGGGGGAGTTTATCTTCAGGCCTATTCGCCTGAGGGTGTTGCAAAAGGTAGCGAGACTTTAGTCAATACAAGAACTACAGACTTTCAGATTCAACCAGACTTGGATTTACATGGCGATTTGGATGACCTCATCGTAGTATGGCAAGATGGTGAACATGCTTCTACCACCTCTCATGACGGTAGTGGGTATGGGGTGTACTTCCAACAGTATGAAATGGAAGATATTACGGACCCTGTGGCTATTGCTAAAGATATCAATGCATATCTAGATGCCACTGGTTCTGTAACCGTTGCTGCAGCTGATGTAGATAATGGAAGCACGGACCTTAGCGAAATTACGCTATCATTAGACCAAACGGATTTCGATTGTGATGCACTCGGTGATAATTCAGGGGTGTTAAAGGTAACCGATGCTAACGGTAATTATTCTACTGCTGGTATGACTATCACTGTCTTGGATACGATCACGCCAACAGTATTGACTCAAGACATTACTCTTTATCTGGATGAGGCAGGTACGGTAAGCTTTACTAAAAACGACATTGATAATGGAAGTTCAGACAACTGCTCATTTACACTTTCATTAGACAAAACAGCTTTCACTAATTCCGATTTAGGTGATAACACAGTGACGCTCACTGCAACTGATGATTCTGGAAATTCAAGGTCTGCTCAAGCCACAGTTACGGTAGCAAAAGGGACTCAAACTATCACTTTTAATGCTCTTTCTGCTAAAACTTATGGAGATGCTAGCTTTAGTTTGGGGGCAACAGCATCTAGTGGCTTAGATGTTAGCTATACGAGCTCCGACACAGATGTAGCAACAATATCTGGAAGTACCCTAACCATTATTGGTGCTGGGGCTACAACAATTACAGCCAGTCAGGCAGGCGATGATAATTATGTAGCTGCCAATAATGTGCAACAAACATTGACGGTGAATAAGATGGCACTGACAATTACAGCCGATGCAGCGCAATCGAAGGTGTTTGGCAGTGTCGACCCAGCTTTCACCTATAGCATTACTTCTGGTAGTCTTGTAGGGGGCGATGAACTTTCTGGTTCACTTACACGTGAGGCGGGAAGTGATGTAAATGACTATGCTATTCAACAAGGAACACTTACTGCTGGAGATAACTATATGATTAATTTTGTGAGTGATGATTTTTCGATCACTCAAAAGATGCTAACAGTGACGGCAGATGAATCGCAAAGCAAGGTCTACGGTGATTCGGATCCCGTGTTTGCTTATACACTAACTTCTGGAAGCCTAGAATCTGGTGATGGTTTTAGTGGGACCCTTTCAAGAAGTATAGGCGAAGATGCCGGAGATTATGGGATTACAGTGGGGACTTTGACTGCAGGCTCGAATTACTCTATCAATTTTATTAGCAAGGATTTTAGTATTACTCAAAAAGGATTGACTGCTACAGCCGATGACAAGTCTAAGACTTATGGTGCAGCTAACCCAACCCTTACGATCACCTATGCTGGTTTTGTGAATGGCGATGATGCAACTGATATTACAGAGCCAAGTATTTCAACTATAGCCGATGCCACCAGCTCAGTT
>JABXIM010000106.1 GCA_013373085.1 Oceanospirillaceae bacterium | reverse complement strand
TTGCGCCTGTTATTTCTGGATTCATGCTATAAACTTGTGCAGAATCAGTTAATTACAAACATGCGCTTAGAAATAACAGGCGCCTGTTATGCCAATATACCGTGCGTGCGCGTTTTTCCTGATAAACCAAAATGGAATTTGGTCTACAGCCCAGTAATGGTCTGACCTCTAGACAAGTTCCTTTTAATTATTGAAACTGCAAAAACGCGCATGCGCACGATTAAAATGTTAGTAGCTTGAGTATGCCGAAAGTGCAGCACAACTTCATTTATATGGAATCTAAGTTGAATGGAATTAGTAAAAAACATTGCAGAAAATATATCGGTTGAATCTCCAGATTTTTCAAATTGTATAAATGTAGTTGAGCATGATCTAGAAATAACCGGCATTGAAACAACGGTTAGATTTCATTACTTGAAATTTGATGGAAACAAGCAGCCGATGGTTAAAGCTTTAGCTGATACCTTATATGCATATATCATCGACTATTGTCTATCGGCTAAAAATAGAGATGGGGCTTTAACAGCCAGGCAATCTACTCTTTTAACTAAAGAAGCAAGAAGTTTGTTCAGACATCCAGAGATATCAGATGATTCCCCTGATAAAACAGGCGAGGCTGGAGAAACATTGCTGTACTTTCTTATGGAGGCAGTCCTAAAAGCTCCACAAATTGTATCAAAGATGGAACTTAAAACAAATCACAAAGATGAAGTAAAAGGGTCAGATGGAATTCATGCAAGATGGAATGAGGAATTAGAAGTTGTTGATTTCTATTTCGGGGAATCAAAACTATATAAGAAAGTTTCTGATGCACTAACCTCTGCGTTAAAAAGTATTAATGATTTCCATGATATAAAAATGTATGAACATGAATTCAACATGGTGACGAAGCACTTTAAGTATGCTGATGAAGCAGTAAAGCATGAAATTTCCCAACTCTTTATTAATGGGAACCCAGGTGCAAATGTAAGAGTTAATCATGCTTGTCTGATTGGCTATGACTATAAAGGTTATGATGATGTATTGTCAGAACCCCGTAGCAACTTGATAAGTAGATTTGAAGGTGAACTTTTATCTAACGCAGAAGGTTTAGTGAAAATTTTACAAAAAAAACTCGATAAATTCGAGAAAAAACACCTAGTGTTCGATGTGTTTTTCCTTCCATTCCCCTCTGTTGTCGATTTTAGAAATGCATTCAATGAGGCGCTCGATTGATTGCTATGAATAACATAGAAAATTTAATACAAAAGCTGCAGATCCATAGCACACAAAGTCAGCTACCAGGAAGCCCTACAAGCTCAGAAAAACCTCTCGAAGTAACTGAAATTAATCAGTTGTTGGGGCATGCCTCTATTTTGTCCCTCTCTGAAGAGGCTGAAGATAAAATTCTTGCATATGAAATTATTACAAGACTTCTAGAGGTTAGGTCAGGTGATGATTCCAAGCTATTAAGTTCTGCAGAAGTAATAATGTCTAGACTAGGTAATTTCCCTGGTCGGAAACTTCTAAGAGAACGTTTTAATTTTTCAGGTGAAAAAATACCGAGTTTTTTGAAGCTGGAATGTTTAAGTAGGGAAGTGGAAAATTCTGTTTTTATTGACGAGGAATCAATACAGCTCACTGATTTTCAGTATAACTTCTATAGTTCCCTGCAAGAAGAAAAGGCTTTAAGTATTTCTGCGCCAACATCGGCAGGAAAGTCTTTTGTACTCGGAATAAACCTCATAAAAAAATTGAGAGAAAAGGAGAATCAATGTATTGTTTATATAGTACCGACCAGAGCATTAATTACTGAAGTATCTAGCAGGATTAGGGATTCACTGAGACAATACAAGCTTGATAATGTAATTATTAGAACAGCCCCATTTTCTATTTCTAAGGAAAAATCTCAGAACGGTGTTGTTTATGTTCTCACTCAAGAACGTTTAATGAATTATTTGAGTGATACTACAGATGAAATGCCTATCATAACATCTCTAATAGTTGATGAGGCTCACGAGATTCAAAACGGTAAGCGAGGTATGCTCTTACAGAGCGCTATTGATTACCTTTTGAAAAAATACCCTAGAACAGAAATATTATTTGCTAGCCCACTTATCAAAAACCCAGGATATTTCTTTAATATTTTTAACGTAGCAGATAACGGTAAGTTTTTTACTGAGACAATATCCCCGGTATCTCAAAATATAATCCTTGCATCTGATGTTGTCGGAAAAACAAAAGAAATAAATTTCCAGTTGTTGAGTGAGGGAAAAAGAATATCGCTTGGAAATAGGACTGTCGATTTCAAGTTCAGAGGCAGTAAATCTATTCAAAAAGCTAACCTGGCATCTGAGATTTCAAAGAATGATGAATCTGTTATTATTTTCGCAAACGGCCCATCTGATGCTGAGTCAGTAGCAAAGGAAATCAGTGAAACCATAAAAGATCACGTACCAAGTCCAGACATAAAACTATTTATTGATTTCCTTAAAAAAGAAATCCACCCTGAGTACCCTTTAATTGGGTGCTTAGAATCTGGTGTGGGATTTCACTATGGAAAAATGCCTTCTATTGTTAGGTCTGGCATAGAAACTCTTTTTAAGAATGATGAAATAAAATATATTTGTTGTACTAGCACCCTTTTGCAAGGGGTGAATTTACCCGCTAAGCATATAATAATCGAGAACCCTAAATCTGGTGACAGTCCAATGTCGCGATCAGATTTTTTAAACCTGTCCGGACGTGCCGGTAGGCTGCTAAAAGAATTTCACGGTAACATTTGGTGTATAAGACCATCAACATGGGATGATAATTCTTACGAAGGTGATAAATTACAAGAGATATCCTCTGCAATAAACACAGTTATGACAGATGGTGGATCACTAATCCAAAATCTTCTTTCTGAGAATATCGGATCTGGAAAGACGATTGACGAAGCAGAGATGGCATTTAGTAAACTATACCAAGACTATCATTACTCTGAAAATCATTCTTTCATTGAAGTCTATAGAACAGATGAAAACTCTGAAAATCTTGACAGAACTATATCAGCCATCGCTAAAATAATTGTTGACCTGCCTTTAGATATCATTGAAAAAAATAAAGGAATAAGACCTGATTATTTGCAGAGGGTATACAACTTCTTATCAACGACAGAACATCTTGAAGAATATTTACTTATTAGCCCTTATACAGCAGGGGCTAAAAGAAAAATGGAAAATGTCATTGATATTTTCATCGATTGCTTTGAATGGGATTTATCCCAAAACTATAAAAATCTAATTAGCTACCTAGCATATAATTGGATATGGGGTAAATCCTTAGGTGAACTTCTTGAAAAACGTGTTAACTTTGTTAGGGAAAGACAGCCGAGAAAGAAAGCTTCAACAATAATTCGAGATTACTTAGATATTTTGGAACACGATATCAGATTTAAGATGGTTAAATATTTCTCTGCATACAATGATGTATTAAAGCTTGTTTTAACTCAGAAAGGAATCGATCCCGAAGAAACTGAACTGGAATCTTATCATATATATTTAGAATTTGGCTCTTGCAATAAGGTGGCTCTGAACATTATGGCTATGGGCCTTTCCCGATTTACTGCACTTCACCTTTCAAACGTTCCCGATGCTATTCCTGAGACATCAGATATTGATGAATACTTTAATAAAATCAAAGAAATGGATGTTAGAAATCTACTAATGCCTAGTTTATGCAAACAAGAAATTCTAAAAATGCAAGGCAAGAGTGTGAGGCTAGCTGCTGCTATCAAGTAAATTCAGGTGACGCCTACGGCGCACCTGATTTAGGCGTTAAACCTATCTCGATTTCTACACCCACCCCACTACAAATTTAACTGGACCACTTCTTGCTCTTTTTATGATTCATCCGTCACTGATCATTAGAGTGAATTACTATGGAAGTGAAGCCTACTAGCGTTACGCCCATTTCGGCTATTAAGGCGGTGGATTCGGCAACTGAAAAAAGCGGTCAAGCTTCGCCGCAGGCGGCAAAAGATGCATACCATACCGAT
>JABXIM010000170.1 GCA_013373085.1 Oceanospirillaceae bacterium | reverse complement strand
GTGGTAAGTGGTAAGTGGTAGAAGATATGATAGCCGCCTTGCGACTCACAACTCACCACGGATGACTCACCGCTTACTCATGTACTTTGAACTCAAGGACCTGTTCTGGCTCAGCCTTATCGTGCTGCTGGGACTGCACTGGTGGCAAGGCCAGAAAACCAAGGAAATTGCGCTGCGCGCGACCCGCCGGCACTGCGAGGAGCTGGACCTGCAGCTGCTGGACGACAGCATCGGGCTGCGCGCGATCTGGCTGAAACGCGACGGCAGCGGACGGCTGCGCTGGTGGCGATCCTACAACTTCGAGTTCACCTCCAGTGGCGACGACCGCTACCGGGGCCGTGTCGTGACGCTCGGCGATCGAGTAGAATCCATTCAGGTACCCCCGCACCGCATTTGACACCTTTCCCCATAGCAACAGGTTGAGCATGCAGATTTCCGAGCCCGGTCAGCGCCAGTACGGCGATGGCGACACATCCTTTCTTGCCGCCGGCGGCGAAGCCGGTATCCGGCGTCTGGTGGACGACTTCTACGACCGGATGGAACGGCTGCCCGAGGCCGCTGCCATTCGCGCCATGCACCCCGAAGACCTGGACGAATCGCGCGACAAGCTCAGCCGTTTCCTTTGTGGCTGGCTCGGCGGGCCGAGACGCTATCGCGAAAAGTACGGCCCGATCAGCATTCCGTCGGCACACGCGCATCTTGCCATCGGCAGCGCCGAGCGCGATGCCTGGCTGCTGTGCATGCGCGAAGCCCTGGCACGGCAGCCCTGGCAGGATGACTTCAAGGCCTACCTGATCCGGGCGCTGAGCGTACCGGCAGAACGCTGCCGTAACCGTGAATGAGTCCGAAGCCGTCGGCTGCCGCTTGCTGCCGTGGCTAAGCCCACGTACGGGTCCTGTCGCCGGCTGGTTATTGCTGCTCACCGCCGTCTGCTCCGTCGTCGTGGCATTGACCGGCCTGCTGCCCGCCCTGGTGCCGGGCCTGCTGGCCTGGTGTGCCGGCCTGCTGCTGTTTCGCCGCATCGGCCGGCTGCAGCGGATTCAGGTCGGCGTGATGCTGACCGTCGGTCTTAGCGGTCTGGTGGCAGCTGCACTGGAAGGCGCGGGGCCCGGTCATGCTATCCGCGCCATCGGTAACAGCCAGGGGCTGATCTCCTTGCTGGTGGCAGTGGGCTTTCTGCGCCTGATCGCGCTGCGCGATGTCACCCCGGATAGCACCCTGCCGCAGGGACCACGGGCGCTTTGGCACACATTGCTCGGCACCCACCTGTTCGGCGCCGCCATCAACTTTTCCGCGCTGGCGATTATCGGCGACCGTCTGCACGCCATCAGACCGTTGCTGCCGACACAGGCGATCGTACTGTCGAGAGGCTTTGGCCTGGCATCGCTGTGGTCGCCCATGTTCGTCGCCATGGCCCTGGCATTGACGCTTGCCCCCGGCGCCGACCTGTTGCCGATCAGCCTCGCCGGACTGGCGGTCGCGATACCGGCGTTGCTGCTGACCGGTATGCGCCTCGCCCGGCGAGACGATAGCGCGACCTTCGCCGGCTATCCGATGCGGATGGAAGCACTGCGTCTGCCGCTGCTGCTGGTGCTGATCGTCATGGCCGGGCACTGGCTGGTGCCACAATTGTCCATCATCACGATGATCACCATCAGCGCCCTGCTGCTGCCGCTGCTGGCGCTGCTGCAGCGCTCGGGTCCGGCCGCTGCCGGCCGGCAATACCGCCGTCATATCGAGCAGGCGGTCCCCGGCATGGCCGGCGAACTGCTGCTGTTCCTCGCCGCGGGCGTGCTCACCGCCGGCATTGCCGCCTGGGTCGATATCAGCGACTTCAGTCTGCGGCTGGCGCATTTCGGCGCGCTCGAGGCCGCAGCTCTGGTCGCCGTCAGTGGCCTCGCGGCCGTGATCGGTATCCATCCGCTGATTACCCTCAGCAGCACCGCCGGGATGCTGCTGCCGGTCGCCGACAGCCCCGAGCTGCTGGCCCTCGCCTGCCTGATGAGCTGGTCGCTCGGGGTCATGGTCTCGCCCTGCTCCGGCATGCACCTGGCCATGCAGGGCCGTTTCGGCGTCAGCGGCTATCGGCTGATGGCGTGGAACTGGCGTTTCTGCCTGGTGCTGCTGGCGCTGGATTGCGCAATGCTGGCGTTGTTCGAACAGCTGCTGTGACCGCATAGCCTGCGTATCGGCGAATGCCGATAGGGTGCGCTATGGTAGAAAGACGATGACCCGACCACTTCGGAGAGTCCCATGGTCACACTGCCGCTGTTTCCGCTGCCCGTGGTTTTGTTTCCGGGCACGCGTATGCCACTGCAGATTTTCGAACCGCGCTACCTGCGAATGGTGTCCGACGCGTTCAAGGAGGGGCACGGATTCGTGATCGTCCAGACCCGCCCTGACACCGAACCGGTCGACGGCCAGACGCCGTTCTACGACGTCGGCGGTTACGGCGAGATCGTCGATTTCAGCCCCCTGCCCAACGACCGTCTTGGCATCGTGGTTCATGGGCGGCGGCGGGTGCGCATCGGGCAGGTCCATGCCGAAGAGGACAACCTGCTGATGGGGCAATGCGAATGGCTGCCGGATGAGAGCGCCGAAGCCGTGCCGTCCCGGTTCGAGACCCTGCAGCAGCTGTTGCGGGAGATGATCAAGCACCCGGCGCTGAAACCGCTGGCCGGAGAAGCCGAAATCGAGAACGCGGTCAGCCTCGGATTTCGTCTTGCCGACTGGCTGCCCTTCACCGCCGATGACAAACAGGAACTGCTGGCCTGCGAGGGTGCCGGCAAACGCCTGCAGCTGATCGACGACGCCATCGACTGGGACGAATAAAGGCGCCCCACAGGCATCGACTTACCGCCTCAGCCGAAATGCCGTGTCAGCATGTCGCCGAACACCGCGATACTGAACCCGATCACGGCGCCGAGCGGCGGTCCCCAGTGTTTGTCCAGTCGAGACTGCGGCGCGATATCCTGGAATACCAGGTAGAGGATTCCGCCGGCCGCGATCAGCATGCCAGCCCCCAGTACCGCCGGATAGGCGGCGAGAAACAGATAGCCGAGTACGCCCGCCAGCGGCCCGAGCAGCACCAGTGCGCACATCATGCCCAGCGTGCGGGCGCGGCTGTTGCCGTTGAGTGGCGTCAGCTCACGGTAGGCGTTGAAGCCCTCCGGCAGGTTCTGCAGCGCGATCAGCACCGCCAGCAACGGCGCCAGCCGGGCGTCGACCGCGAGCATACCGCCCAGCGCCACCGCTTCGGGTACATAGTCCAGCAGCATGCCCATCAGCTGCGGCGCCTGTCGCCGCCGCAGCCCCATAGAGCGCTCGATTGCGAAGCAGACGATGCCGCCGGCGAGCAGCAACGGGATACCCCAATACGCCTGCCCGAGAGCGGTCATCCCCTCCGGCACCAGCACCACCGCCACGGCGCCGAGCAGGATGCCGCCGCCGAGCGCGATCACGAAATGCCGCAGCTCCTCTTCCAGCCAGTTCGGCTGGATGTGCTCGAGACTGGCGAGCAGGCCGCCCACCGGAATACAGGCACCGGCGGCGGAGGTCAGCAATACGATCAGCAGGACTTCGGGCATCGAGACTTCCTTCCCTCAACACAAAACCAGGGCAGCCGAGGCTGCCTCTGCGGCTTCAACGGACGCCGGCGGAACAGCTGCGAACAATGTCCCGATGCGGTCTTTAGCGTTACAGTTCGATCCCCGCCCGCGCGGCGCGCGCCGCATGCAGCTTCTTGTAGCTTTCGACCAGGCGCAGGTGCTTGTCCAGACCGTCCAGTCGCATGCTGGTCGGCGTCAGGCCGTGGAAGCGCACGCTGCCGTCCACCGAGCCGACCACCGCTTCCATGGTGTCGTCGCCGAACATGCGGCGGAGGTTGACGATGTAGTCGTCCAGTTCCAGCTCGTCGTCGAGGGCGATTTCCAGCACCGCGTTCACCGCGCGGTAGAAGAGCCCGCGCTCGACGGTGTTGTCGTTGTACTGCAGGAAGCTCTCCACCAGCTCCAGCGCTTCCTCGTGACGCTGCAGCGCCAGGTAGATCAGCAGCTTCAGCTCCAGGATCGTCAGTTGTCCCCAGACGGTGTTCTCGTCGAATTCGATACCGATCAGGGTGATGATGTCCTTGTAGTTGTCGAGCTGGCTCTCCTCAAGGCGTTCCACAAGCTCGGCCAGCTGGTCGTCGCTCAGCGAGTGGATATTGAGGATTTCCTCGCGGTAGTCCAGCGCCATGTTGGTGTTGTCCCAGATCAGGTCCTCGACCGGGTACACTTCCGAGTAACCGGGCACCAGGATGCGACAGGCCGGCGCCCCCAGGTCCTCGTAGACGGCCATGTACACTTCCTTGCCCATCTCTTCGAGGATGCCGAACAGGCCCGCGGCCTCTTCCTCGTTGCTGCCCGAGAAATCCCAGGCGCAGAACTCGTGGTCCGAGCGGGCGCTGAAGAAACGCCAGGACACAACGCCGGTGGAGTCGATGAAGTGCTCGACGAAGTTGTTCGGCTCAGTCACGGCCAGGCTGCTGAAAGTCGGCGGCGGGACATCGTTCAGGCCCTCGAAGCTGCGGCCCTGCAGCAGCTCGGTGAGACTGCGCTCCAGCGCGACCTCGAAGCTCGGATGGGCGCCAAAGGAGGCGAACACGCCGCCGGTTCGCGGGTTCATCAGCGTAACGCAGGCCACCGGGAAGCGGCCGCCGAGCGAGGCATCCTTGACCAGCACCGGAAAACCCTGGGCTTCCAGCGCCTTGATGCCCGCGAGGACGCCGGGATAGCGAGCGATCACCTCGGCGGGTACATCCGGCAGCGCGATTTCACCTTCGATCACCTCCCGCTTCACCGCCCGCTCGAAGATCTCCGACAGGCACTGCACCTGCGCCTCGAACAGGGTGTTGCCGGCGCTCATGCCGTTGCTGAGGAACAGGTTCTCGATCAGGTTGGAGGGGAAGTAGACCACCTCGCCGTCGGAGTGACGCACGAACGGCAGCGAGCAGATGCCGCGCTCGAAGTTGCCCGAGTTGGTGTCGACCAGGTTCGAGCCGCACAGTTCGCCGTCCGGGTTGTAGATTCCCAGGCAGTAGTCGTCGAGAATCCCCTCGGGCAGCCCGTCATCCTGGCGCAGCTCGAACCAGCGCTCGTCCGGGTAGTGGACGAAGGCGCTGTTGGCGATCGCCTCGCCGAAGTACTGGTCGTTGTAGAAGAAGTTGCAGCTCAGGCGCTCGATGAATTCGCCCAGCGCCGAGCAGAGCGCGCTTTCCTTGCTGGCGCCCTTGCCGTTGGTGAAACACATCGGCGAGGCGGCATCGCGGATATGCAGCGACCAGACGTGGGGCACGATATTGCGCCACGAGCCGATCTCGATCTTCATGCCGAGCTCCGCCAGGATGCCGGTCATGTTGGCGATGGTCTGCTCCAGCGGCAGGTCCTTGCCGAGGATGTAGGTGCTGGATTCGCCGGCGGGCATTTCCATCAGCAGGGCTTCCGCGTCCTGGTCCAGGTGCTCGACCGCGTCGATCTGGAACACGGGTCCGGTCTGCACCACCTTCTTCACGGTGCAGCGATCGATCGAGCGCAGGATGCCGGCACGGTCCTTCTCGGAGATGTCCTCGGGCAACTCGACCTGGATCTTGAAGATCTGGTTGTAGCGGTCTTCCGGATCGACGATGTTGTTCTGTGACAGGCGGATGTTGTCGGTGGGGATGTTGCGCGACAGGCAGTACACCCGGACGAAATAAGCCGCGCAGAGCGCCGACGACGCCAGGAAGTAGTCGAACGGGCTGGGCGCCGAACCATCGCCCTTGTAACGGATGGGCTGGTCGGTGATGACGGTGAAATCGTCAAACTTGGCTTCAAGTCTGAGATTGTCGAGAAAGTTGACTTTGATTTCCATGCCGGAGGGTACCAGGGTTGCGGAACTTGGCGGACGGTAAGCCCGAATTGGCGCCCATTATCCAGATTTTGCGTGCCGGCGTCTTGGGCGTCGACACGGTTGGACCCGCGTGAACTCGAAGCCTGAGTGGTGGGTGCGCGCAACGGCATCCCGGGCGGTTATCGGATCGCGACCCGGGACCGGGTTCGCGATGCCGGAAGGTGCTGCGCCGTTGACCCGGAACCGTCCGAGCCAACGGCATCCATTATGAGGCCCGATTCAACGACATGCCTTTATCCAGACGGGCATTGATCATGTCGATAATGTCGTGACTGTGGTGGTTGATAAAGAAATGCCCGCCCTCGTAGAGGCGGACCGCGTCCACCTCAATAAAGAGGTCGCGCCAGGCCAGCAGGTCGTCCCGGGCGACCAGGCTATCCTCTTCTCCACCCAGAATCAGCAACCGCGACGACAGTGGCGACTCGTATTTGCCGACATAGCTTTCGACCAGTTTAAAGTCCGCCCTCAGGATCGGCAGAATAAAGGCCATCAGCTCTTCGTTTTCGAGCACCTGCCGGGGCACCCCGGACAGCTCGCGGATCTTTTCCTTGAACAGGGCGTCCGGAAGCCGGTGGACGGGTGCACTGCGTCGCGGCAGACAGGGCGAGCCACTGCCGGAGGCGACAAATAACTCCGGCAGGGGCAGCTGCTCACGCTGCAGCCGTTTCGCCAGCTCGTAGGCGATTTTGCCCCCCATGCTGTGACCGAAAAAAGCGAACGGCTTGTCGAGCCGGGTGAGCATATTGCCAAACAGCTCGTCCACCAGCAGGTCCATCCGGGCAAAGGGCCGCTCCCTGGCGCGCTGACCGCGTCCCGGAAGCTGAACGATGACCAGTTCCAGCTGCGGGTCGAGCCGGGACAGCCAGGGCAGATAGGCGTTGATATCCCCGCCGGCGAAGGGAAAGCAAATCAACCGGGCCGTCGCGGCCGGTCGGGCCTCCGGCGTGACGAATAGGGAAGCGCCGCTCATGTCACTGTGCCTCCATCGCCAGCCTGCCGCGACATTGCTCGCGCGACTTCAACAGCAACAGAATGGCGGGCATGAAGAAGAGATCGAACAGCAGCGCGACGAAAATCGTCAGCGCCGCCATCGTGCCCATCCAGGCGTTGATCTGGAAACCGGAGAACGCCAGGCACAGAAAGCCAGCCGCCAGCGACAGCGTCATCGTCACCAGGCCAGGCCCCACCGTCTCGAAGGTGGCGCGCACCGCCGCTGCGCTGCCGGCCCCCTCTTCCCGCTGAATGCGCACGAAACTCGAGAGCATGTGGATGGTCGCATCCACCACCACGCCAAAGGTCACGGAGGCCACCGTCGCCACCGCCATGCCCACCTCGCCGTTAATCAGCGCCCAGATGCCGAGCGTTGCCAGGCAGGGAATGAAGTTGGCAAAGGTGCCGACCAGACTCAATACCAGCGAGCGGAAGGCGACCAGGAAAATGACCCAGACCACCAGTACGCCCATCGCAATGCCCTGCAGCATTTCCTGAATATTGCGGTTGCCGATATGAGCGAAGAGCAGCGATGTCCCGGTAGCCTTGGCCGATGCGGCGATCACCCTGGTATTGTCGGCCGCCCAGGCTTCGGCGCGCGCCTGCAGATCGGTCATATCCCGGGTGGAGATATCGTTGAGGCTCACCGAAAGCCGGCTGTAGCGCTTGTCGGCCGTGAGCTGGTTGCGCAGATCGGTACCGAACGGCAGCGACATCTCGTACAGGGCCAGATACTGCGCCGCGAGATCCCGGTTGCCCGGCAGCACGTAGGCACTGGCGTCGCCCCCCTGCATCGCGCGGTTGACGGTTTTCATGATATCGGGCAACCCGTGCACATGCGTCACACCTGGCTGTTGCCGCAGCCAGTCGGCAAAGGCATCGACCTCCTGCAGGTACTGCGGTGTCGCGATGCCGCCCTCCTCCCGGGAATCGAGCGAAAACTCCAGAATATAAAACCCGCCCAGGTCTTCGTTCATGCGATCGGTAGCTTCCCGAAAGCTGAAACTCTGATCGAAGTAACGCACGTAGCGGTCGTCCAGCACGTTCGTGAATGCCAGCGAACAGAGCACCACAGCCACTGCGCTGATGCCGACCAGCAAGCGACGCGGGTTCGCCAGCACAATGCGGGCCACGGCGCCACTGAAGCGCTCTGCCGGCAAGGACGCAGTTTTACCGCGCCAGGGCAGCACGCAGAGCAGCGCAGGGAAGAAACTCACGGACAGGAACCAGGCCATCAGCGAGCCGATCGCAACGATGATACCGAGGTGTGCGAAAGGCGGCACGGCGCTGAACGAGAGCGTCAGGAAACCGATCGCCGTGGTCAGGGTGGTCAGCGTGACCGGCCACCAGCATTCGAGCAGGGCCACTTTGACGGCATCCGGCCGGCTGCGGCCACTGCGACGGTGGCGCATCATACCGGCACAGATATGGATACAGTCGCAGGTCGCCAGGGTGAGAATGATATTGGGTGCGATGACGCTCGGCGAGGACAGCGGAATACCCAGCATGGCGGCGAGACCGAGTGCGCACAGCGTGCTCAGCAGGATCACCAGGAAGGTCGCGACCGCCCCGACGACCGAGCGCAGCGCAACCACGATGATCAGCAGCAGTATGACCAGCATGATGGGCAGCAACACCGAGCTATCGTAGGTGCTCGCCTCGACAAAGGCGTGATCAAGCGCCACCGATCCCGACAGACCGAGCTCCAGGTCCGGGTACGTCTGCGCAAACCGATCCAGGATTTCCTGGCCGGCAGCCATGGCCGCCTCAGATTGGCTGGACGCGGTTTCGGCCTGGAAGTTGAATTGCACCACCACCAGACCCAGGGCGCCATCTTTAGACAGCAGCCGGTCGGTTAACAGCGGTTCCAGCGCTGCGTCCGCTTTCAGCTGACGCGCCTGCGCCGTCGTCAGGGGATCGCCGGAGCGCGCCAGATGGTCGATCTCGATGTCATCGCCAACCGCGCGAACCCGCTGAAAGTTGGTCACCGAATCGACCCGCTTAACATCCGGCAGCGCCCAGGCGGCGTCGGTTATTTCATTGATCGCGTGCAGCCGTTCGGGGGTAAACAGATCCCCCTTTAGGGCTTTTACCACGTAAATCAAATTATCGTCCCGACCGTACAGCTGCTCAAACCGTTCCAGCTGCTGTAACTCGGGATTGTCATCGGCGAAGAACACCCGGTTGTCGCTGCGGAATGTCAGCTGCGACATGCCAGCCATGAGCAGGGCCGCCAATATGACCGATCCGATCAATACCTTGACAGGATTATCGGTGACAAAAGTGAGGTACCGCACGACAAAGCGTTTCCAGCCTGCAACCTCACCTGTGCCGCCCTGCTCGCGTCGGCCTGTGCGTAAGTTACCCATCGCAAAATCTCCCTGACGTTTCCATTTACGCCTGCCGGAATACCGGCTCAAAAGTACCAGGCCCAACTGAGCTTCGCGCGCTGGTCGTTTTCATAACCCTGCAGTGCCCTGTCGTTATCGACCGATAAAGGCGCCAGCAGCTGCAGCTCGAGGGTCTGCTGTTTCCCAAACCGCCGCGACGCGCGAATATCGACCAGGTTGGAATGAAACTCCAGGTCGTGGGTAACGCGAACGTCGACCAGGGAGTCATAGACATCGTTGCGGTTATACCGAGCACCGACATAGACATCCCTTTGAAACGGCGTTAACGCGGCCCGATCGTTACGCCCGTCGTAATACCCCTCGAGATACAGCGTGATCGAATCGAATCCGTTGGTAAGCTGATTGAAGGTCGTTTCAGAACCAATGCCGGCGGCGGCGAATTCATCCGAGTCGGCACTGCGATAAATCACTTCGCCCTTGAGAACACTGTCACCGATCACGTACAGCAGCTCGACGCCTGTTTGAGAGATGCTCTCGTACACTTCGTCGAAACCAGAGAGTCCCTCCCGGTCAATAATCGGCCGGTAGATGGGCTCCCGTGCATGCCCCCTGAAGTACGACAGCGCCAGGTCAAAGTCGCCCAGCCGATACTGCCCCCTCAGCGCGAGGCTGCTGCGCCCCTGGCCATCCTCGAACACTGCGTCCTGAACCGGTGCGGGCAGGTTCCGCAGGCGGTCTTCGCCTTCGGCTATACGCCTCTCGCGGCTGTAGGGCAGCACGAAAGCGGAGAGCACCCAGTCGTTGTACACGGTCGTGGCGGTCACGCCCGGCTGACCCAGCTTGGCATCGCCCTGGTAGTCTTCCACCAGGTCGCGCTGGTTGACGATGTCCACCGGATTCCAGGCCTCGAGTACACTCCAGTTCTCTTGCACCACACCGGCCTTGAAGTCGGTATCCGCCACTCTGAAGCGCAGCAGGCCCTCCTTGATATCGCCGAACAGCCTGTCTTCCGTGTCTGCACTGACCCGGCCACGGGCACTGAGATCGAACCTGACGTCCCTGGACAGGCGGGCTGTCCAGTCGATACTGGCCGAAAGGCTGGATTGCAGAACGCTGTCATTCTGATCCTCAAACAGCGGCTCGTCCGGGTAGGCGGCGACATCCAGCGCCAGATTCCCGCGCGGCGGGCCCGCCCACGCATCCACTGAGAGCAACAGTGCTGCACCCTGCAGCACCGTCGCGGCAACGCGCAATCTCATCGAGACCAGTACTCCAGGCGGGTGTCGGTCAGGTCAGATTCGCTCAGGCCCGTTTTGAAGCGGTAATCGTCCCAAACGATTTCCGAGTACGAACCGTCGCGCAGGTTGGTCATCACCATGCGATCCGGACGCCAGTGCTTGTCCTCGTACTCTTTGTAATCGAAGAACTCGAGCTTTTTCAGCTCGCGACCCTGGCGGTCGAAATAGACGATGCGGACCGGCTGCCAGATGCGCGGATCGATGGTCTCGACAAGCTTCTGATAGCCCGAATGTTCGTATTTGGGAATATTGGCGATCGTATGGCAGGTGGTTGCCGGCTCGCCACAGGGCTCGTCCTGAATGAACTTGTAGTCATAGTTGGACAGCTCCCAGGTGGCGATATCCTCGTAGGAGAACTCCGACCCGGCGAAGGAACCGGTTTTATCCCGGGAAGCCAGCCGCTTGGAGCGATTGGTCGCCGGCAGAAAGATCCACTGGTCGTCGGGCGCATTGGGGTGGGTGTAGGTCAGCGATACGAACCCGGCCAGATCACGCGGCTGTGAAAATACCACGAGGCGCTTGTCGCCATCGTCGCGCAGCTCCAGGGTGTTCATCTCGAACACCCTCGAAGCGCTCACGCCACCGGGGCGGTTGACAGTCATTTTCCCGACCACGACATAGTCTTCGAAACCCGCATCGTTGCGATCGACGCTATGGGCAATTTCGCGGCCGCGCTCATCGAAATCGATAGCCTGCGTATTGGCGACAGCGATATTGGCCGCGATCAACGAGGCAACCGTCAGTGGAAGGTATTGGGCTTTTAACATGTCGATATCCTTAATTGGTTTTATCTGAAGTGGCTATGAGCCGTAACATTCGGGCCATCATCTCTTCCGTGTGATCGGCACTGATAAAACAGCGCAGGCGGGCCGCTTCACGCGGCACAACCGGGTGCATAACGGCATGGGAGATAAAGCGCTGCTCGAGCAGCGAGGACATCAAATGCAGCGCCTTGTCGTCGTCGATCATCAGCGGCACGATGGGCACGCCGGGCACGCTGGTGCGGCAATCCAGGCCTTCGGCCTCGGCCAGCCGCTTGAAGGTGCGTGCATTGTTTTGCAGGCGCTGCACGCGCTCGGGCTCGGCTTTGGCAATCTCCACAGCGGCCAGCGCCGCCGCCGTGTTCGCCGGACTTATCCCGGTGCTGTAGAGCAGCAGGCCCGGGCAGAAGTGATGCAGCAGTTCGATCAATTCCCGGGAACCGGCCAGAAAGCCCCCGCAGCTGGCAAAACTTTTCGACAGCGTGCCGACGATAAGCTCAACCTCGGAGGTGGGCACGCCGAAATGCTCGCAAACGCCGCGACCGGTTGCGCCAACGGTGCCGCAGGAGTGCGCTTCGTCAATCATCAACCAGGCGCCGAACTCTTTTTTCAGCTCGATCAGGCTGGGCAGATCGACCAGATCGCCATCCATGCTGTAGGCGCCTTCGACCAGAATGACTGTCTTGCGGTGCTGCTTGCGATTGTCGCTGAGCAGGCGTTTGAGCGCCGCCATGTCATTGTGCGGGAAGGCGATGCGCCGGGCCCCGGACATCACGGCGCCCATCACGCCACTGTTGTGCATGTACTCGTCGTGCAGGATAAGGTCACGCTTATCGAGCAGGTATCCCACGGCGGAGACATTGGTGCTGTAACCGCCCACGCCGACCGTGGCGGCTTCAAAGCCGGTGAAATCGGCCAATGCACGCTCCAGCTCGCGGTGTAGCTCGCACTCTCCCCCCACCATTCGTGCAGCGCCGGCATGGGTACCGTAGCGGTGAATAGCGGCGCACGCGGCCTCTTTCACGCGCTCATCGTTGGAAAGGCCCAGGTAGTTGTAATTGGAGAAGGTGACATACTCCTCCTGTTCGATTTCCAGCACACTGGAGACGGTGCCACTGCGCGGCAGAAAATAGGGGTTGCGCAGCGTCGAGCCGTTGCTGTAAAGCGAGTGGATGCGCTGCAGCATCGCATGCTCGGGATAATCCTGGACCTGCAGCGGCGCGTGCTCCTGTGCCGGCGCGGCCTCAGCAGTCTGTATTTTTGCCCGGATCTGGTTGAGCAAACTGTCCATGGATGACTTTTGTGTGGTCACGGGAATAACGTCCAGTAAAAAGGTGAATCATCTCGCTGCCTGCCCCGGGCCCCGGTTTTCGGAATGCCCGGCGGTAGCCCCGCAAGGCCCCGGCCGACGCGCCAGGGCATTGACCGGGACCGTTCAAACAGCGGATACGTTTGATTTGAAATGCATCTGCGCGCGCTGCGCCCAGCCTAGGCTTCGGTGATCTCGGCAAAGGCCTTGTCGACCAGACCGTTGATCGTCGCGTGACCCAGCAGCTCGACAACCGAGTAGCTGATGCCGATGGCCTGATCGAGATTGATCTGGATCTCGGTGGACATCAGCGAGTCGACGCCGAACGCATCGAACGCGAGGTCGGGTTTGAGCCGCTCGGCCGAGGTTTTCAGAACCATGGCGATCACATCGGCGATCAGGTTCTGCAGCACGGCCTTGCCCTCCGCCTCGGGGCTGGATTTCACCGCCTGGTGCAACTGCGCAACCAGCGAAGCGTCGCCATTCGCGGCTTCGCGGCTCTCAGCCACCAGCTTAGCGAATGCCGGCGAGTTGCCACCCACGGTTTCGTATGCGGCCCAGCGTTCCCAGGCGACCTGCTCGGCGATGGCAATCTGCGTCTGCCCCTGCACCAGCGCCCGTCCCAGGCCCCGCAGGGCGGTGCCCACATGCAACGGCGCCAGGCCGATCTGCGTGAGGTGCTGGCCGATGCGGGCGTCCTCTTCGAGCATGCCAACGGCGGCAATGGCGCCAAAGTTCACGCTCAGCGCCGGCAAACCCCGGGCCCGTCGCAGGTGCGCCAGGCCATCCAGGTAACCGTTCGCGGCGCAGTAGTTGCCCTGGCGGCTGTTGCCCACCAGGTTGGCGATGGACGAGAACAGCACGAAATGTTCCAGCTCGACCGGCAGCGATTCCAGCGTCTCGTGCAGGATTCGCGCACCGCCCGCTTTCACCGCCATCACCCGCGCCAGCGCCTCTGGCGGCATATCCGCCAGCAGCTGATCGTCCAGCACCCCGGCGGCGTGGAAAATGCCCTTCAGCGGCGCGGCGTCACGGCACAGGGACTGCACAAGCTCCGCCACCGCGCCGGCCTGAGCCATATCGACCGCGTGGGTGCTGACGCTGGCGCCGGCCTGTTCCAGGTCGCGAATCAGCAGATCGGCACCGGGCGTAGCCCCCCCGCGGCGGCTGACCAGCGCGATATGTCCCGCGCCATGCTCGGCCAGCCAGCGCGCCACTTCGGCGCCCAGCCCGCCAAAGCCGCCGGTCACCAGGTAGCTGCCAGTGGCTGAAAACGCCGGCACATCCGGGCCCATGGCCGCGAAAGGCGCCTGCCCGGCGGATAGCAGGAGCTCCTGCCACTCGCCCGGGGCCGACGCGCCTTGGCCCTGATCGAGCAGCGCCTGCAGGGTCCACTCGGCGGCCTTCGGCAGCCGGCCCCCGGCCGCTTCGCGGATGACGCTGTCCAGCGCCGCAGCATAGGACTGCGACTTCTGCAGGCCCGCCAGGTCGGATACCACCCTGACCAGGCGGCCACAGTGGGACGGCAGGGCGAACGACAGTCGCTTCGAGCAGAGGTCGACCAGTTGCCCGCCCTCCTCCAGGGTGCTGAAACCAAGGGTACGGCTCCACTGGGCCAGCGGGCCCGCGATCAGATCGAAGCGCTGCTGGGCGGCGGCATCGAACTGAGCGAAGCGGGTCACGCGGGCGCCGGCCCGCTCGAAGCGGCGACCGAGGGCGCCGCCCAGGGCGCTGTCATCCACCAGCACCTCGGCGCCGGCAACACCGTCGCAGGCGTGCTCGAGCAGCACCGCCTGCACCTCGACGATGGCGTGACTTGCCTGCAGGACGTCCGGAGCGGCCGCGGCGGCGGACACCAGCAGCGCCTCCGGCTCGGATACCACTTGCTGCGAGTCGAGCCGATACGGCAACAGTCCGGCGACACGCTCACCCACGCTGAATCGGGTCGTACCCGCGCCGCACTCCAGCACGGTGGCGCACACCGCCATCATCGCCTCGTTGCCCTGCTGGCGGGCCAGCCGGTCGATGCGGAGGCGATACTCGCTGTCCCGCAGGCGCGGGATGGCCGATAGTACGCGGGCACTGATCTCATTACCCGCGATCACCAGACTGACCGGGGTCGCCGTGACGTCCTCGACCTGCACCGCGCTGGCGGACTCCAGCGCAGCGGAGCGGGTCAGCTCCACCGCATAGCGGCGGCTGTCGCGGATGGCAATCTCATCGATCGTGGCCGCGTTGATGATCTCGACGAACAGGCTCTGCGCCTGACCGAAGGTTTCGTCCGTTGAAAGCCGATTGATATCGACAATGGCGATATCCTGCGCCTCCAGCTCGTTGCGGGCGACGCGGGCGAAGCCGGCAATGGCGGTTTGCGCAGGTATGACCTGATCGCCCTCGACCACTGCCGACGAGGCTCGGGTAACCACGCGCAGCTTGCCGTTGTAGCCGGCGCTGTTAAGACCCTGCACCAGCGCCAGCAGTTCAGCGGCGTTGCCCTGACCGGTCGGATCCCACTCCGGATCCAGGCCGGACCAGGCGATGTAGGCTATGTGCGAGGCGGACGCCAGTATGGACAGATCATGCAGTTCCTCCATGGAGTAGCGCTGGCATGGGATACCGACCGAGGCGCTGACCTCCGTCAGGGCATCGGCCAGCGTGTCCACCGGGCTGGCTATGACCGCCAGGGCCGTCACATTCGGATCGACAGTCTCGAGTGCCGGCTGCTCGTTCCAGCGCCGCTGATAGTCGCCCTTCGGGAAACGGTCGGGCCCGGAAGCGCCCCTCAGCGCGGCACAGGTGAGTCGTTTCACCACGGCAAACACCGCTCCGCTCTCATCGGCCAGCGCAAAATCGACCTGGATCTGCGCCGCGCTTTTTTCCACAATTTTGACCTTGCAGAGCATCCTTTCCGGGGCAGCCGTGAACACCTGCAGCGCGTCTATCGACACCGGTAGGTACGCGCCGTCGGCAGGCTCCAGCAGCGCGATCGCCGACTGGAAGCAGCCATCCAGCAGCGACGGATGCAGGACATACATCGAGCTGTCCTCGCCCGCCATCTCGGGACGTTCCAGCAGCACCAGCGCTTCGCCCCGCGTACGATTGCGCTTGAGGCCGACGATCGACTGGAACGCGGGACCATATTGCAGCGACAGCTCGCCCAGTTCCCGGTACAGCTGGGCACTATCGACCGCTTCCCCGTCGAAGGTCTCGAATGCCTGCTCGCCCAGCTGCGGAACCGCCTTGACCGTCAGCGGGAACAGCTGCGCCCGGGCATGAACCACCGCTTCGCGCTCGGACAGGCTGTCACTGGCCAGCAGTTTCGCCTCGTTGGTGAAGTCGTCGAAAGCGACACTGAGGTGAAGCGCGCGCTCCCGGTCGAGAATCAGCGCCTCGAGAATCTCGATATTGCGCAGGCTCCAGCCACTCTGTGCGTCCAGTTGCGGCCACCGTTCCCGCGCCGACTCGCACAACGCCTCCAGGAAGCCTGCAGCCGGCATAATGGCGACACCGTCCACCTTGTGGTCATCGAGGTAGTTGAGCCGGCTCAGGTTGAGGTCGGCGCCGTCGTGGCCGTGCAGCGGATCGAGTTGCTCATGCGTGCGGTCATTGGCCTGCCACAGCGACTCGCGCCACAGCGGCTTGCGCTGCCACGGATACGCGGGCAGGTCGATCAGGCGACCGGCACCTTCGCGTCTCTGCCAGTCGATGCCGCCGCCCGCCGTGTAGATATCGGCCACCGCCTGGTGCACCGATAGGCCCTCAGGCTTGTTCATCCAAAGCGTGGCGACCTCTCGGGCATCGGCGCCCTGCTCCTGGAACACCTCTTCGATTGCGCGTCGCAGCACCGGATGCGGCCCGATCTCGACAAACGTCGTGTAGCCGTCGGCCAGCATGCTGCGAATCGCCGCGGCGAAATGGACCGGCTCGCGTACGTTGTCACACCAGTATTTGGCATCGAAGCGGCGGGCGTCGGCCGCGTGCCCGACGCGACCGCCGGTCACCGTGGAATAGAGCGCGGTCCTGGCCTCGGCCGGGTCCAGCACCGACAATTGCCTGCGCAGCTCGGGCTTGAGCTGCTCCATTACCGGGCTGTGATAAGGCACGGCTACATCGAGCATACGGGCAAAAAGCTTTTGCTCGATTGCGGATGCGAGGATTGCGTCCAGACAATCGGCAGCGCCGGCCACGGTCACGCTGGCCGGCGAGTTGATTGCAGCCAGCGAGACCTTGCCTGCGTAAGGTGCGATCAGCTCGGCCGCGGTGGCCTCACCGACGCCCAGCGCCAGCATTTTGCCCTGCCCGGCCGTGGTCGCCTGGATACGGCTGCGCTGGCAGCTCACCAGCAGGGTCTCCTCCAGGGTCAGCATGCCCGAGGCCCAGGCAGAAGCCACCTCGCCAACCGAGTGACCGACAACCGCATCGGGCGTTACCCCTTCAGCCGCCAGTGCCGCGGTCAACCCCAGCTGGACCATCAGATTGCCGGGCTGGGCATAGTCGGTACGCTTGATCTCGGAGTGTTCCTCGTCCTTGAGCATCTCCTCGAGAATGGAAAATCCGGCGATTTGGCTGAATACCGCGTCAGCCTCCTGCAGCGTGGCGCGAAAGATCGCGTTTTGTTCGTATAGCTCGCGGCCCATGCCATGCCACTGCGGCCCCATCCCGGTGTAGACAAAGGCAATGCGCTTGTCGCCGGAGCTGGCGCGCTCGCCCAGGGACGCACCCGGCGGCAACTCGCCTTCGAGGTACTGCTGCAACGCCTCCCGCAACGCCTGCCTGGAATCGCCCCAGACCGCCAGGCGGTGCGACAGCTGAGCACGCCGGTTCGAGGCCGTGAAGAGGACGTCATCCAGCGCGACCTCGTCCGAGGCCAGCAGAGCCGCGAACTGCGCGGCCCGCGCGCGCAAGGCGTCGGCATCGCGCGCGGAGACAGGCAGCAACCGCTGGCCTCCGGACAGGCCATCCGCTGCGCCGTTGCGACGGTTCAAACCGGGCCGGCCGGACAGGATGACATGCGCATTGGTGCCACCGTAGCCAAAGGAGTTGATGGCGATCCTGGCCGACTGGCCATCGGCCGCCAGGGGCACCGGCGACCGGGGCAGGAAAATCCGCTCCGGTATCGCGGGGTTGACCGTTTCCAGGCCCGCGACCGGCGGTACCATATTGTTGCGCAACATCATTACGGACTTGATGACACTGGCAATACCGGCAGCGGCTTCCAGGTGCCCGATGCTCGCCTTGACCGATCCGACACAGCAGTCGTTGTCACGCCCGTAGACCTCGGCGATCGCTTTTGTCTCGAGTGGATCGCCCACCCCTGTGCCGGTGCCATGCGCCTCGACGTAATTGACCCCTCCGGCATCGCAGCCGCTGGTCGACAACACCTTTTTCATGAGGTCGCGTTGTGCGCTGGGGTTGGGCACGGTGATGCCGCTGGTGCGGCCATCCTGATTGACGCCGACGCCCTCGACCACCGCCAGGATGGGATCGCCGTCACGCTCTGCGGCGGCCAGGCTCTTCAGTACCACCACGCCGCCGCCTTCACCGCGGCCGTAGCCGTCGGCACGGGAATCGAAACTCTTGGAGCGGCCATCTTTGGCCAGGAAGCGGCCCTTCGACATGGCAATGGTGTATTCGGGGCGCAGCATGAAATTGACACCGCCCACCAGCGCCGTTTCACACTGGCTGGACTCAATCGCCGAGACCGCCTGGGCAAAGGCGACCAGCGACGAGGAGCAAGCCGTATCCAGCGAAAAGCTGGGACCATGGAAGTCAAACGCGTAGGAAATTCGGTTGGACAGCATGGTGAGGGTGGCGCCGGCCGCGCTGTGGGAACCAATGGTGTCCCTGGCCCCCGCCCCCAACTGGTTGAGCAGATGGTCAACCGTGAAACCGCCGACAAAAACCCCGGTCTCGGAGCCGGCCATCTGCTCCGGGTCGAGCCCGGCAGACTCCAGCGCTTCCCAGCTCAGCTCCAGGAGCATCCGCTGTTGCGGATCGAGGAATTCGACTTCACGCGGTGAAAGGTTGAAGAATTCGGCATCGAAGCCGCGGTAGTCGTAGTCGTGCAGAAAGTGCCCGAACTCGACATACGCCTTACCCGCAGAGTCGCTGGCGTTGCTGAACTTATCCAGAGACCAACGATCCATGGGGATCTTGCTGGCATAGTTTCTACCGGAAAGCAGGTTCTGAAAGAACAGCTCTGGATTGTTAGATCCGCCTGGAAATTTACACGCAGCGCCAACAATCGCGACTTTGACTTGCTCATAATCGCTGGTTGCGCCTTCAGCATTTTCCATGACCGAACTCCTTTTACCTGAAATATTGATCCATAAAGGTCGCCGCCCCTGGCGCCCAAGCCTAAACGTAAAGCAACCGCGAACCGCCCCATTTGGCGAGCCAATAAGGTTTTCTTCGATTGTTGACTTGGAAGCAATTACTGCATAGCGACGCATGCCCGCCAGAATATTCCGCAGGCCTTCGCCAGAAAAAGATCGACCGCCATAATAAATTTATTTAAAGCCGCCAACCGCACTTTAGACAGCAATATTCGAACAGCATACCATTGCTACACCACAGCCGGTTCCCGCTATTGGATAGGCCACAGGGAGGGCTTTATAGGTGCAGCACGATAACTTTAACATATTGCGCTTTGGTGACATGAAAATCGAAATTTACAAACATTTTGATACCATCCTTGGTTATTTTTTTGATATATATCTGCTATATAAAAAATCTATCCTGTCGTCTCCAGGCGTTAGCACAGGGCGCTTCGCTGCAGCCCAGGTGTACTACCTTTGCTATTGATCAGAGCACCACAGGAGTCCGCACTTTAGCTAAACACAGTCGAATCTAACGCATATCTCAGCTTCTTTCAAACATTTGTTTTATATTAAATACACCTAATGAAAACGCCCAATAGAATATAAACTCCATTGGGCGTCAGGTTCTCACCATTACCGTCTCTGTATGGCGACAATCAAGAATTTACGAATATGCCTGCGCTCCCGCCTGCGAATTGAACGCCGAGCTGAAAATCTGTCATGTGATATCCGGGCTGGCGCGGTACCACTCCAGGGTTTCCCGGATCGCTATCTCATGGGGGGTGCTATCGTTGCCGAACCGGTCTTCGTATTTCCTGTGGTCAACGATGTATGGCTGCTCCCACTCATACATCATCTCGCTCATCTCTTTCAGCATGGGATTGAAAAGCCCCAAAAACGAGACCATGCGCTTTCCTGCAGACCGTATCCTGACCGGTTTCTGTAAATGCTCTTCGACAAGCGAAACCAGTCGCCGCGTGGTAACGGTCGGAGGGTTGGCGACATGCCACACCTGGCCAACGGCGTCGTCCTGGTCGCTCAGCCTGACCAGAGCCCTGGCGAAATCCTTTATGTAGGTATAGGTATGCGGCAAATCCACATTCCCCAGCACGCTGGCCGGTTTACCCGACAGCGCGGCCTTGAAAAACATCCCGCCGAAGGCAGAATTCGTGACCATGGGCCCATAGAAATCGGATCCCCTTGCAATTACAACCTTCAGGCCGGGTTCCTTCAACAGCATCTCTGCCATTTCCGCCCTGACCTTTCCCTTGCGGCCGGTCGCTCTATAGGGAAGCGACTCCGTTACTGGCAAGCCCTCGGTATCGCCGTACCCATACAGATTATCGGCATAAATCAATTTACAGCCGGCCCGTTTCACTCCATCAAGGATTCCCCGCGTCAGTGACGGGAATTTTTCAGGCCATTGCGTATAAGGCGGCATTGCGCAATGAAATACTGCATCCGCACCTCTGCAGATCTCATAAACCTTTTCAGAATCGTTGCCATCCCCGGCAATGATGTCTATCTGGTCTGAGATCTTATGGGCCACTTGTCCGCTTCGGTTAACGACCGCGACCTGTTTGTATTGCTCAACGAGCATTTGCGCGACCCAGAGCCCCAACGGCCCCGAACCGAAGACGATGTTCCTTTTGATTTCCATAATCCTCCCTGATACAGGTATTGATCGGCTTCAGCGGCGGCATCAAGCAACCGCCGCTGCAAGCCATGATTGCTTGGGAACCCCCGCCTGTTTTCGCGAAGCGCTGGACCAACAGATAGAGCATCTATGTGTCCGTCAGGTTAATTGGCGACCGGTTTTCCCACTTGCCGGGCAATATGACCGAGGTGCTTCTCCCGGGTTCCACCGCAACCTCCCCAGATGTCGATGTGTGGATAGCGCCGCGCCAGCTCGCCCATCAGCATCCCGAGATTCTCAGGATCGCCGTCCTCCGGATGTCCGATACTGCAGAGCACCATCTTGTCCATTGCCGAGGCATTGGGGCGAAGCATGCGGATACGTTTGAACCAGTCGCGCAGGGCAGAAGCGAAATCGACGCCCGCGCGCCATTGTGTTTACTAACGTTTCAGGAAGTAATGTCGCCCTCAGCAGCCCTGTCCAGGCCTCCGATAGGACGGAAAAGCCGATGGCCGCTGCCGTCTCGAGATGGCGCTCATACATGCTCTTCAGCCCTGCGAGTGCATCGGGCCGATCGAGCAACGGGAACATTGCGAACTCGGGCAGTTCATGGCCGAACCGATACATGATCTCGGTTTCCTGACCGCCTGCAGTGAGTTAGCAGGTGCCCTTCGCGTGCTGTGGGAATCGCTTGCGCATCTGTTTCTCAAGAGTTTCGGGTCGGGTCCGGCAGATACGGAACCTATGAATAAGTCCCTGTTGTTGTCTGCATGTATGTCATTAACCTTTTATCAAATATTTTTTATCCTTGGCCTGATTTCTTTTTTATTGATTTTTTGAAGCGAGAACTCCGTAACAGCTGCGACAACGACAAATCCGGCAAGAATTATGATTATGTGATCCAACTCTCTGGATATGTAAATAAATGAAAGCACCAGCGCAATAGAGCTCGACAGTACAGCCAGAATTATCATGATTTTTGATGCACCTGTTTCATTTATCAGTTTCAGATGTCCAATATGTGTCACAGCATGAATAAAGAGGATCGATACAGAGCCAATAGCAGCAATTTCAGTCAAATCAAACAATAGCAAAGATACAATGATAAAAACTCCACTGACAACAAGCCCTTCTCGACTATGAGCAATCGGTTTTCCATATAAGCTTGGAAGTTCGCCATCCTTAGCAAGTTGATAAGTAACATTGGTGACCGCATACAAATTGGCATTTATAGCAGATGCCGTTGATATAAGCGCCGTAACCGCAACCACACTAAAACCGACATGGCCAAATATGGGTAAGGCCGCCTGCGCCAACGCAAAGTCTTTGGCGGCTATCACCTGACTAACCGGCAAATTACCAAAAACGGCAAACGCGATCATCACATAAAGCAACATAACCAATAAAATAGCAGCGACCATGGCACGAGGCAGCGTTTTGGATGGGTCTGGCATATCCTCTGCCACATTGGTAATGACCCGAAATCCCTCATAAGCAAAAAATGTTATTGCAATACTAAAAAAAACATTATTTATTGGCGGATAGTGCGAAGTTGATAACAGTTCCGGTTTAATAACAATAATACCGGCAACAGACAGTCCAGCTAAAACAACAAATTTTATTCCGACAGTAACTCTTTCTAAAACAGCAACATCTTTTGCTCCCCCGAGATTAATCAAAACAAATAGAACTATAACTCCAATTGAGAAAATGTGCTGCCATATCTGTAATGCTGCATGGTCTGGCAAAAAAGTGATCGCGTAATTTCCAAATGCCTTAGCAACCAAACTGAGAGAAACTACAGCAGCAAAGTACATCATCACGCCCATGCTCCCGGTAAAAAGACCGGCCCCATAAGCCTGAGACAAATATTCTATAATCCCACCGGACGACGGATAGCATGCCCCGAGTTTGCCTAAAGAATACCCACTAAACAACGCAACTATACCACCGACGATAAACGAAATATAAACGGCACTACCGGAGATAACACTGGCTTCACCCAGAAGCGCAAAAATACCGGCCCCGACCATTGCCCCAATACCCATTGAAACAGCTGACCAGAACCCTATTGGCTTTTTTGATACGTGCATACAAACTCATATTCTGATTTTTTGGGGCACATTGATACGGTAGTATAGACCTTTTTGAGCATGTTTTTATTTTCTATGAGATGGTAGTCAACGGTCAAAGCGGCAGCCTTGCCTCCAGTCTATCGGATAATTCCGCTTACGCGCGAACAGTGCAGGCCGAAGAGCTCGACCCTTGCATACCATCCAGCACTCATATTTGAAGAAGTACACGACGCAGGTGTAATGCCGCAGTGTCTTCCTTTTAACGCCAAAAGCAGCCACATTCATCTACGTCAACAACAGCCAGAAACTCTTTTAGCGAAGGTATTGTCAGATTGGGCTCGTAACCATGCCACTCCACATCAGCACGTTGCCAGAACAGCTTCCATAGGTTTTGGGTGTTCAGGTAGGTTGCCTTGGCAACAGGAATCTCAATTACTAACGTCCCACCCTAGCATCGGCTGCACACTGATGCGGTTGTCTATTGCCTTGAACCACAACAGCCCGCCCCCTCTTGAATGGGCGGACATGCGACCGAGCCATAAGAACAGAAGACACAGCAGTCGCCAGACTTCGGTTTCAGGAGGGCATGGCAGGACTCGCATTCGTAGAAATACAGGCAGGCGTCAGTCGGCATCGTTTCCGTTTTTTGATGACCGCACCTTGGACACCTGATTGTGGACTCCAAAATCACTTCTGCCACCTTTGCCTCCCTGGAAACCAAACCGTTGATAGTTCAGTTTCGCGCGTTGCACTGGGTTTCAAGCAGGTCGACCAGTATTCGCTCGACATTACTGCCGCCAATACCGATACGCGCGCTCGGGGACAGTGTCGCGAGGGTCCGGGCCGCGTGCTGATAGTCGCCAGCCACGAAATCACGTAATGCGGACACCAGCGCAAGCGATACATCAGGATTCCCCCCGGCCGCTTTGTCCAAAAGCGCCCGTTCACAGCGTTGAAGCCCGCCCAGGTCGCCGGCACTCGCATACAGGCCAGCAACGTGCAGCGCGACGAAGGGATGGCCCATCATTCCCCAGACGCGCTCGATATGCTCCAGAACATCAGTTTGCAAGGGACTCGCCTGACCGCTTTTCAGGTAATCCCGCAGCAGGAAGCCGCCACAGTCGGCAAGGGTCAGAATCGGGCCGCAGGTCGTGGTGCTGGGAGCGCAGTATGCCAGGTAACGCCGCATTGCCGCTTCCCGGTCGCCCACCTGCCACTCGGCCAGGGCCAGGTGCCACTGCACATGCCCATACATTTGCCCTTCACGGGCGCCTGCTTCATGGACCCTGAGCCAGTCCTCCAGCACCTTGACCGACTCTTCAGCGGCCCCCTCATCGTGCAACAGGTGCGCCAGACCGTGAATGGAATAGAGCGCCTGGGGCCGAATGTCCAAAGCCCGCTCGAGCAGCTCGCGCCCGCGTGTGCGTTGTCCCGCTTCACTGGCCGCAAATCCAAGCCGGGCCAGAAATGCCCAGTCGTTGCTCAGCGCCCCTTCCACGGACTCGAAAACGTTCAGCACCGCTTCCAGCTTGTGAGGTCCACCGTAGAACAACAGGTACCCCGCCAACTGGGAAACGACCAATAGATCGGCAGGCGTGGTTTCGATGTACGTTTGGGCCTTTGCCAAGGTAGCGCCGGGCTGGTCGATAATACCGATCAGCACATCGACATGTTCCCGCTCCCAGTCGGATGCGGCCAGGGAGGCACGTTCTGCAAGCGCCCGGTAGATTTCGGCCCCGGGCTCGCCAACATCTTTCGCCACGCAGTAACGAGCCGCTGCCGCCAACGCGAACGCCGGTTCGAGCTCGAGCGCCCGGTCCAGGGCCTGTGCCGCACCGGATTCCGATCCCAGGATCAAGTCGACGGCCTTCTGGTACAGGTCGGCGGCTTGAGCGGACTCGACCGTTAGTGTATTGCCGGTGCGTGTTTCCAGCATGATGCGTATCCCAATAAACTTTTTGCCAAGTATTATTCTTGCTTAACGTAAATCAATTTTTTTGTATCGAACCCCCGTTCCTCAGACATCTCGATAAATTTCTGCATAACGTCCGGCTCGACTGATGGCGTTCTTGCCAAAAGCCATAGATAGTCCGTATCAGGCCCCGATACAAACGCGTACTGATAGTCTTGATGATCCAGTTCAAATACAACATAAGAACCATAGAATGGTCCAAAGAACGAAACCTTCAGATAACCTTCTGAATCTGTATTCACGAAATACGCTTTACCTTCAGCCTCTTTCCATCTGTTATCAGCTTCAGAAAAACCCCGATTTACAACCAACACACCGCCATCGTTTTTACGACTGTACTCGGCAGTGACCTGACTCAATCCCCGTTCGAATGAGTGATCCAGTCGCGCGACTTCATACCATTTACCCAAATACTTATTCAGCTCGAAATCCGATACCGGCTTCACCGAATCGGGCATACCCAGGCAGCCACCCAGCACCAGCGCGCTTATGATCAGTAGAATTGTTCTCAATCTATCCTCCTCAGGCATAACGCCGCCGGAATTCCCGGAGGCGCGGCGCTCGACGGGAGCTTTCGTGCCTCGATGCGCCCTGGCACAGGGTATTGAAAGCACCGGGCGCAGATTAATCGGGCAGAAACTCGACCCCATACTTCGTGGCGATAGCCTTTGCGTCTGCAGCGGCGGGCCGCGACGGGCTGCCGGTGTCCAGCGCCGTCGCTTCGGCCACCAGCGCATCGAAGATGCCTCCGGGAGAGCTGATGAGGATCTGTCGCCCCTCTTCAGGGCCAGTGCTGACAAAACCGTGCGGTGTTCCCCTCGGCACAAATACCACGTCACCCGGCCCGAGTTTCAGCAACTTGTCATCGAGACGGAAATCGAAGTGCCCCTCGCAAATGATGAATGTCTCATCGTAGGTCGGATGCCGGTGGTAGCCCGCACCCGATTCGGGCGGCACGATGTTGTCGCAGATGGTATAGGCGTCCCAGTCTTCACAGGCCGTGGTCTTGAACGTCATGGTCATCCGGCCAACTTTGTAGCTCTTGCCTTCGCCTGCTGGGAAGTGCTTAGCCAGCACTGCGCTTTTCATCTCGATCACCTCTGCATGTCTCAGTGACGGTATCGCAGTATAGATGGGGATAGAGATCTGGGCTTTGTGGTTCGGAGGCTTGCGGGAGAGGGACTCCCGCATCGACGGGAGCACCGTCAGGCAGGAACAGACCGACGAGGGTCCGGGGACCTGGAAGCGTAGCGGCTCCGGAACAACAGCCGGCGGCCATATCCCGTCCGCAAGACAAGGGGCGACAGGTTCTACAGGGCCGTCAGGACGAGAGACCCGACCGGTACGGACGCGTCGTTATTAGCCCGGCGGGTTGATAGGAGAAACAGGGATGTTTCACCATTGGCCGCAGGCCAATGCGAACGCCACAGAAACCAGCATGTCCGCGTACCTGGCCCGTTTCAGCGGCGTGACTTGCAAATCCTATTTGCAAGCCGGGTGAATAGCGCTTTGCAGGGCGCGACGAAGCCGTTGATCGTCACCACAAATCGCCGAAACGATCGCGGTGACACAGGTACAAACGCAGATCGAACTCCAGCTGGTGGTAATCCGGCTCCATGTAACAACAGAGCTTGTAAAATGCCTTGTCGTGTTCCTTCTCGCGCAGATGCGCCAGCTCATGAACCAGGATCATCCGCAACAATGGCTCCGGCACCTTGCGGAACAGAGACGAGACCCGGATCTCGTTTTTCGACTTCAGCTTGCTGCCCTGCACCCGCGACACATAGGTGTGCAGGCCCAAGGCATTGTTGATGACGTGAATCTTGTCGTCGTAGATCACCTTGCTGATCGGCGCAGAACTGCGCATAAACCGGCTCTTGATGTCCTGGGCATATGCATACAACGCCCGCTCCGACCCCAGCTCATGGACCTGCGGATACTTCTTCAGCAACCAGGCGCCGGCCTTGTTGTTATCCAGCAACGCCTGGGCCTGCTGCTGAACCTGCGGACTGTAACAGCTGAGGTAGTTGGATGTTTTGGACTGGCTCATGGGCGGGTGAAGAACCGTAGTGAAAGGAATTACGGGGACAGTATACCTGTCGACCTTACGCCACAGTAGGCGCAGAGCCACGCACTCCAGAACGGCCATGTCTCAGGTCTCGTATTCGCCGGGCCGCAAGACCAATGCCGCGGCGACGAGTATCGCGGTCGGCCAGTGAAGGGCTTGCGTGAACCTGCTGAGCGAGCGCTATCTGTGATGGCTAACGCTTATTCTGCCTAGAGGATCCGCAGGAGCGGAGTCGGTGATTTGTGGCACCAGCGACGAAGCACCGTTGCATCGGGCTGGGATCAGTGCCGAAAAGCGGACGGCAGATGACGAGTCTGCCCCGCTCGGCTTCATCGTTCAGGCAAATGTTCTGATGTACAGCGATTCCACCTTATCCCTGGCCCACGGGGTCCTGCGCAGGAACTTCAACGATGACTTGATTGAGGGATCGTTACGGAAACAGTTGATATTGATCTTTTCGTGCAACCCATCCCAGCCGTAGTGTTCCACCAGACGGGTCAGGATTTTCTCAAGGGTTAAGCCGTGTAAGGGATTGTTCGGTTGCTGCTGGCTCATTCAGTCTGTCCAATCGGGGTTTAGGGTCAAAGGCTCGGGCGCTTTGAGGCTGACATTGCCTTCTGAGAGGCTATGCCTGCCGACGATAATATCCGGATGGGCCACCTGCTCCTGGACGGCTTGCTGGAAAACGGGCTGTCAAAGCAGTTTTTCACCTTACGCCAGTTCCCCGGCCGCCATGAGCCAGCCAGTCGGCACAGGCCTCGCCCAGCTCAGCCAGGGCCCGTTGCTCGTAGGCGGCGACTTGCTCCGCAGCCAGCACTTCGCGCCAGCGACCGTTGACGCCTTTGTGAATAAAGGTTTCGGCCCCGCCCTCCCAGAAAGCGCCGCCCAACGGAACGCTCCTGGTTGCATTGGCCTTCATGTAGTCGAAACTGCAATGGTGCAGGATCGCAGCCCACTTGTCTTCGTCGACGGGGATATCCAGAAAATCGGCGATGCGACGAATCTCCACGGCCATATCGGCTTTCAGGTCGGCGAAATGCACAAAGTGCACGTTGGGCAAATCGCGGATATCCCACCAGGTGCGAACATTCTCCCATAACGACCAGAATGGAAAGCCATCCAGCGCCAGCCATTGGTCGAAGTAGTCACTGATGGATTCGGGCGGTGGCTCGATGGCGGGTCCGACCCGCCCTGGCGTTCCATTCAGCGCATCGTACCAGGCCTGGTTGGCATTGAGATGATGGTTGTACAGGCTCCACACCACGTCGCGTCCGTCTCGGCCGATGTAGATGTATTTTGCCTGATCGGATACGACCAGGGCGTCGACCGGCAGGTGCGTCTTCAGAAAGCGTCTGTGGGTCTGCGCTTCGACAGCCGGAATCTTGATCGCTTTCGGAGGCACCCGCAGATCCATCCAGGGCGACATTTCAGCCACGTCCAGACCCTCGGCACCGCTGAACAGCAACTGGGCGACGATTTGCTGCATCCAGGTCGTGCCCGACTTGGCGTAAGTCGCGATAACAATGTCGTCATCGCGAAACTGAAAATCGTTCCAGATGGTCGAGTCGAAATGATGGTTATGAAGTTCGCGCTTTTTTACCGGTTTGGTCTGCATCGCAGCCTCCACTAAAGAGTGGTCGGGTCTTCAGGTCATTCTACGACTTGGCCGCCGGGATTGCCCGGTGCCTCCGACACCGCGGGTCGGGTTAGCGCCCATTTTGTAAACTTCCAGAACGCAAGGGCTATAGCCACCGGAAACAGGAAAGTGCTTAAAAAGAACACGACAATCAGCTCGATCGTATCTTTGGCCGTCTCCTTGAGCGCCTCCGAATAGCGTTCAAGATCAACAGTCGAAGTGGCCCTGTTCTTTGCGCCTTCAGCCCAGCTTTTTACAGCGTTCCAAGCCCCTTCATCCGATTCTTCCGGGATGGTCACCGCTCTTTCTTCGTTAATTGACTGAACATGCTGCGATGCCTGGGTGATGCCGTTTTCCGCCTCCATATGGCGGGATTTCAGGAAACCAGAGTACATCCATTCAGAGCCGATAAGGGCAACGGGGAGAAGAAAGCGCAGGATTGCCAGAACCAGAAATACTTTCCAAAGGTAATGCTTCCAGTATCCAAAGGCCCTTCCCGGTAACACTCTTGAAGCAACGGCCGCGAGACCGATAACCACGAGGACTATTGAATAGGGTAACCAGCTGGAAATTTCCAACAGCACTTTCTGTGTGCCCAAGGCCACCGAGCTCACCAACATGAATCCGGAAAATCGCTCAACCAAATCGTTGAGAGGGTCGAGGACCTCCCCGGGCGCCAGCGTAACCCCCATACCCATTGGGGTAACGCTGACTTCCGTTCCCTGGGCGACAGAAATCACGGCGTTGAGGCTTCTTGCGACGCCGAAAGTCACGAGCGAGCGTTTAAGCGCAGCCTCCACGGACGCTTCCGCATCCGAGTCGAATACTCCCGAGAACGCCCCTATCGCAATGATGATTGTGACCAGTAATGGCCGGATGAAATTTCTGAGCAGGCTTTCTTTCATAAGATTCCCACAGCTCCATCAGGGGTTAACGGGGTGCAGGTTTTGCCTTTTGACTCACTGATAGCGGGTGACCCAGTGCCTGGCCGGGGACTCGGCAATGGACTTGGCGTTGGCCTGGGTGACAGCATCGGTAATCTGCTCGTTGACAGGGGTTTTAGATGCCATGGGGCGCTCCTTGCTGGGTGGGTGAAGGTTCCGTCTGTTCAAGTCTAGGCCACACAAGGACAGTAATGCGCCAATTGGGCGACTCAACCGGCGGAACTCAGTCTAAGGAACCTACCGGGACGACGGCAAACAGGGCGTTGACCAAGCAGCCGCGGTACAGGGTATACATATCCTGATATGAGCGATGAGCGCTATCCCCTACCCCGGAAATTCGGGAAAGCCTGTGGTGAGGGATACGCTTCCCGAATTAACCAGGCACTCATTCAATACCTACCCATTCCGTGAAACATCCCACCAAATATAGCAGTAAACACACTGAATATTATGGAGATAATGATAAACGCCGGTATAGACGCAATTGCAAACTTAACCATAAATACGACCATCGACATAAATGGCATTTTTATATCAACAACCGTTACTTCCTGCTTTCCATTTTCAGCTGACATCAGATAAATCCCTTTCTTTTAGTGTAAAACGTGAAACGTTATTAACTCAGCGGAGATTATGTTTATTTATGCTTCCATATTTGGATGCTGACGATAGAGCAGATAACCGCCCCAGCAGAAGCTCAACAGCATCAATGCAACCCCGATACCGAAGGAAAGACCGGCGTACAGGCCAGCCCTCTGCAGACTTCCGGTCATCGCCAGCAAATTGCCCCAGTCATGATACGCCTCACTCAACCCTCGAATCAGAGGAATGGCGCGGTGGGGCGCATCGGCGATATAAGGGGAAACATCGATAAAGTTCTGACCGGACCACCATAACATGATGGAGGCGGCAAAGGTGTCGCGCCGCTGGAGGATAAACGCCAGCATCAGCCCCAGCGGCATCAGTACCTGGAACAGGCTCCCGCCCAGAATCGTCATGAAGCGGCCAAAGGGCCTGAACAGCACATGGCCGAACTCGTGGAAAGGCAGGTTCACGTTGTGCAGAAATGAGCCACCGATCGAGCGCCAGTCGATACCGCCGAGGATAAACGACCAGCCCCAGATGAAGAATGCGACAAAAAGCGCGACCCTGCCCCAGAACGCCAGTGAGTCCACCGACTCGGGCACTTCGAGCAGCCGGTTCAAGACGCGCTTCGACCAGGGCTCCAGTGGCTGGATGCTGAAATTCTCGGGCTCAGTCGCTGGCGTCTGCTCGTGCGCCGTGACCGGGTTCTTTTTCCATTTTGAGTAGGCGATACCGCATTGGGGGCAGACACCCGCCATGACATGACTGTCCTGATCCTGTCGCAGGTAGCCACATTTTGGACACTTCAAGGGATTATCTCCTGCGGTAACATTGTTCCAGGCCGACGAGTGAGGTTTATCAGGCGGAAGCCCCCGGCCCGCGAAGCGCGGCGCGACCGGGTCAATAAACGAATCAACGGGGACTTATTCATAGGTTCCCGCCGAGAGCGGCCGTGTCTCTGCCTGCGACACCCCTTGCTGGAGAAGTGCACGGAGGCTGCATCTATACTGTAATTTACATGTTCGGTGGCCGGGTACATGCCGGCGGGACAGCCTAACGAATGTGATCGGGGGTTAAACATATGAGCAACGGCCTATCCGATGCACTGCATATTCTGGTCCAATGGCAGTGCACGCCCAATCAGGCGCTCGCTATCCTGCAGCTGGATCCTGACCAGCCATTTCCCGAGGTCCTCAGTGACGAACAATGTGAGCGCGTGACCTTCGTGCTCAATATCCACTCGGACCTCGGCACAATCTTCGACGACCCCGAGGACGTGTACGGTTACATGTCGAGCCCTCATGAAGACCCGTATTTCGAAGGGAAATCGCCGCTGGAACTGATCAGTACTGGAGATTTAACCCTGTTCGCACGTATCTGCTGGCATATAGATGCGATGAGAGTGCTCTGACGGGGTATAGATTAACGAGTATAAGACTCATGCGAAGAGCTTCAAGCCAAGAGATCGGTGCAAAAGGCAAGACCTGTCCCTGTTGGTTTACAACAGCAGATCAATCATGCAACGATCATCCAGCATTTACCCAATTAACGACAAGGCCCCCGGCGTTCCTTATTCGGCCCGGGCATCGGCGCCATGCTCGGAAAGCTGGGCACCAAACCACCGATGTATCGCTGTCAGCAACCGCAGATCCTTCGTCTCAAAGGTAAGCTGGGCCCCCGCCGGCAGTTCGGAGTAGGAAACCTCGACCGCAGCGGGGTTCGCCTGCAGGTCTGCAAGCCCCGGCATGTCAGCGCCATGTAAATTGGCCGGATCGGAGTAGTCGCCATGACTGAATCTTCCGGCTTCGTGTTTCAGATGCTGGCGAATCAGTGCTATCTGCTCAGCGTCGCTCGGGTCCCGTGCCAGGACGCGCTGGATACCGCCGGACTCCGTCATCTTGAAGACGTGCACCGTCTTCGCCATCTCAAAGGGCATCACATGATGCGACATGCTATGAACCCGTTCCTGCGAGGTTTCCGCAAACACGCCCGCCTGAACAAAGAGCAAGGCAAGCGCGGTGAACTTGGCAAGAACAGACGAGAAACCTTTGGATGAAATCACCAGCGTAACCTCGGAGTTGAATGATGTGTTGATGAGAACATTCGGCGTTACCGGCGGCGTGCCGCGCCGGGGCCCTGGCTACTTTTCCGGCATCAGCGTCGGTGACCCAACCGTCTGCGACTATCAAGCCTGTATCGTCTCGGGCGCAAGAGCAGGCACCATGCCTGCATGATATCGCAGGATACCGGTGAGAGCAGCGAACTGTCCCTCCTTGTCCGCAAGAGTCCTGTTATTCGGATACCGCAGATGGGATCTGCAGAAATCGGTATACTGCCCCCGGAGCTGCGGTAGGTCAAATCATGGAGTTAGGTATACTGTCCCCGTAATTAAAGAATATTGTCTGCATAGAACTGATCAAAAATGTAATCCATATCCTCTTTAGGAATGGACTCCTCTTCTTCATCTGTAACTTGATCGTATAAGAATTTGGCCGCTAGGCTTTCAAGCTTATGAACAACAAGACCGGGGTGTTTACCACTTTCATCGACAGGCCCCCAGCAGAGTGCGCGGGCGTCGAAATTTATACAGAAACGCAAGATAGCTGATTTCCGAAGCCATACTGTGAATGTTGCTCGGCAATTTGCACTCATGCAAGATACATGTAACGTCGCCGCAGGACTTGTCACGCATATCATCGAGGCAAAATTCGATGTCACTGTTGTTGGCTGCCCGATATTCGATAATGGAGACCGTTAGATGCGAATTTTTTTCACTGGACTGTCGGTTGCGTGCCTTTTCGCCGCCGCAGGCTGCGCGCAGCAAGGCGAGACCGATGCGGCCACTGGCGAAAGCGCGGATGCGGTGACCACCGCTGGAACAGCGAAATTCGCTTGGCCTGTAACCCTGAAAGTGATTGGCGATGGATACCCGGTGGCAGGCGATACCTGCCGCCGACTTGGCGAGAGCGATGCCACCGTCAATTACCTCGACGATTCAGCTACGCTAGTGGGATGTCCCGGCGTCGCCACGTCGTCTGCAGCAAAGGCCCTGCTGGCCAGCACGGGGGCAGAAGCTGTCGGTGACGTGGATGGCGTCACCATGATTTCCATCCCGTTCGATCCCGCAGTCCCGGCGAAGGCCGAAACGCCGGCCGAGGCGGACGCAACAACACATAGGGGCACCCTGACCGGCAACGAGGTGGCCGAATATACCTTCGAGGCTCGCGAAGGGCAGACTATCAATGTAAGCCTCGATGGCCGCGGCAGCATCTATTTCAATGTCGTGCCTCCCTCTGGCGGAGCGGCGCTTTATGTCGGCTTGCGAGCGATCGACAATGCCGATTTCTGGGCAGGCGTGGCGCCGGAAACGGGCGAATACAAAGTAACAATCTACCTGATGGGCAATGACAGGGATGCGGGTATTTCTCGCAGCTACGAACTGAAAGCCGTCGCCGAATAGGCGGACCAGACCATTGAAAAATTCCAATCGGCGAGAACTGGCTGCATGGCACGCCCCGAAGGCAAGGGGCGGAATGATGAACCGGAGGTCGATTCTTCGAAGGCTGAACCTCGCATCGCTTGTGCTCTGGACGAGCCTGGCAGCGATCGTATCCGTCAGCGGCCTGCTCTATCCCGGCGGTGTAATCCGCAATCTGACCATGGGCGTGGTTTTTGCCGCTATCGGGGCTGGCACGCATCTTCTACAGATCAGGCCCAGGCCGCGCTTCGGGCCTTGGCTGCTCTGTTTTTCCCTGCCCGCCGGAGCGATACTTGCATTGCTGGCGTCCTATCGAGTTTTCCTGGAGAGAATGGCGGTATTCGGGTGAATAGGCCGTCGGCCAACGGGGCGAAGTGGCCTGCCTGAAAAGCCACTGGACCGGACGGTACGAAACCGACCGATCCCGTGAGGTATCAAGACGACCGACCAGGCAGGAGCCTTCCAAATAGTGCGGGCGTTATCATCTTGACATTCAAGCCGCCCCCACGCTCGCGCCGACCAGTGCCAGCGTAAACGTGGTCCAGTCGTTGAGAATGTGCGCCCCCGCAGAGACCCAAAGGTTCTTGGTCTTGATGTAGGCGAGCGTCAGCACGAGCCTCGCTCCACCAATAAGGATCAGGCACTGGAGAATGTTCCAGTTATAAGTCGGCAGGTGGATAGCCGCGAACCATACTGCAGTAGCCAACCAGGCGGCGATCACCGCGCTTCGTATCGATAGCCCGAGCTTTTGCGTCATGTAGTACAGGATCGCGAGGAACGGCACGATCGTGATCAACTCCTCCCCGATGAGCTGGGGAATGGAGTTTACGAAGAACAGTACCCTGTCGGCATTTCCGGAGGCGGCCAAGCCGCTGACGCCTGCATTCCGCTCGGTCTCGATGAACTCCATTGTGATGAAACCTAGCGGAACCGCGATCGCATAATTCAACAGCGCGAAGGCGAACATCCATCCGACGTCTTTTAGATGAACGTTCCGGAACAGCGCGGTCCAGTGCTTTCCGGCCACGATGACAAGACCGATGATGGGAAGAAGCGCTAACAGAAGGCTCGGAGCAAGCCGTAAATAGCCTTCCGTAAAGATTGGAAACTGTCCGAGCAGAATCCATGTGGCGAGTACTACGCCCGCCAGCGGCACGAGCCACTGGGTGCCGGGAAGCATGACCGGCTGCCCGTTGTAGTACGGATAGTCCCGGCTGTGGTCGACCGGATTTGCCTTCGCTTCAGTCATGATCCCATCCTTCTGTGTGCTACCAGATATCGATCCGCTTTTCGGGTGGCAGCCACATCGGATCGCCCTCTTCTATGTCGAAGGCGTCGTAGAAGGCTTCGAGATGCTGCAGCGGGGCAACGGCGCGATAGATGCCGGGAGCGTGGTTGTCTTCCAGCTGCACCCGCATGGCCCCGTCCGATCGTTGTTCCGCCCAGAGCTGAGAATAGGCGATGAAACAGCGCTGGCTGGGGCTAAGGCCGTCGATCTCGACGTTCTCGTCAGGGTGCACTTCGAGGTAATTCATCAAGGCATCGTGGGCTAGGGTTATGCCGCCGATGTCGGCCAGGTTCTCGGTCACAGTCAGACCGCCGTTCATGAAGGTGCCGGGAAGCACCTCGAAGGCATTACCCTGGTCGATCAGCTTCTGCGCCTCTGCCTCGAAACGGGCCTCGTCCCTCGCCGTCCACCAGTTTCGAAGGTTGCCCTTCGCATCGAAATTCCGCCCGCCGGTATCGAAGCCGTGGGTCATTTCATGGCCGATAATTGCCCCGAGGCGGCAGAAATAGAGCGGCGCATCGCGGTTTACAGAAAAAGCGGGCGGCTGCGCGATGGCGGCAGTGACTTCGAACCCGTTAATAAGGGCATCGTAGGCGGCATTGACCACGGTCGGGGCCGTGTGGAGCGGATCGGAGAAAGCCCAAATTTCGACGGGCCCATCCTGCTTCGCCGCAATCCGGGCCATTTCAAACTCGCGAAGGTTGATCACATTCTGCACCGGATCGTCGCCAATTTCGACCTCGCCATAGTCGATCCAACGGTCGGGATAACCGACACGGTAGTAGAGCGCGTCGACCTTTCCCAGCGCGGCCGAGCGCGTTTCTTCGGCCATCCAATCGTTTGCTTCGATCCGCTTGCGAAAAGCGGCCTGGATGCGCCGGATCATGTCCAGGCCCGCATCTACCTGCGGCTTTGAAAAGAAGTTCTGGACGTAAAGTCGCCCCAGCGGCTGGCCCAGCGTCTTCTGGATGAATTCGACGACCGACTCTTCGCGCGGTTTTTCGGCATAGGCACCAAGAAGCGCGATGTTCACCTGCTTCTTCGGCTCCTCGAACTTCGTGGTCAGAACTGTCCCGAAGGACTGGATCAGGCGCAGTTTGAGATAGCCCTTTAGTTCGTCGACGGTGAAGGCGGCCATCACCTTGCCAAGCGTGCTGGCCGCATCCGGGTCGATCAGGATAACCCGGTCCGGGATCTGCAATCCGAGAGCCTGGAGATACGCTCCGACTGCGAAATCGGCAGATTCAGCGCGCAGTTCTTCAATCGTCCGCGGGTTGTTTATGTTGCGTCTGTCGACCTTCTTGACCGGATCAAGTTGCCCTGCATGCAGCAGGGTGTCGATTGCGAGCGACGTTGCGGCCATCCCTCGTGCGCGGTCCGAAGGCACACCGGCCACTTCCAGCATCGAGGTCACGTAATCGCGGTAGATCGTGCGAAGCGTCGAGTCTTCCGGACTTTCGTAGATTGCGCTGATCGTCAGCGCCCTGTGGCCCATTTCGAAATAGACCGCGTTGCGTGTAACGTCGGACAGATGTTGGAAAATAGACACATTGACGAACGGCCACTGCCCGGTGCGCGTCGAGAAGGCACCCAGATAGGCGGCCAGGTCTTCCTTGCCTTCGACGGCCTCCAGCCGCGCCAGCTCCCCGGCGATCGGGGCAAGGCCAGTGCCATCGATCCGATCGACATCGACATAGGAGTTGTACAAGGCACCGACCTGCTGTGCCGGGCTTCCCTTTGCTGCCGAGGAGGAAGTCGCGGCTGCTTCAGCCAGCACGCTCGCCATCTGCTGGCTGATCGTGTCGCCCATGATCTGCATGAAACCATAGACAGGCCGATCAGCAGGCCGCTCTACGCGATCGAACCAGCCGCCCGACGCATAGCGCCGAAAATCGTCTGCAGGATCAACCGACCGATCCATGTTCTCGATCGAGAAAGCGAGCTTGTCCGGATCGGCCCTATTCTCGCTATCTTCCGCAAGAGCAGAAACGCTCGTCAACAACAGGAAACTTCCGATTGTGCCCGTCAGCAGCCTGCTCTTGCGCATCACGCTTCCTCCGTTTCTCGCCAGCCCGTTCAGTTATTCCGTCAATCTCCATTGGTTGAAACGATACACCATCGTTCGTTCCAATAGCGCCTGACTCTGAAAAACCGAACTTTAAATGGTAAATATTTCCAGGTTTCTTAATAGAGATATAGCCGACTATAGAACCAACATCTTCAAGTACGAAGTTCATGTACTCGGCATTTACAAATCTCGATGTAAACGCCTCATGGGTCAGGGTTGCCGAGAGCCATGAAGGTAACTCTTCGCTTGGATCGTTAAGGTAGTAATGTGCAAGTGACCTAACCAGGCTAGCTAATTTTGGCACATCAGTTCCTATCGCTCTCCGAATTATCATAGGTTCCCTAACGACTAAGCTGTGCAGCGAGAACGAAGTGCAGCGTAGTGAACGTCCGAACGAGCGTATTGTTATATTTATACACGGTCACATTATTTTGGTAATACTACATTTAAACTATCCAATAAATAGTAGTAAGAAATAACGGTTAAGATGCCTAGTCCTGCGACAAGAACTGTTCGGTATTTCATACCATGACGATGATGCATTACCCGGTCTTTGTGTGATGTCACATCCATCATTTCATCACCGAAATATATTGATAGAAGCGTTCCCGCAGCGCTTAATATTAGAATACCCCAGTATGGGTAGGGCACGGTTAAAATATGCTTTAGTAGCCTGGTCAGAAATGTCAAATCATATGTATTGGATGCAGAAATCAACATAAACACATTAAGAGCTATAGCAACAAACCACAACACTACCTGCGTTATTGACATCCTAATACCAAATAGTAAACGAATTGGAAATGCTAAAATAAAACCACCATCTGCAACCGGAGTACATAGTACAAAAAAACTCCAGGACAACACTGCAACGGCAAAGCCTGTAGATGCATCATACTTCCAGCTCATATATATAAAATAAGCCACAAGAATTAGTGCAAGAGCTATAAACTTTAATAATGTTTCTCTATGTGTTTCATGCTTAGTATGAAATTCTGTAGCTTGAGACTTAGTTTTAAACATCAGATTACAGTAGTTTCGCTATCAATTGAGTTGAATGAAGATATAACGCTTAGTACAGCGGCGCGAGGTACGAGCGTCCGGCGCCGCAGGCGCAGGCGCAAACTGCTGCAACTTGTTAGAAGCTACTCTGCGTACCATTTATCTACCGATATATAATAGGTTGTAAACCTTCGTCCCAAAAGTTCTGTTTTTTTAACTTTGGTAGCCTTTCTTTTTAAGGCCTTATATTCAGGGCGAGTTTCCAGCAAATGAAACACTATTTCCTGGTGCCCTAGCTCTTTGGCCCAGCACATCAAGGAACTGAATACTGAGATACCAAAACCCCAAAACTCTTTGGAGATAACAATTGCTATTTCAAAGCCATTATCATCTGGCTGGATCCCACACCAGCCAGCAAGTATCCCGCCTACGAATACCACCCTAATGCGGCAGCCAGGTATAGAATCTGTTTGAATTTTTCCATTCATCCACTCTTTAATGCTAACAGAATCAAAGAGTGGATGATCAACCAAGTGTTTTCTCAACGCCTGATTATTAACAATAAGCAGTAGATCTTCTGGTTCTACCTGATCGAAACTTACAAATTCAATTTCACTCATATCTAAGCACTTCTAACGTCTGCCATAACCGGGCCTAAAAAGCAGAGCGACGAAGGAGCGGCGCTTTTTGGGGTCCGAGTTTATGGTCCTGTTAGCACATAAAATTGACTAATTCATTGATTCTATTTCTAGTTTCGTCTGTGAATTTTATCATATGCTCATCAGTTAATATTCCATGTCGCCGCAGAGCAGATAATTTTAACAGAGCGTTACTACGCCGAAGATCATCAAACATTTCTTCGATAGCCAAGTTTTCTTTTTGGATTAGGCTATAAAGTTCCAAGTACGCTTTATGTACTCGACCCGTACGAGATGCTGACAAGTCATTAACTCTCTGAAACACACGTTCACATGCACTGGATAATAACTCATCCTTGAGCTTTCTGAATGTCTTCCAATCTTTCTCTGGGACTGATGACATGCTTCAACTCTCTTGAGTGCTAACGCCCCGCACAGGGGCCGACAAATAAGCGCAGCGTTTTGGCGGTCCCTGCGACCCACGGGAGCGACTGCTGCGGCTTGTTATACATTTGTGACCTCAATAAACCACTTGGGCTGCATTTCATCGAAGTCCGTCCGAATGTTGGATGCCAGGTAACTTGCTGAATCCAAAACAAACTCTTGGCCATCCAGGCGCTTGAAAACAACCCAATGCCAGAAATTTTTACCACCTTCCTGATGGTGCTTGATGGACAGTAATGCCAGATCAGGCAGACCGCCCCATGATTCAAAAGGAATTTCATCGGAAGACGTCTCGACTCCTGCATTGGACAACATTTCCCTGACATATTGTGTATCAGACCAAAGCGACTTATCTTCGGCATAGATCCCCATAGCGTTTGCTACTGCCTTCATTTCCGGGTAGGTTTTACCCAGAATATTGGCCACAGACGCAATTCCGCAACCTGTTTTTTCTTCCTGTATTACGGGCTTTAGCACCGACTTCTCCTTACTGCATAACGCCGCCAACAGCGGCCGAGCGTAGCGAGGTCCAGCGCACGAAGTGCGCGATGCTGCTTGGCCTTGTTATAGCCTTTCAATCTCATTGAATGTTCCTGCCAATTCCTGCAACTCGCCTGTTTCATGAAGCCACAAATAAACCTTACTTTGGAACTGGCCGGACTCTTTGATAAAAACCATTTGGTCGCCTAAACCATTACCAGCAATTGCTACCGCTTCTTCTGGGAAGTTACCAAAGCCTCTGCATGTCTCAGTTTCATTAATTATGTGGTTGCAAGTACGCGAGAGCCTCTTTCTATCAGATGTATCTTTAATCGGATAGAACTCCCAATCATCTTCGTCCGTTGATACTTCGCCACCATTATCCAATTTCATTGCTTCACGGTATTCGTGTGGCAACTTCCCTCCCAACTCTTTTTCAGTTTGGGATAATTTTTCTTCTGATAAATTAAATGGCACCTACCTATCCTCGGCTATAACAGCCTGTTAATGAGGCCTTCGGCCTCATTATAATTATTAGAAGGTATACCTTTTATTCATAGTCCACTCTCGTGACGGAACCACAACATGTTGATTTTATTGAATAAATTATTCATACAGAAATCCGTCCAGGTACCAAAAGGTATTTCACCTCGTTACACCTGCTCCAAAAGGTATTCTAGATGGAGAACAATTTGCTTCCCCGCCATAAGCCACACCCACAGCATCAAAAACCAACAAGTCGTTTTACTTTTTCAAACCCCGCTGTACCCAAACACCGCCTCGGGCCCCAGCTCGATAATCTTGTTGATTATCTCTTTCGTCGCTTCAGTATCGTTTACCTGCGGAAAATCGGTATCAGGGACAGGCTTCTCCAGGAAGTCGCACAGGGGCTCCCATCCGTCCTTCACTTCAAAGACCAGCAGCCTTGATGCCGGGATTGAAGCTCGCACTTCCTCGATATGCTCGTTGAAGCGTCGAATCAGGTGATCCTTCTCGTGCATGCGGTCCTGCAGATAGTCATTGATAGTCGCCTGGATGAACTCGCCCATCTCGACCGTCCTGAGGTAGTCGATCCAGTGGGGCGCGAAGATGGTGTCCTGGGTGGATTGGAACCAGCGCTCGGGATCGCGGACAGTCAGGACGACTTTGGCATCGGGGTAATAGTCCGCGAGCGCCTTGTAGCTGGAGCAGGCCGGAAAGTCGACGGTAGACGCGAAGCCATCGAAGATCGCGTCCCAGTCAGGATGTCCCTTGGCCGCATCGGTCCACTTCCGCCAATGTTCCGGTCCGCGCGGAAGGCACTCGACCATATGGTAGCAGGGGCCCAGGCCCAGCTGCTCCAGTGCGGCTTTCATGCTCATCGTCCCCGTGCGGCCGAAACCTGCACCTATTACCTTCAGTGTCATCGTTATCTCCTGAGGTCGTTCCCGGCCCATGCGATTCTGTTAAGGAGGCAACACATTTCTCTGGCCAGCCCTTCGAGCCGAAAATCCGGCGGTACGATTGAGCGTAGCGCGCGTGTCAGGCCTGCGCTTAGCCCGCGGAGCGGGCTACGGGGCGACAGACCTGCTCCAGCCGCCGGATTCCGAAAAACAGGTACGCTACCGCCCGCCCGTACGGTTTCGCGGAAAGCCGGTAATGAATCAGGCCCAAAGCACAGGCCGGTAACAAAGGATAGCGTGCAGGAATGTCTATGGAGACAGAGACGTCTCCGTCCTGCCCTGTCGGGATCGATAGGATGGCAAAAACGGCGGACGGCTTCGTTGTAGCGATGAAGCACGCCGAGGTTGCGATTCCGGTCCCTGGACGAGGATGCATTCCTTGCACGATAGCCGCTATTGGAAAGAGTAATGGCGATTGGTTTCGGGGTAAACCTTTATGGAGGATGAATGGAGTGGAGGCAGACGGTTAGGCGTAAGGCGTAAGGCGTAAGGCGTAAGGCGTAAATCATTTGCCAACAGTGTCCGAAACATTTCCAGAGCACATCAGCCGGGACCGGGATCCCTTTAGACTCCGACGAGCACTGGGAGTCTTTTTCGATCAGGCCCGCTAGGGGTGAGGCATGGATGCCGAGCCGCAGATCCGGCACAGGGACGTGGCGTGAGCTGCGCCCGGAAACGACTTCCAGCGCGCAGTGAAGCCGAAGGCCGGCGTCTTAGGGCGTGCTTTCTTTTGCTTACTTTTCTTTTCACGCAAAAGAAAAGTAAGTCGCCGAGAGGCGAAACCTAAATTATCCGTTTAGCGTTCTGCCAACCGAGACCAATCGATCTGCAATACGATCGATATTGCGGGTTACGCGATGCCCGCATCATGCAGGGATCGGAAAGGCCATGCCGATGCATCGCTAGACCCACCCTCCGGTTCGTGCGTTCGATCATCAACCGAGGGTCTGAGGGGTTTTATATTAGCCCGAATGCAGGCCGGATTCGCCCGGGGGCCGGGCTCCCACAAAGGGAAAGCGTATACCGCCATACAAAAACGAAAAAAGGCAGCCGAGGCTGCCTTTTCGATTACCTGACGGGATCAGGCAATATTACTTCACTTCCCAGCCGGTCAGTTCGGCCAGGGCCGCGCCGATGTCGGCCAGGGAGCGGACGGTCTTGACGCCTGCGTCTTCCAGCGCGGCGAACTTCTCGGAGGCAGTACCCTTGCCGCCGGAGATGATCGCGCCTGCGTGACCCATGCGCTTGCCAGCCGGAGCGGTGACGCCTGCGATGTAGGAAACGACCGGCTTGGTGACGTTTGCCTTGATGTAGGCAGCCGCTTCTTCCTCGGCGGAGCCGCCGATTTCACCGATCATGACGATGGCTTCGGTCTGCGGGTCCTTCTCGAACATCTCCAGGATGTCGATGAAGTTGGAGCCCGGGATCGGGTCACCGCCGATACCGACACAGGTGGACTGACCGAAACCGGCGTCAGTGGTCTGCTTGACCGCTTCGTAGGTCAGGGTACCGGAACGGGAGACGATACCGACCTTGCCCGGCAGGTGAATGTGACCCGGCATGATGCCGATCTTGCACTCGCCCGGAGTGATGACGCCCGGGCAGTTCGGGCCGACCAGGCGCACGCCCAGCTCGTCGCACTTCACCTTGCACTGCAGCATGTCCATTACCGGGATGTGCTCGGTGATGCAGACGATCAGCTTGATGCCGGCATTGGCGGCTTCCAGGATGGAGTCCTTGCAGAACGGCGCCGGAACGTAGATCACGGACGCTTCAGCGCCGGTGGCTTCTACGGCTTCCTTGACGGTGTTGAACACCGGCAGGCCCAGGTGCTCGGTACCGCCCTTGCCCGGGGTGACACCGCCGACCATCTTGGTGCCGTACGCGATCGCCTGTTCGGAGTGGAAGGTACCCTGACCACCGGTGAAACCCTGGCAGATAACCTTGGTGTCCTTGTTGATCAGAATCGACATTATTTACCCTCCGCTGCCTTGACCGCCTGCTGGGCGCCGTCGGTCAGGCTCTTAGCTGCAATGATATCCAGGCCGGATTCGGCCAGACGCTGAGCACCCAGCTCGGCGTTGTTGCCTTCGAGGCGAACGACGACCGGTACGTTAACGCCCACTTCCTTAACGGCACCGATGATGCCGTCGGCGATCAGATCGCAACGTACGATACCGCCGAAGATGTTGACGAAAACGGCCTTGACCGCGGAGTCGGAGAGAATGATCTTGAACGCTTCGGTAACGCGTTCCTTGGTTGCACCACCGCCAACGTCGAGGAAGTTGGCCGGCTGGCCACCGTGCAGCTTGACGATGTCCATGGTACCCATGGCCAGGCCTGCGCCGTTGACCATGCAGCCGATGTTGCCGTCCAGCGCGACGTAGTTCAGGTCCCACTCGGCCGCACGGGCTTCACGGGCGTCGTCCTGCGACGGGTCGTGCATTTCCTGCAGGTCCTTGTGACGGTACAGGGCGTTGCCGTCGATCACGACCTTGGCATCCAGGCAGTGCAGGTTGCCGGCTTCGGTGATGACCAGCGGGTTGATTTCCAGCAGCGCCAGGTCCTTTTCCTCGAACATCTTGGCCAGGCCGAGGAAGATGTTGACGAACTGCTTGATCTGGTCGCCCTGCAGGCCCAGCTGGAACGCCAGCTCGCGGCCCTGGTAGGGCTGAGCGCCGGTCAGCGGGTCGATGGTGGCCTTGAGGATCTTTTCCGGAGTCTCTTCAGCAACCTTCTCGATCTCGACGCCACCCTCGGTGGACGCCATGAACACGATGCGACGGGAAGAGCGATCGACGACCGCGCCCAGGTACAGTTCCTGAGCGATATCGGTGCAGGTCTCAACCAGGATCTTGGAAACCGGCTGACCGTTTTCGTCTGTCTGGTAAGTGACCAGGTTCTTGCCCAGCCACTGTTCGGCGAACGCCTTCGCTTCGTCCGGAGAGTTGATCAGCTTGACGCCACCCGCCTTGCCGCGGCCGCCGGCGTGTACCTGGGCCTTGACGACCCACTGGCTTCCGCCGATCTTCATTGCCGCTTCAGCAGCTTCTTCCGGAGTATCTACCGCGAATCCCTTGGAAACCGGCAGACCATAGGCGGCAAACAGCTGTTTGCCCTGGTACTCGTGAAGGTTCATGCTCTTGTCCGTTGTCTCTACAATAATGGATTCTGCAACTGCGTAATGCAGAATACAGAAAACCTGAGGACGCTGTTATTCGACAAGCGTCTAATGGAGGACGCCGGGACTGGGGCCCGACCTCCTCTCTAAGCCGGGATCGCCGGCTTATTTCTTCTTGCGGTTGGCGATGTGGATCGCGTGGTTGTCGACCGCGAGTGCTGCTTCGTGCACCGCTTCGCTGACGGTCGGGTGCGCGAACATGGTCATCTGCAGGTCTTCGGTGCTGGAGCAGAACTCCATCGCGATGGCGCCCTGGGCGATCAGCTCGGAGGCAATGCCGCCGACGATGTGCACGCCGAGGATGCGGTCGGTCGCTTCATCGGCCAGGATCTTGACGAAACCATCGGTGTCGTTAGCCGCCATGGCACGGCCGGAGGCCGCGAACGGGAACTTGCCGGACTTGTACTTCACGCCGGCGTTTTTCAGTTCCTGTTCGGTCTTGCCGACCCAGGCCAGTTCCGGGTGGGTGTAGATGATGTTCGGTACCACATCGTAGTTCACCTGGGCCTTGTGGCCGGCGACGATGTCGGCAACCATGATGCCTTCTTCAGAGGCTTTGTGCGCCAGCATCGGACCGCGGACCGAGTCGCCGATGGCGAACACGCCCGGCATGTCGGTGCGGCACTGCTCGTCGACCTTGATGAAGCCGCGCTCGTCCAGCTCGACGCCGCTGTCACCGGCCAGCAGGCCGTTGGTCAGCGGACGACGGCCGACGGCCACGATCAGCTTGTCGACGACGATCTCTTTCTCGCCTTCGGAATCGCTGAACTTGACCTTCACTTCCTTGCCGTCGATCACTTCGGTACCGGTGACACGGGCGCCCAGGCGAATGTCCAGGCCCTGCTTCTTGAACAGCTTGGCCCCTTCCTTGGCCACGTCCTGGTCGGCCAGCGCGAGGAAGCTGTCCATGGCTTCGAGCACGGTCACTTCGGAGCCCAGACGGGCCCAGACGGAGCCCATTTCCAGACCGATGACACCAGCGCCGATAACGCCCAGGCGCTTCGGGGTTTCATCGATGTTCAGTGCGCCGGCGTTGTCGAGGATCAGCCCCTCGGTCAGCGGAGCCGGCGGGATCTCGACCGGTACCGAGCCGGACGCCAGGATAACGTTCTCGGCTGCGTGCACGCTGGTGCTGCCGTCAGCAGCGGTGACTTCGACCTGCTTGCCGGCCAGCAGCTTGCCGGCACCCTGCAGCAGGGTCACGCCGTTGGCCTTGAACAGGCCGGCGATGCCGCCGGTCAGGTTCTTGACGATGGTGTCCTTGCGGGCAACCATCTTCTTGACGTCCATCTGGACGTCGGAGGCAGCGATGCCGTGATCCTTGGCGTGAGCCTTCATGTCGTGGAACCTGTGGGTGGATTCCAGCAGCGCCTTGGACGGGATGCAGCCCACGTTGAGGCAGGTACCACCCAGAACCGGGGCGCCTTTGCCATCGACCCACTTCTCGACACAGGCAGTCTTCAGACCCAGCTGTGCAGCCCGAATCGCCGCTACGTATCCGCCGGGACCGGCACCAATCACTATCACGTCAAATTTGTCAGACATCTATTTTCCTATCCTTCAATGCACTCGTGGTATTGCGGTGGGCTGCTTTCTTACACATCCAGGAGCATACGGGCCGGATCTTCCAGCAGGTCCTTGATGGTGACCAGGAATTGTACAGCCTCCTTGCCGTCGATCATACGATGGTCGTATGACAGAGCGAGATACATCATCGGCAGAATGACCACCTCGCCGTTGACGGCCATCGGGCGCTCCTGGATTTTGTGCATGCCGAGGATTGCAGTTTGCGGCGGGTTCAGGATCGGCGTCGACATCAGTGAGCCGAAAACACCACCGTTGGTGATGGTGAAGGTGCCGCCCTGCATGTCATCCATGCCCAGCTTGCCGTCACGGCCACGCTTGCCGAAGTCGGCGATGGTGGATTCAACGTCCGCCAGGCTCATGCTGTCGGTGTCGCGCAGTACCGGCACCATCAGGCCACGGTCGGTGGAAACGGCAACGCCGATGTCCTGGTAACCGTGGTAGACCATGTCATTGCCGTCGATGGAGGCGTTGACCGCCGGGAAACGCTTCAACGCTTCGGTGGCCGCCTTGACGAAGAAGGACATGAAGCCCAGGCGGGTGCCGCCGTGCACCTTCTCGAACAGGTCCTTGTACTGCTTGCGCAGATCCATGACCGGCTTCATGTTGACTTCGTTGTAGGTGGTCAGCATGGCCGCGTTCTGCTGCGCTTCGACCAGACGCTTGGCGATGGTCGCACGCAGACGGGTCATCGGCACGCGCTTTTCGACCTTTTCGCCGGCCGGTACGCTGACGGCAGCAGCCGGGGCCGGAGCGGCCTTGGCGGCAGCCGGAGCCGGTGCCGCCGCAGCAGCAGCGGGCTTGGCGCCGGATTTCAGGAAGTTCTGCACGTCTTCCTTGGTGATGCCGCCGCCCTTGCCGGTGCCCGGGATCTGGCTGGCGTCGAGGTTGTTTTCCTCGATCAGCTTGCGCGCAGCCGGACCGATCTTGTCGGCGTCGCCGGCCGGTGCCGCTTCCGCTGCCGGAGCTTCGGCAGCCGCGCTACCTTCGGCGCCGGCTTCGAACTGCGCGATGACCTCGTCGCTAAGGACGGTTTCGCCCTCGCCCTTGAAGATTTCCTTGATGACACCGTCGGCCGGTGCGACGACTTCCAGCACCACCTTGTCGGTTTCGATATCCACGATCAGCTCGTCAGCGGCGCAGGCCTCGCCCGGCTGCTTGTGCCAGGTTGTGACAGTACCGTCCGCGACGGATTCCGGAAAAGTCGGGGCTTTGATTTCGATGGACATGTGTTTTCCTTAGTGCTCCGCAGAGGCCGTATCCCGCGATACGGCCTCGCCATTAACCGTTGAGTGCTTCGTTGACCAGTGCTTCTTGCTGTTCCAGGTGCACCGAGATGTAACCAACCGCCGGGGCCGCCGCGTGCGGACGCCCGATGCCATGCAGGTGCAGCGCCGGATTGTGGCGGTGCAGCACGTTGCGCATGTGGTGCTGGCTGCAATACCAGGCACCCTGGTTCATCGGCTCTTCCTGACACCAGACCACGGATTCGAGGTTGGTGTACTGGGCGATGGTCTGCTCCAGAATCGCCTCCGGGAAGGGGTACAGCTGCTCGATGCGCACGATGGCGACATTCTCGAGACCCAGCTCCGCGCGGCGGTTGTACAGGTCGTAGTAGACCTTGCCACCGCACAGCACCAGGCGATTCACCTTGCCCGGATCCAGCTGATCCACTTCCGGAATCACCGGCTGGAAGGAACCGCCGGCCAGATCCTCGAGGGTCGAGATCGCCTGCTTGTGACGCAGCAGACTCTTCGGCGACATCACTACCAGCGGCTTGCGCAGCGGACGTACGACCTGGCGGCGCAGCAGGTGGAAGATCTGTGCCGGCGTGGTCGGCGTGCAGACCTGGATGTTGTGCTCGGCACAGAGCTGCAGGAAGCGCTCGAGACGGGCGGAGGAGTGCTCCGGTCCCTGGCCTTCGAAGCCGTGCGGCAGCAGCATGGTCAGACCGCAGAGACGGCCCCACTTCTGTTCACCACTGGTGATGAACTGGTCGATGACCACCTGGGCGCCGTTGGCGAAATCGCCGAACTGGGCTTCCCAGATCACCAGCGCGTTGGGGATGGTGGTGGCGTAACCGTATTCGAACGCCAGTACCGCCTCTTCCGAGAGGTAGGAGTCGAAAATGGTCATGCGCGGCTGGTCTTCGGCCAGGTTCTGCAGCGGCACGTAGCAGTTGCCCTGCTTCTGATCGTGCAGCACCGCGTGACGGTGGGAGAAGGTACCGCGGCCAACGTCCTGCCCGGTGAGACGAACCGGATAGCCCTCGGCCAGCAGCGTGGCGTAGGCCATGGTTTCGGCGAAGCCCCAGTTGACCTCCATGGCGCCAGCGGCCATGCGGCGACGGTCTTCGTAGATCTTCTGCACCTGACGCTGGACGGCGAAGCTCTCCGGCACTTCGTTGACCTTGACCGCCAGCTCCTGCAGCAGTTTCAGGTCGACGCCGGTATCGCAGTCGAACGACCACTCGTGACCGAGGTACGGACGCCAGTCGACGTACAGCTCGGTGTTGGGCTCGAGCACCAGCGACTTGGCCACGTGATCGCCGCTTTCCAGCGCCGAACGGTACTCTTTCTCCATCTCCTTGCTCTCGGCTTCGGTGATGACCGAATCCTCGATCAGGCGCTTGGCGTAGAGCTCGCGGGTGGATTTCTGTTTCTTGATCTGGCTGTACATCAGCGGCTGGGTGCCGGACGGTTCGTCGGCTTCGTTATGACCGCGGCGACGGTAACACACCAGGTCGATAACGACGTCTTTCTTGAACTCGTTGCGGTAATCCAGCGCGACCTGGGTGACGAAGCGCACGGCTTCCGGGTCGTCGCCGTTGACGTGCAGGATCGGCGCCTGAACCATCTTGGCCACATCGGTACAGTACTCGGTGGAACGGGCGTCTTCCTTGCGGGAAGTCGTGAAGCCCACCTGGTTGTTGATCACGATATGAATGGTGCCGCCGGTCTTGTAAGCCCGGGTCTGGGACATCTGGAAGGTTTCCATGACCACGCCCTGGCCCGCAAAGGCGGCGTCGCCGTGGATGGATACCGGTACGACGGTACTGCCGACCGGGTCTTCGCGACGGTCCTGACGGGCGCGTACCGAGCCCTCGACCACCGGCGAAACGATTTCCAGGTGAGACGGGTTGAACGACATTGCCAGGTGGATTTCGCCGCCCGGGGTCATGACGTTGGACGAGAAGCCCTGGTGGTACTTGACGTCACCGGAGGACTCGATCGTCTTCTTGCCCTCGAACTCGCCGAACAGGTCGCCCGGGTTCTTGCCGAAGATGTTGACCAGCATGTTCAGACGGCCGCGGTGGGCCATGCCGATAACGACTTCCCGGGCACCGTCGCGACCGGCGCGCTGGATCAGCTCGTCCATCAGCGGAATCAGCGACTCGCCACCCTCGAGGCCGAAGCGCTTGGCGCCGGCGTAACGGGCGCCCAGGTACTTCTCCAGGCCTTCAGCGGCGGTCAGACGCTCGAGGATGTGCTTGCGCTCCTCGACGCCCAGTACCGGGTGACAGCGTACCGGTTCCAGGCGCGACTGAATCCAGCGCTTTTCCTGGGTATCGACGATATGCATGTACTCGGCACCGACGGTGGTGCAGTAGGTATGCTTCAGATCCGCGACGATCTGCTTCAGCGGCGCCTCTTCAGGACCGAAGAACAGCGAGCCGAGCTGGAACACCGTATCGTTGTCGGCTTCCGACAGCTCGTGGAAGCGCAGCTCGAGGTCAGGCACCGGCGCGCGCTTGAGCAGGTTCAGCGGATCAATGTCGGCGACCTGATGTCCACGTACGCGGTAGGCGTTGATCATGCGGAGCACGCGGACCTGCTTCTTCTCGTGCTCGGACGAGACGCTGGACACTTCTACCGGACGGGAACGGTTCTGATTCTTGGAGAGATAGAGGAAATGTTCACGGATCGTGGAGTGAGGGACATCCTGTGAAATCTGTTCACCGACCTTAGGCAGTCGGTCGAACTCTTCGCGCCATTCCTGGGGAACGGCATTGGGATCCATGAGGTAAGTTTCGTAAAGTTGCTCGACGTATGAAAGATTGCCCCCGTAGAGGTGGGCGTTCTTCCATAACTGTTCCATTACGCCTTCTTGCATTCTGTTGATCACCCTGGCTCAAGAGGCTTACCAGCACGGGAGGATGCACCAATTCCTCCCGGAACACCCGCTGGATGTCCTCTCTTTGTTACCGTTTCGTGTAGCCACGCGAAACGCGCTCTGAGCGCGCAAACGCGGGCAACATTGTACGCCTTTTGTCACGGGCTTTACACAGTCCATTGCCCCTTCTGTAACAAAAACAATCATCAACAAGATGTAAATATCTTGTCTTTTTGCTTAGAAAAAATCAGCTATAAAAAACGGCACCAGGGGTGCCGTTTTTTGTTTCTCGATCAGGTCGCCTGCGCTAGCAGCATATTGCGAATCTTGCCTATCGCCTTGGTCGGGTTGAGCCCCTTGGGACAGACATTGACGCAGTTCATAATGCCGTGGCAACGGAACACGCTGAACGGGTCATCCAGATCAGCCAGTCGCTCGCGGGTCGCGGTATCGCGGCTGTCCGCCAGGAAGCGGTAGGCCTGCAGCAGACCCGACGGGCCGACGAACTTGTCCGGGTTCCACCAGAACGACGGACAGGCAGTCGAACAGCAGGCACAGAGGATACACTCGTACAGACCGTCGAGCTCGGCGCGGTCTTCGGGCGACTGCAGTCGCTCGATGGCCGGTGCCGGCGTATCGTTGATCAGGTACGGCTTGATCTTCTCGTACTGCTTGTAGAACTGGGTCATGTCGACCACCAGGTCGCGAACGACCGGCAGGCCCGGCAGCGGACGCAACACCAGCTTGTCCTTCTCGACCACCGCCGACAGCGGGGTGATGCAGGCCAGGCCGTTGGTACCGTTCATGTTCATGCCATCGGAGCCGCAAACGCCCTCACGGCAGGAACGGCGGTACGCCAGCGACGGATCCTTGTCCTTCAGCAGCTGGAGCAGGTCCAGCACCATGATGTCCTTGCCGCCCGGGATATCGATATGGATATCCTGCATGTAAGGGGCGTCGTCGGTCTCAGGATTGTAGCGATATACACTTACCAGCATCGTAACAGCCCCTTAGTAAGTTCGAATTTTCGGCGGGAAGGCATCGACGGTCTTCGGCGCGAAGTTAACCTCGCGCTTGGTGATGCGTTTCTCGCCCGGAATGAACAGGGAGTGGCACAGCCAGTTTTCGTCGTCGCGCTCGGTGAAGTCGTTGCGGGCGTGGGCACCGCGGGACTCCTTGCGAACTTCCGCCGCGATCGCGGTGGCTTCGGCAACCTCCATGAGGTTCTCCAGCTCCAGTGCTTCGATGCGGGCGGTGTTGAACGCCTTGGACTTGTCTTCCAGATGCAGGTTCTCGACCTTGGTGCGGATTTCCTTGAGCAGACCCAGGCCCTTCTGCATGCTGTCGCCGTCGCGGAAAACGCCGAAGTACAGCTGCATGGTGCTCTGGAGCTCCTTGCGCACGTCGGAAACGCGCTCGCCGCCGGTGCTGTCGTTGAGACGGTTGAGACGCGCCATGGCCGCTTCGAGATCGGACTCGGTGGCGTCCTGGCACTCGTAGCCTTCCTTGAGCTGCTTCTCGATGTGCAGACCGGCCGCACGGCCGAACACCACCAGGTCGAGCAGCGAGTTGCCGCCCAGACGGTTGGCGCCGTGAACCGATACGCAGGCCACTTCGCCGCAGGCGAACAGGCCGTCGATGATCTGATCGTTGCCCTGTCCATCCAGGCCGATTGCCTGACCGCCGATGTTGGTGGCGACACCACCCATCATGTAGTGGCAGGTCGGTACGACCGGAATCGGCTCCTTGACCGGGTCGGTGGCGGCAAAGGTCTTCGCCAGCTCGCAGATACCCGGCAGACGGGAGTGCAGCACTTCCTCGCCCAGGTGATCGAGCTTCAGGAAGACGTGGTCGCCGTCCGGACCGCAACCGCGGCCATCGAGGATTTCCAGGATCATCGAGCGCGCAACAACGTCACGGCCGGCAAGGTCCTTGGCGTTCGGCGCATAACGCTCCATGAAGCGCTCGCCGTCCTTGTTGACCAGGTAGCCACCCTCGCCTCGGCAACCCTCGGTCACGAGGACACCGGCACCGGCGATGCCGGTCGGGTGGAACT
>JABXIM010000049.1 GCA_013373085.1 Oceanospirillaceae bacterium | reverse complement strand
GGCTCCTACAAGGTGGCACCGATGTGCTTTTGTAGGCGCTCGCTCCGCGAGCGAACCTGCGCTGTGTGTAATGGAATCACCGAGTGATCGCCCACGGAGTGGGCTCCTACAGGTGGTACCGACACGCTTTTGTAGGAGCCCACTCTGTGGGCGAACCTGCGGAATGTAACGGAACCAGCGGCGGGGATCGCCCGTGGAGTGGGCCCCCGAGGGAATATGAACTAGGCTCAATTAATGGATTTGTCATGAAAAGGGGAAGGCGTTGATCGACGCGACCGAGAGCAGATTCAGCCGCTGGCGACGGGAAGTGTCGCAGCCGCTGTCCGGCTTCTGGCAGTGGTGGAGCGGCGAGCTCTTTGGACTGTTGCCGGCAGAGTGGCGTCGTCGCCTGCGGGGGCAGGCGCTCGTCGCACGTGTGGAGGCCGGGCAGAAAGGCCAGCTGGTGGTGTCCGAGGGTAGTGAGGAGCTGTACCGGGTGCCGCTGTCGGCGCCGCCTCCGCTGCAGCTGGTGCAGCAACTGCGGCAGATGTCGGCCCAGGCCGGGCGCACCGTGCTGCAGGTCGATCCCCGAAAACTGTTGCACAAGAGCATCCCGCTGCCCGCGGTGACGGAGTCGCGCCTCGAGTCGGTACTGGGTTTCGAGATGGACAGGCACACGCCGTTCAAGGCCGAGGATGTCTATTTCGGCTACCGGGTCAGCCGACGCGACGTCCCCGGGCAACGGATTCTGGTCGACCTCTACCTGATGCCGCGCAAGCGACTCGACGGTATGCTGGAGCAGGTTCGGAGCTTCGGGCTGGCGCCGACGGCGGTGCTGCCGGTGGAGGCCAGAACCTCGGCCGAACAGAAGACCCTGAACCTGTTGCCCCGGGAAATGCGCGGCAGCCAGGGCCGGGAACGGCAGCGATCTTTGCGCAACAAGATGGTTGTCGGAGGCCTGCTGCTGGCAATGCTGGTGGCGTTTCCGCTTTACAAAAGAGCGCAGCGGGTCGAGGCGCTGGAAGCCGCGCTGGCGCAGCCGCGTGCCGAGGCGGAACAGGCCCAGCGGGTGCGGGCCGAAATCGAGGCGCTGGTAGATGGTCGCGAGTATCTTGGCCGGCGCAAGGCCGAGCAGCTGCCGGTGATCTTCGTGCTCGACGAGCTGACCCGGTTGTTGCCCGATAACACCTGGCTCAATCGTTTCGAGGTCGACGGTCAGACGGTGCGCGTGCAGGGCGAGTCCGGCAGTGCCTCGTCGCTGATCGCGCTGCTGGAAGATTCCCCGATGTTCATGTCGGTCGACTTTACCTCGCCGGTTACCATCAACCCGCGCAGCCAGCGTGAGCGCTTCAGTATCGAGGCGCGACTGGAGCCGCCGGAAGCCGGCGGGGAGGAGTCGCCATGAAGCCGATGACGCCGGCGCGAAGCCGCTTTCTTGCCCTGGGGTTGCTGGTCATAGTGCTGCTGCTGTTGATCTCGTTTGTGATTCGGCCGCTGGTGTCCAACTTTCTGGCCTACGGCGAGCGCATCGAGACACTCGAGAACCAGCTGCAGATCTACCAGCGGCTGGCGCAGGGGCTGGCCGATGACGAGGCACGGTTGAGCGAGCTGAAAGCAGCGCAGCCGGTGACGGATCAGTATCTGCCCGAGAACAAGCCGGCGCTGGCCGCGGCGCAATTGCAGCAGTTCCTGCACCGGCAGATCGGGCGGCAGGGCGGCCAGGTGATCAGTACCCAGATTATCAGCAGCGACGAGGAGGGGCCGCTGCAGCCGATCAGCATCCAGGTCCACATGCGCGGCGAGATCGAGGATCTGGTCGATCTCTTCTACAGCCTCGAGTCCGGCAAGCCTGCTTTGTTCACCGATAACGTCACGGTGCTCGCCAACCCGCGCCGACAGACCCGGGTGGTGCGTCGGGCCGGCCGTCGTGTCGAGATCGGCCGCTCCGTGCCCGCGCTTGATATACGCTTCGACCTGACCGGCTATGCCGGCAAGGAGAAGACACCATGAGGCCGATTTGGAGCCGCTGGACACTGTGCTCGCTGCTGTTGCTGGCGCAGCCGGGTTTTGCGCAGGATGAGACGCCGGCCGGCGATGCGCCGCCGCCGCTAGACGCCGCTGACGACGGGGAGCCGTTGCCGGAGCCGGCACAGCCGCGCTCCCTGTTCGACTTTCCGCCGCGCAGCGACTTTGACGAGATGCTGCGCAGGCCGCTGTTTCACTCCAGCCGGCGCCCGCAGGTCGAGGATTCGGGCGGTGGCGGTTCGGCGCAGGAGCTGCGCGAAACCTGGAAGCTGACCGGCGTGATTGTGGTCGGCGACGAAGTCAAGGCGCTGTTCCAGGAACGCAACGGCGAGAAGCGCCTGACGCTCGGCGCCGGCATGCCGCTGGACGCCAACTGGGTGCTGGACGAGATCGACCTGGAAACCGTGACCCTTGGCTCCGGCGAGGAGCAGGTCACACTGGAATTGCTGGAGCCCCGTGATACGGCGCCTGTTGAAACTGCAAAAGAGAACGGCGAGGATGAGCCGGACGAGGAGCCCGGTTCGGTGGACGAGCGAACCCGTGAAGCTTCCCGTCAGCTGGAAGAGGATGCCGATGCCGCCAAGGAGACACCCGATGAGTAAGGCCTGGAAACTATCTTTGTTGTTCGTCTCCGGTTTGCTGCTGAGCGCCTGCGTTTCGCAGGATATGCAGAGTCGCAACGCCCTCGACAGCCCCTGGCGGCAGTCCGAGACCCAGCTGGAACCGGACGAGCAGGGCGTCATTGCCGCCGGCGTCGCCAGCCGGGGGCTGAACACTCAGCGCCGTGCCGAGAATCAGATGGTCGAAGTGCCCCGCTTCGCGGCCGAAGCCGGCCTCGCCCAGGCGCCGCAGACGCCGCAGGCCGAGTTTTATGGCGGCAACGGCGTGTTTTTCGATGCGCGACAGGCGCCGGGCAAGGCGGCTGCCGAAGGCGATATCACCTTTAATTTTCAGGGCGCCGAGATCAGCGAGGTGGTGAAAACCATCCTCGGCGACATCCTGGGGGTGAACTACATCCTCGACGACCGGGTGCGCGGCGCCGTCAACATGCAGACCAGCCGGCCGATCAGCCGCGAGGCGCTGGTCCCGACGCTGGAGAAGCTGCTGCAGGTCAACGGCGCGGCGCTGATCGATCATTACGACTTCTACGAGGTGGTGCCAGTCGAGAGCGTAGATGGCGGCGCCATCAGCGTGCTCGCCAACCTCGGTGCCGATCGTGGTTACCAGATGCTGGTGGTGCCGCTGCGCTACATCGGCGCCCAGGAAATGATCAAGATACTGGAACCGCTCAAGCCCCGTCAGGGCATGATGGAAGCGGACGAGCGGCGCAACCTGCTGATGCTCGCCGGCACCCAGGCGGAACTGGTCAACCTGCGCGAAACCATCAAGACCTTCGACGTGGATCAGCTACAGGGCATGTCGGTCGGGCTGTTCCGACTCAACTCGGTCGATCCCGAGACCCTGGTTTCGGAACTTGAAACCATCTTCGGCGACTCGGCCGAAGGTCCGCTGGCCGGAATGGTTCGCTTCATGCCCATCGAGCGGCTGAACGGCATCCTGGTGATCACACCGCAGCGCAAGTACCTCACCGACGCCCGGGCCTGGATCATGCGCCTGGATCGCAGCGAAGGCGCCCAGGGGTTGGGGATGTATGTCTACTACGTGCAGAACGGGCGCGCCGAGAACATGGCCGATATGCTGGGGCAGTTGTTCGAGGGGCAGCGTCGCGAGCGCCAGGCCAGGCAGTCCGAGAACGCCCGCCAGCCGCGCAGTGCCACCACCGCAGCCGGGGAAGAGCCGGTCGAGGGAGAGGAAAGGACACTCACCCGGGCCGAGGCCAGCCTCGGCGGCACCAGCCTCGAGGTCGGCGAGGTCAGCATCATCGCCGACGAGGAAAACAACGCGCTGCTGATCATGGCCTCGCCCAGCGACTACGACAAGGTCTACAAGGCGATCCAGAAGCTCGACGTGCTGCCGCTGCAGGTACTGGTCGAGGCGACCATCGTCGAGGTATCGCTCGAAGACGAGCTGCAGTACGGCCTGCAATGGTTCTTCAAGAACAGCCTGGACGGCGGCAGCAAGACCGGCATCGGCACCATCGGCAATAGCCCGATTCCGTCGGCGTCCGACCTGTTCGGATCCTCCAGCTACGAGGTGCTCAGCGGGGGCGAGACGCGCGGGCTGCTGAACCTGCTGGCGCGGGATTCGCGGCTCAACGTGGTGTCGTCGCCGACGCTGATGGTGCTGGACAACCACACCGCCGAAATCCGGGTCGGTGACCAGGTGCCGATCCAGACCTCCACCACCACCAACACCAGCAGCGACACCGGCAACGTCACCAGTACCATCCAGTACCGCGACACCGGTGTGCTGCTCGAGGTCACGCCGCGGGTGAACGCCGGCGGCATGGTGGTGCTGGACATCACCCAGGAAGTCAACGACGTCGACCAGACCACCAGCTCCGGCATCGATTCGCCGACCATCATCCAGCGCCGCGTCGACACCAGCGTGGCGGTGCAGAGCGGCGAGACGCTGGTGCTGGGCGGCCTGATCAAGGAAAACAACACCAAGGACAATGAGGGTGTTCCGTACCTGAGACATGTTCCGATGCTGGGCTGGGCCTTCGGCAGCCGCGGCAAGAGCGTGCAGCGCACCGAGCTTGTGGTGATGATCACGCCGACCGCGGTGACCGACACCGCCGACGCCCGCGAGGTGACCCGCGAGTACCAGAACAAACTGCGCGGCCTGGATTTGCCGTCGGTGAAGAGGAGATCGACCGGTCGCAGCTACTGACGTAAGCGCTTTGCTGCGGGGCGCGTTTCCCACGGGTAACTGAGGTGGCCTGGTGTTTTGGTAGGCGCCCACTCCGTGGGTGATGCTTTCCGGCACCGGCGATGATTCGCTCGCGGAGCGAGCTCCTACAAAAGCTTTGGTGCCACCTGCAGGAGCCCACTCCGTGGGCGATCCATTCCGGCACCGGCGATCATTCGCTCGCGGAGCGAGCTCCTACAAGATCGCGACGGTGCCACCTGTAGGAGCCCACTCCGTGGGCGATCCATTCCGGCACCGGCGATCATTCGCTCGCGGAGCGAGCTCCTACAAAACCGAAGGTGCCACCTGCAGGAGCCCACTCCGTGGGTGATGCTTTCCGGCACCGGCGATCATTCGCTCGCGGAGCGAGCTCCTACAAAACCGAAAACGCCACCTGTAGGCGCCCACTCCGTGCGCGATGCTTTCCGGCACCGGCGATGATTCGCTCGCGGAGCGAGCTCCTACGAAATCGCGACGGTGCCACCTGTAGGAGCTCCTGGGTGAGAATCCCCGATTCATGCTCTGCGCGGTGACCTATATGGCATTGCTCCAGGGCCTTAGGGACAAGGCGGAGCTGCGGGCGCTGAGACAGGAAATTCGATACTGGAAGGCCGAGATACTGCCAATCAATGAAGAAATCTCGGCGCGAGCCATGTTCCTGGTCGAAGAGCATGCGCTCAGTCACAACATGCATATGGCCGATGCCCTGATAGCCTCGAGCGCGCTGACAGCCGGCGAAACGCTGGTGACGACCAATGACAAGCATTACAGATAACTCCACGACCTCGATATCCGAGTCTTACGCCCCTGAGCTACCAGCCCGGTAGGGCGGCTCAGGGGCGCACCGCATCGGGCTGCCGGCTTTTCCATTCCTGCCATCGTCGGCTAATGGGTGGCCCTCGTTGTAACCCCTCTGTTACAGCTTCTGCCCAGATTTTTTGCGGCTTCTTAAAAAAGCTCTAGCAATCAAATAATTAGTTAATCGGCACGGTATTTGTATCAACCAACATAGCCGAAAGCTATAACGCAGAAGCCATTTTCCAAGAGGATACAGCCATGTACAAACCGACACTGATCGCCGCGGCGCTGCTGGCGCTTTCGATGAATGGACCGGTGCGTGCCGAGGCTGCGGCCAGCCCGGACGAAGCGGCAACGCAGATCGCGAACCAGCTGCAGCAGATGGATGCCAAGCTCCAGGTATCATCGATCGAACCGACGGCGATGCCGGGCCTTTACGAGGTGATGCTCGCCAGCGGCGAGCTGCTGTATGCCGACGCCTCCGGCCAGTTCTTCCTGCAGGGTCAGCTCTATCGGGCCGAAGGGCAGGGGATGGTCAATCTTACCGAAGCGCGGCTCAACGCCCGTCGCGCCGAGCTGCTGGCAGCAGTCGACAAGGCTGATATGATCGCCTTCAGGCCGGACGGGGAGGTCAAAGCGCGGATTGCGGTCTTCACCGACGTGGACTGCCCCTACTGCCGCAAGCTGCACCAGGAGGTGCCGAAGCTGAACGCTCTTGGCATAGAGGTCGACTACCTGGCTTTTCCGCGCGGTGGAGAGCGTTCCCGGGCTTTCACCAAGATGCAGTCCCTCTGGTGCGCCGAAGCGGACCGACGCCAGGCCGGTATGACGAGGCTGAAAAACGGCGAAGCCATCGAACCGTTGAGCTGCGAATCACAGGTGGTAATGGAACAGTTTGCGCTGGGCCGCCAGGTCGGCGTCACCGGCACGCCGGCGCTGTTGTTCGAAGACGGCCGTCTGGTGCCGGGTTACATGCCCGCCGAGCGGCTGGCGCAGGCGCTCGGTATCGCCACGCAGTAACGATTTCTCCATAACCCGGGCGCTTATTCCAGACGCCCGCCGGACGGCGCGGGTTTCTATCCGGTATCGGAGGGCAATCTCCGTGGGTGAACCTTTCCGGCACCGGCGATCATTCGCTCGCGGAGCGAGCTCCTACAAAAGCATTGGTGCCACCTGCAGGAGCCCACTCCGTGGGCGATCTTTTCGGGCACCGGTGATCATTCACTCGCGGAGCGAGCGCCTACAAAAGCGTTGGTGCCACCTGTAGGAGCCCACTCCGTGGGCGATCTTTTCGGGCACCGGCGATCATTCGCTCGCGGAGCGAGCTCCTACAAGATCGCGACGGTGCCACCTGCAGGAGCCCACTCCGTGGGCGATCTTTTCGGGCACCGGCGATCATTCGCTCGCGGAGCGAGCTCCTACAAGATCGCGACGGTGCCACCTGTAGGAGCCCACTCCGTGGGCGAACCTTTCCGGCACCGGCGATCATTCGCTCGCGGAGCGAGCTCCTACAAAAGCATTGGTGCCACCTGCAGGAGCCCACTCCGTGGGCGATC
>JABXIM010000040.1 GCA_013373085.1 Oceanospirillaceae bacterium | reverse complement strand
GTGGGAGCGGCGCCTCGCCGCGAATGGATTCGGCATGCGGTGTGATGCGACCTGTTAACCCTGGTCACCGCCACCGACCGGCAGCGTGGTGCCGGTAATGTAGGACGCATCATCCGAGGCGAGAAAGAGAATGGCACCGACCTGCTCGTCCGCCGTGCCGTAGCGCTTCATGAGGCTGGAATCGATGGTCTGGTCGACAATCTGCTGGTACCAGACCTTTTCCTGCTCCGACTGCGTCGCGCTGTTGCGCGGAATGCGGCGCTCGCCGACATCGGTACCACCCGGCGCAACCGCGTTGACGCGGATACCGCGCTCGCCGTTTTCCCAGGCCAGACAGGCGGTCAGCGCGTTGACGCCGCCCTTGGCCGCGCCGTAGGGCACACGATTGAGGCTGCGGGTGGCGATCGACGAGACATTGACGATAGAGCCGGTATGCTGCTCCAGCATGTGCGGAAGCACGGCGCGGCAGCACCAGAGCGTCGGGAATAGCGAGCGGCGCACTTCCGCCTCGATCTGCTCCTCCTCGTAATGCTCGAACGGCTTGGCCCATATGGTCCCGCCGACATTGTTGATCAGGACGTCGATGCGACCAAAGGCCTCCGCGGCGCTGTCCATCACCCGGCAGGCACCGGCGAACTGTTCCAAGTTCGCCAGCACCACCAGTGGCTTCTGGTGCCCGGCGGCCTCGATTTCGGCCGCTACCTCTTCGACGATCGGCGACAGATCCGCCAGCACCAGCCGCGCCCCCTCTTCGGCGAGGCGCAGCGCCACCGCCCGGCCGATGCCCTGGGCGGCGCCTGTCACGACAGCGACCTTGTCGTCAAAACGTTGCTTGCTCATGGTTCCGGCTCCCGGTCAGTGGCTGGACGAGAATTTCTCGTAGTAGAAGTGCGCCGGCGTAATCTGCTGGTCCTTCATATGCGCGCTGACCGCTTCGACCATCGGCGGCGGACCGCAGAGGTAGATATCGACATCGCCGTCGTTGAGATGGCCGGGCTCCATATGGTGGGTGACATAACCCTTCTGCGGCCAGCTGCTGCCCTCGTCGGCGACGCAGGCGGCAAAGGTGAAGTTCGCAATGCGCTCGGCAAAGCCACCGAGCTTCTCCAGCTCGACCAGGTCGGTATCGCTGGTCACACCGTAAATCAGGTGTACCGGGTGATCGCTGCCGTCGCGCTCGATCTTCTCCAGCATGGCGAGAAACGGCGCCAAGCCTGTGCCACCGGCCAGCATCAGTACCGGACGCTGGATATCGCGCAGATAGAAGCTGCCGAAGGGCCCGCGCAGCGTCAGCTTGTCGCCGACAGCAGCATCCTTGGCGAGATAGCCGCTCATGCGCCCGTTGGGCACCACGCGAATCAGGAAGGAAACGCTTTCGGCCTGCTCGTTGACCAGCGAGCTGAAGGAGTAGGCGCGGCTTTCGTCGGAACCGGGGATCTGGACGTTGACGTACTGACCCGGCAGGAAGTGCATCGCCCGCACCTGATCGCCGGCGACGGTAAAGCTCATGGTCGAGTCGGACAGCCGGTCGAGCGCCACGATCTCGCCGTGAATGTCCGCCTGCTGGCTGCGCACGCAGACCTCGGACGACGCCGGCACGGAGATCACGCAGTCGCTTTCCGGACGCATGCAGCAGGTCAGCACGTATTTTTCCTCGGCCTCGCTGTCGGACAGGGCGTCATCGATATAGCCCTCCATCTCGTATTCACCGGACTCGCAGTGGCACTTGCAGGTACCGCAGGCGCCGTCGCGGCAGTCCAGCGGGATATTCAGGCCCGAGCGGTACGCTGCGTCGGCAACGGTTTCGCCCGGCAGCATCTGGACGAAACGGGTGACACCATCTTCGAAGTTAAGGGCTACTTTATGCATGGGGGTTACCTCTATTGCTGCTTCATACGGCTTGCGCCTTATGCAACGGCATTATTGTTATTGCTCCGGATGTAGGATGGGTGGAAAGACGCCCGGGCACGGAAAATCCGGTCCTGACGCAATCAGGGCGTCGAGCAACCCATCATGCGGTATCGGCTCAGTACCGCGGAAGCCGGGTCCAATGATGGGGTACGCCGCAGCAAATCCGTTGCGTACCGATAGCCAAGTACCGTTGCGGCTCCACCCATCCTACTGTTGTTGTTGAGTCGGCCTGGGTCGGTTTACAGGTGGTAGACGTCCACGACGTGATGGATAAAGTCGTTCTTCAGCACCACCTTCTTGCGGCGGATCTTCAGCTCGCCAGCCTCATTCCGCACCAGCGTCAGGAAGGTGGCGCCGTAATAGGTATCGGTGGTCTGGTAGCGATAGCTGTTGGTGCTCCAGTTGTAGCGCACCTCGCAGTCGGACTCGCTCGCATTGAGCACCTCGATGTTGCCGATCAGGTGCAGCGTGCGCGGCTCGGGCAGGCTGCTGGCGCTGGAGCGCTCGGTCTTGATACGGAAGACGCGGTCTTCCAGGCCGTCGCGACGGCCGTAGTAGATCAGCGAGATCTCCTTGTTCGGATCGGTGGTCAGCTCGCCGTCGTCATCCCAGCTCGGCATCCAGTACTCGGCATCCTTGGTGTAGAACTCCAGCCACTGATCCCACTGTTTGTCATCCAGTGCCCGCGCTTCGGCGTAGAGAAAGTTGCGTACTTCTTCGTAGGTGATAGCCATCGTCATTCTCCCCCTTATGCCTCTTCCTGTTCATTGCGCGCCGCTTCGGTCATCGCTTCGACCCAATAGCGGTGCTGCACGGTGTAGAGCCCCTCATCCTCGGACTTGCGGCCGCTCATGATCGGCGCGAGATCGATCGCCTGTGCGGCCTCATCGGCGCCCTCTACCCAGTGCTCAGCACCGCGGGACATGTCGTTCCACGGCAGCGCCATGGCCTTGAATCCCTGCTGACAGGCGCGGAACTCCTCGAGATCGTCCGGGGTGGCCATGCCGGACGCGTTGAAGAAGTCCTCGTACTGGCGGATGCGGTGCGCACGCGCCTCGTCGCTCTCGCCCTTCGGCGCGATGCAGTAGATGGTCACCTCGGTCTTGTCGACCGAGATCGGACGCCATACGCGGATCTGCGAGCCGAACTGGTCCATCAGGAACACGTTCGGATAGAGGCAGAGGTTGCGCAGGTTGGAGATCATCCAGTCGGCACGCGCTTCGCCGAACTGCTCGGTCAGTTCCTCGCGGCGCTCGGCCAGCGGCCGGTCTTCCGGGTTCGGCCAGCGCATCCACAGCAGGATATGGCCGTGCTCGAAGGCGTAGAAACCGCCGGCCTGCTTGTTCCAGGTGCTGGCGTCCATCGCCTTGACGTCGTCGGACGACATGCCGACCTTGCGGCGCGCGGTGGTGGCGACGTAGTTCCAGTGGGTGGCGGAGACGTGGTAGCCGTCGGCGCCGTTCTCGGCCTGCACCTTCCAGTTGCCGTCGTAGGTATAGGTGGAGGAGCCGCGCAGCACTTCCACGCCTTCCGGCGACTGGTCGACGATCATGTCGACGATCTTGGCCGCTTCGCCCAGGTGCTCGACCAGCGATTTGACGTCCGGATTCAGGCTGCCGAACAGGAAGCCGCGGTAGGATTCGAAACGGGCGACCTTTTTCAGATCGTGGGAGCCGTCGCAGTTGAAGGAGGCCGGGTAACCGGCGCCATCGGCATCCTTGACCTTGATCAGCTTGCCGGAGTTGTTGAAGCTCCAGCCGTGGAACGGGCAGGTCATGACCGCCTTGTTGCCCTTCTTCTTGCGACACAGTACCGCACCGCGGTGGCTGCAGGCGTTGATGAAGGCGTTGAGCTCGTTATCCTTGTTACGGGTGATCATGATCGGCTGGCGGCCGATGTAACCGGTGAAGAAGTCGTTCTTGTCCGGGATCTGGCTTTCGTGGGCCAGGTAAACCCAGTTGCCCTCGAAGATGTGCTTCATCTCCAGCTCGAACAACTCCTCATCCGTGAACATGTCGCGGCGTGTACGATAGATACCCTTCTCGGCATCTTCTTCAACCATCGAGTTAATTTTGGCGATTAGATCGGGGTGCATGGCATGTCCTCCTTATTTTTCACCAGATTACGGGGAGGAGCGTCCTGCAACTATCCGGTTTCTGTGAGTCTTTATCCCTTTTCTGCAAGGGGTTTTGGCCGGGATTTGCAGCACCTGGGGAGGCGGCGGTCATAGGATGGGTGGCGTCGCAAAGGCACTCCCTGTAGGTACGCAGCGGGTATGTAGCTATGATGATGGGTTACGCGATGCCCATACATCGCAGGAACCGTCAAATACGGCACCAGTGCAACGCTCGACCCATCCTACGTGGGTTTCCCCTGCTTCCCTTTAATTTGCGAAGCACCACGAAAAAAGCCCCGCATCGCGGGGCTAAAGGGATTACACAGGCAGTGCAAGCGTGGCCTAAGCCACCTTTTCGGGCTCCATGACCTGGACAGATTGAATGCGACGGGCAGGATTATCGAAACGCTCCTGCAACAGCGTCCAGCGCTCCTGCGCCAGCGCGAGGTTCCTCTCCTTGACGTGACCGAAGCCCCGGATCTGCTCCGGTACCGAGGCGATATCCCTGGCTGTGGCCAGGTTGTCGGCGCTGAGTCCCGCGATCAGTTGCTCGATCCGCTGCTGATACTTCCCGATCAGGGCACGCTCTTGACGACGCTCCTCGCTGTAACCGAAGGGATCGAGGCGGGTGCCGCGAAGTCCCTTGAAGCGGCTGAGCAGCTTCAGCGCCCGATACATCCAGGGGCCGAACTCACGCTTCTGCAACCGGCCTGTGTCCGGGTCGCGCTTGGAGATCAGCGGCGGCGCCATATGGAACTTCAACTTGAAGTCACCCTTGAACTGCCGCTCTACAGCCGCCAGCCAGGTGCCATCGGTATAGAGGCGCGCCACTTCGTACTCGTCCTTGTACGCCATCAGCTTGTACAGATTCCGGGCGACCGCTTCGGTCAGCTCGTTGCTGTCGGCCTTGATAGCGGTCTCTGCCTTGCGCACTCGCTCGACCAGCTTGAGGTAGCCGTCGGCGTAGGCCTGGTTCTGATAAGACACCAGATCCCGCCCACGGCGCTCGATCAGCTGATCGACCGACTCCGACAGCTGATGCCACTCCGGCGTCGCGAAGCTCTGCTCCATCAGGCTTTCGATCTGACTGGCATCGTGCGCCATCAGACGACCCAGCTTGAAGGCCCGCAGGTTGTACGCCACCGCCACGCCGTTGCGCTCGATCGCCGCCTCCAGCGACTCCAGCCGTACCGGCAGCCAGCCCATCTGGCAGGCATAGCCCAGCAGCATGATGTTGGCGCCAATAGTATCGCCGGTCAGGGCCTCAGCGACTTCGGTCGAGTCGAAGAAGTGCGCGTTGCCAGCGCCGGTGAAGCGTTGCAATGCCTTGCGCATGTCATCCACCGGGATATGGAAATCGCCATCCCGAGTGAAAGCACCGGTGACGGTTTCATGCTCGTTGACGACCGCACGTGTGACCCCCTGGCGCAGACGCGACAGACCTTCATTGCTGGCGCTGGTAACGATGTCCGCACCGATCAGCAGATTGGCCTTGCCGGTCGACAGACGGGTGGCGTTGAGATGATTCACCGAATCGCCGATCTTGAGGTGGCAGTAAACCGCGCCGAACTTCTGCGCCATACCGGTCAGATCCAGCACCTGGGATGCCTTGCCTTCCGACTGGGCAGCATCGCCCATCAGTGACGAAATGGTGACGACACCGGTACCGCCGATACCGCAGACCAGCGCACCGAAAACGCCGTCGGTCGATGCGACCTTCGGCTGCGGCAGACGGGCGAACAGCTCGTCGGCGATCTCGACCCCCTTGCCTTTGGCCATTTCGCCGCCTTCGATGGTAACGAAGCTCGGGCAGAAGCCCTTGACGCAGGAGAAGTCCTTGTTACAGGCGGACTGGTCGATGACGCGCTTGCGGCCCAGTTCGGTCTCCAGCGGCTGCACGGACAGGCAGTTGGACGCCATGCCGCAGTCGCCACAGCCCTCGCAGATACGATCGTTGATGTAGGCCCGCTTGGACGGATCCTCGGCGCTGCCGCGCTTGCGGCGACGACGCAGCTCGGTGGCACAGGTCTGCTCGTAGATCAGGATAGTGACGCCGGGCGTCGCCTCCAGCTCCTTCTGCACAGTCATCAACTGGTCACGATGGTAGAGATCGGTACCGGCTGCGAACTGGCTTTTGTCGAACTTTGAGGGGTCGGCGCTGACGACGACAATCTTTGCCGCGCCTTCCGCCTTCATCTCGTGGGTGATCGCCTGCACCGACAGCGGACCATCGTGCGCCTGACCGCCAGTCATCGCCACCGCGTCGTTGAACAGGATCTTGTAGG
>JABXIM010000157.1 GCA_013373085.1 Oceanospirillaceae bacterium | reverse complement strand
GCACTGGAAACGTCGGCCAGCCAAGAAGCTGTACGCTTCGGCGTTGAAAATGAAGCGAGCGCGACACCCCTTACGACATTCCGTGCGGAAGACGGTATTTTTTGCAGAGAATTCTCGACTTCAGCACCCGAAGGCGGCAGCCATGGCATCGCCTGCAGGAAAAATAGCGGCTGGCGCATCAAGGCTGTGGTTGCCACTGCCCCCGCACGCACATCAGAAACAGACATGTTTATAACGGCAAGTGATTCGACCGCAGACCCAATCAGCACGATGATCATGACCATGATGGAAGGCGATGCCCTTAGTCTAAGCGATGAGGCGGATGCCATAAACGGGGACTGGAAATAACACAGGCCGCTGAGCCTGCCGCGCCGCCTGACCGGCTTTTTGGTTTTTTTTAAAAAAATGCCAACATGATGGAATAAATCCCTCCCTCGACCCGTTACCGCTGCAATAGCTCATCAAATTCTGGAGAACGGAAATGGTAGATTTTATTGGAACAACGGGCAACGACACCCTCACTGGGGGCGACGCCAACGATGAACTTGAAGGGCGGGCAGGGAATGATCTGCTGGTCGGCGGCGCAGGAAATGATGAGCTCGAAGGTGGCTCAGGCAGCGATACCCTGACAGGCAATGAAGGCGCTGACCGCTTCAAGATCAAGGGCGGCGACGATGTCGTGACCGACTTTAACCCTTCAGAAGGCGATGTGATCGACCTTCGCGAATATGACACGATCAATTCCATCGACGATCTCCTGGCCGTTGCTGGCCAGTTCGGCAGCAACGTAGTTATTAACTTGCCTGGCGGTGACACACTTACCCTGAAAGGCACATCCTTGTCTGATCTGGTCGCTTCTGCGTTTCGATTTGAAGAAGCCTTTGCAGCTGAGGAAGAGGAGACAGAAGAAGACTCCATCGATGACGAAGAAGACGGCGCATCTGAAGGCAATGACGATGCAGAAGATGACAGCGACTCCGAAGATGAAGACGATGAAGACGATGAAGACGACACTGAGGACGATGAAGACAGCGACGATTCGGACGATGAAGAGGATGATGAAGACGACGATGACATCCTCGGTTCTGACGATGATGACGAACAACGTGGCTTCGACGGCGACGACACATTAGACGGCGGCCTTGGTGATGATGAAATCAAAGGCGGCGACGGCAACGACAAGCTGCTTGGTGGCGAAGGCGCTGATGAACTGAAGGGCGAAAATGGTGACGACACCCTCTCTGGCGGAGCTGGTGAAGACGAACTGAAAGGCGGCAACGGCGCTGATGTCCTGGATGGCGGCGATGGCGACGATGAGATCAAGGGCGGCGATGGCGCTGATATCTTGTCTGGCGGCAATGGCGATGACGAGATAGATGGCGGCGACGGTGACGACACACTCACTGGCGGTGCAGGTGCCGACAAGTTTGAATTTGATCCAAAATCTTCAGATGTCCTGACAGACTTCAACGGAGCTGAGGGTGATGTTATCGATCTTGATGACTGTCACGCCTTCAACAACTTTGAAGAAATGCTGGCCGCATCTAGCCAAGTTGGGTCTGATGTTGTGATCCAGCTAGGTGATGGCCAGACATTGACCCTTCAAAACACAAACATTGATGACCTGTCAGCTGAATATTTCGAGTTCGACGACAGCGATGATGAGCTTGACTACGATGACTTCGACGGCGGCGATGAAGACGATGACCATGAAGGCGATGATTCGGCACAGCGTTTGAAAGGCAATAGCGGCGACGACAACCTCAGGGGCAATGGCGGCGACGACTTCATGACCGGTGGTTCGGGCCGCGATACAATCGACGGTGGCGATGACGATGATGAAATCTATGCAGGTCGCGATGACGACGACGACGATAAATTCGCCGGCGGTAGCGGCAACGATATTGTCGGAGGCGGTGCCGGAAACGATTTCCTTGTTGGTGACGACTTCAACAACGATGGCGTTGGCGACGATGGCAACGACACGCTTTTCGGCGGTGATGGTGACGATGTTCTGCTTGCCGGCAGCTGGCATGATGATGATGGCGACGGTGAATTTGACGACGGCGAAGAAAACACCAATGGCAGTGCGCAAAACAGCCTGTGGTCAGGCAATGGCAATGACCAGGTCTATGGCGCGAATGGCGACGATACAATTGGCGGCGGCGATGGGGATGACAGGATCATCTCCGGTGGCGGCAACGATATTGTGTTTGCCGGCCGAGACGAAGGTAACGATGAAATCGAAGGCGGCGATGGGGATGACAACATCTTTGCTTCCAAAGGGAATGATGATGTCAGCGGCGATGACGGCAATGACACCCTCTTTGGCGGTGCCGGTGATGACACACTCGACGGTGGCGATGGCATTGACCAACTTTATGGTGGCACCGGAGATGACCTGTTGATCGGCGGTGACGGTGCAGACACATTCTTCTTCGCCAACAACCATGGCAACGATATTGTGGATGACTTTGATGTCGCGCTCGACACTCTTTACCTAGCAAACACAATCACTGACTTCACTTCCATCGATGAAGTTCTGGCTGCCAGTCAGGAAACGACCGTCAATGGTGAAGCTGGTGTGTTGATCGATACAGGAGATGGTTCATCCGTATTCCTGGTGGGACTAGATCTGACTACGCTCCAGTCTGCTTCAATCGGCCTCTAGCTGCAAACGGTCACTAGGCTGAGGGAAGAGCTCCGGCTCTTCCCTCTTTTTTGTTATTACTTCCCAGAAAAAGAGAGCTGCACCCAAGGCCGTCTCGCGCAATTTAAGATCAGTTTAAAACGCTATCGATCCAACCTTCGACCGCTTCTACGTATGCTACTGGCAGTACATGCTTACTATCAAATGACACGGTGTCAGGCCTGCGGCCCGCACTGGCGATCAGTTCTTCATTTTGCTTCTGTGAAGAATACTCGTCGTCTTCTGCCGTAATCAGCAGCCAAGGAACATTCACCTGTGGCGCAAAGCGAATTGGTGAAACCGCCGGAACATTCCGAACAGCAGGCGGCACCATGGTCACAAGGTGGGTTACCCGCGCATCTTCTGCGGCCAGCATAGTTCCCATTTGCGCACCCATACTGTAGCCAACAACGAGAACTGTTTCGGTTTTGCTATAGTTCTTCAAAACCCTATCCAGCAGGAACCGATAATCTTTCACCGTGTCTTTGATCATCGCTTCATAGGCTTCGCTGTCGCCACGTCGGGCGGCCTTGACATAAGCGATCGGTTTTTCGTCAACGATGCGCGCACCATGCGCACGTGCATCGAGTGCCACGACACGAAAACCGCGCTTGATCAACTCCGAGGTCACATCGTCGCCGTACATCAGGTTGTCTTCTGCCAACCAATACAGGCTAGACCCCATCAAACCATGCATCAGCACGGCAAGCGGTGCGTCTTTCCTGGTTTCGTCTGATTGATAGACGAACCCTGTAATTCGGTTACCGTCCGGCGCATCGTAACCAAACTGTTGTACATAAGTGCCAGCAATGCTGGCTGTAGTCGCTGTAGCAACCGCGATACAGGCT
>JABXIM010000133.1 GCA_013373085.1 Oceanospirillaceae bacterium | reverse complement strand
TCAGCCGATGGATTCCGTATCGGCGTTGATGGTGAGGGTGGGGCCGAGTCTCCCACAGTCCGTGCACGAGTGCCGGAAGCCGCGCCAGCCCCTCCACCCTGACAAGTTCATTTCTGAACCAGTCAAAGAAACCATACAAGCAGCGCACCCAAAGGGCACTTCCCTCGCAGCGAACAAATCCGGCACGACGGTTATCATTCGCAACGAGGCGCTGCCCCCACCCACACGAAGCGGCCTAAGGCCGCTCGCCATCCTCCAGCCGTGCCTCAATATCCTCGATCACCTGAGGCAGGTCGGCGACGCTGTCGATGACATAGTGGGCCCCGCTGCGGTTCAGCTGGCTGTAGGCCTGCTCGCGCAGGCCGGCGCGGCGGTCATTCTTCAACGCGCTCCAGGCGGGCATGTCCAGCCCGACGGCAGAACCGGTGAGTGCGACCGCTACGGTCCAGACGCCGGCGTTCAGACCCTCCTCGATACCGACGACGCTGTCGTCCACCCGAATGCAGGCGGCGAGGTGCTTGACGTCCAGCTGCAGCAGGTTCTTCAGCGTCATTTGCGGCCAGGGACTCCCCGCGTGAACGTCGCTAACACAGACGATGCTATCCGGGGTGCACCCCTGCTCGGCGGCGCGGCCGAACAGGTCGGCCGCCATGTCGCGGCCGTAATTGCAGTTGCAGCCGACGCCAATGCCGCGGGATTCTAGGTAATGCAATGTCGGCAGCGCACCGGGGATGAGCTGGGTGCGCTCGGCCATGGCGTCGATCAACAGTGGCGCCAGTGCCTGATACAGACGCACCAGGTCATCCTCGGTCGCGGGCGAACCTGTTTGTCGTTGCCAGTTCTCGCGAACCCGGGGAGAATTCAATATCGCCGCGAGACTGATGTCGTCGCAGTAGGGGGCGTGGTGGCGCGGCGCCAGGCTGTTGCCGAACATAAGCGGCGCGGCGGCTCGGATTTCGTCGTCGGCGAGTTCGATACCCTGTTGCTGAAACAGTCGGATGCAGGCGTTTACCGGCGCCCGGGCGCCGTAGTCGACCAGGGTGCCGGTCCAGTCGAAGATAACGGCCTCAACCGGACCGCTGTAAGCGCGTTGATAACGATAATGCATGGGGATGGTCTCGTCTTATTGTCGGGGGATCCCGGCATCGACAAGAAGTGTAGACTGGTTGCCGCGGAACAGGGCAAAAGACGAAATTTCTGCTATGTGCTTAATAGGCTGACCAATTTTTGCCACTAAGCCGTTATTCAGCTCGTCAGTGCTAGCGTGCAGGCGGCTTTTGGTGTAATTAGTCCGCACGCATCTGACGGTATTGCCCGTTCGAACATACAATTCTTGACTGGAGTGTAAGAGTGCAGAGGATCCTGCCCGCCCTGGCCTTGCTGGGAGCCCTGATACCATCGGTCGCGATGGCCGCTTTCGGATTCGAAGATGTCGCCGAGAAAGCCCAGAAGCTGGCTTCTGCGCCCTACGAGGCGCCGGCGGAGATTCCGAAGTTCATGCAGACGATGAGCTACGATGCGTATCAGAACATTCGCTTCGATCCGGAAAAAAGCCTGTGGCGTGAAAATGGCTCCCGTTTCCAGGTCATGATGGTGCCGCCGGGACTCTTCTACCGTCACGCGGTCAAGCTCAACGTCATCGACTCCGAGGGCACCCACGACATTCCGTTTCGCAAGAGCGACTTTACGTTCGCCGATCCCGAGGTCGCCAAGCGGGTACCGGCCAACCTCGGCTTTGCCGGCTTCAAGCTGACCTATCCGCTGAAAGGCAAGCAGGAGCAAAACCAGTTCATGGTTTTCGCCGGCGCCAGCTATTTCCGTGGTGTTGGGCGCGACAACAGCTTCGGCATTTCGGCCCGTGGCCTGGCGATCGATACCGGCCTTTCCGGTGGTGAGGAGTTCCCGTCCTTCACCGAGTTCTGGCTCGAGCGGCCGTCCCCCGACGCCCACGCCATGACCTTTTACGGTCTGCTCGAGGGTGAGAGCGTGACCGGAGCCTATGAGTTCGCAGTCTACCCCGGCGAAGTGACCCGTCTGCAGGTGAGGGCGCGCCTGTTCCCGCGCAGCAGCGTCGAGCTGCTCGGCGTCGCGCCGCTGACCAGCATGTTCTACTACGGTGAAAATACCGGCCGGCCGCGCGGTGAATGGCGCGCCCAGGTGCACGACTCTGACGGTCTGCAGATACACAACGGTGGCAGCGGCGAGTGGCTCTGGCGGCCGTTGCTGAACCCCCGCGAGCTGCAGATGGACTACCTGATGACCGATAACGTCAGGGGGTTCGGCCTGCTGCAGCGCGACCGTAATTTCGATGATTACCACGACCTCCAGGCTCGCTACGAGCTGCGTCCGAGCGCCTGGGTCAAGACCGAGGGCGACTGGGGACCGGGACAGGTGGTGCTGGTGCAGTTGCCGACAGAGAACGAGACCAACGACAACATCGTTGCCTTCTGGCGTCCGCAGGAGAAGGTCGTCGCGGGCCAGAAACTGGAATACGCCTACGAGGTGCAGTTCGGCGCTGAAGGGCTGGGCGGCAACCCGATGGGGCATGTGGTCAATACCTACGTCGGTGACGGCAGCATCATCGGTGGAGGAGCCGAGAAGGGCGCCTACCGTATTCTCGTCGATTTCAACGGCGGCGTACTCGACAAGCAACGTCCGCGGGCACCGGTGCTGAGCAACGTCACGGCGATGGAGGGCGGCGAGGTGCTGGAACACTTCGTCGAGTACAACGAAGCGCTGAAGGGCTGGCGCCTGTCGATGCTGGTCAGGCCGGCCACGCGCAAGTCGCTGTCCCTGCGGGCCTTCCTGAGCCTTGGCGATGAAACGCTGACGGAAACCTGGACCTACCGCCTGCCAGCGAACAACGACATCCGGATCGCGGAGTAATCCATGGCCCGAACGCTCGGTGAGCACGCCCTGTCCCGGGTGCTGGAATACCTCGCAGTCAACGGTGTGGCGCTGAACGACGGTCACACCCTGGTGGCCTTGCAGCTGGTGGAAGAGGGGTTGCAGCGGGGCGAGGCGGATCTGATGGTCTGGGTCATGGACGAGCTTCCGCGCAGGTTCGAACTGCCTGCGTTGCAGTTGCCGCCGGTTTCGCCGCGGCTCGAGCGAGGCAGCATCGGTTACGGAGACGGCAAATGATCGACCAGCCCCGGCCCGTCGACTCGGCCATGCTGCGTCCGGCCCGCTGGCGACTGCGCGCCTGGCTGCGTCGTACTCTGCTGACCCTGATCGTCATCACCCAGGCGCTGGTGGGCGCTTACTATATGGCATCGGTGCTGCCTTACCACGGCGGCAACCTGCTGGAGCAATCGCTGATCGCGCTGTTCACGGTGCTTTTTACCTGGATCAGCGTCGGTTTCTGGATCGGCCTCTATGGCTTCTGGCTACGCCGTGTCGGCGGCGACCCCAAGTCGCTGGTCCGGCGCTATCCCGATGCGCAGCTCGCCGACACGCCGCTGGCGCGCACTGCGGTGGTGATGCCGATCTACAACGAACCGGTCAACCGCACCCTTGGCGGACTGCGGGCCATCTATCGTTCGCTCGAGCGTAGCGGGCAACTTCAGCACTTCGATTTCTACATTCTCTCGGACAGCCGCGATCCCGATGTCTGGCTGTCGGAGCAGGCGGCCTGGCAACGGATGTGCGATGAACTGGGCGCCGGCGGGCGGCTGTTCTACCGGCGTCGCACGCTCAACATGAACTACAAGAGTGGCAACGTCGCGGATTTCCTGCGGCGCTGGGGGCGTGCCTACGAATACATGGCGGTGATGGACGCCGACAGCCTGATGGAAGGCGAGACGCTGGTGAAGATGGTGCGCATGATGCAGCGCGAGCCGCGTATCGGCATCCTGCAGAGCTGCCCCACCATCATCAACGGGCAGTCGCTGTTCGCCCGTGTCCAGCAGTTCGCCAACCAGGTCTACGGCCCGCTATTCAGCACCGGTCTGGCCGCAATGCAGCTGGGCGAGGCGGCGTTCTGGGGCCATAACGCCCTGATTCGAACCGAACCTTTCATGCGCCACTGCGGTCTGCCGCACCTGCGCGGGCCGGGGTTGTTCAGCGGCCCTATCGCCAGTCACGATTTCGTCGAGGCGGCTTTCATGGGGCGTGCCGGATACGAGGTTTGGCTGGAGCCGGACCTCGGCGGCAGCTACGAGGAGTCGCCGCCAAGCCTGGTGGATGAACTGACCCGCGACAAGCGCTGGTCCAAGGGCAACCTGCAGCACCTGTGGCTGATGCTGTTCGAGCGGCGCCTGAGAATGGCGCACCGGATGGCGTTCCTCAACGGTATCCTGTCCTACGTCGCCTCGCCGTTGTGGTTCGCGTTTCTGGTGCTGACCACCATCGAAACCACGAAACTGGTGCTCTGGCCGCCGAACTACTTCCCGGACCAGCACAGCCTGTTCCCACTGTGGCCGGAATGGCATCCCGAATGGGCCATCGGCCTGGCCAGCAGCGTGGTGTTCCTGCTGTTCTTCCCAAAACTGCTGGCGTTGATCGATGTGCTGCTGACCGGCCGTCGCCGGGCCTACGGCGGCTTTTTCCGGCTACTGCTCAGCACGCTGGGCGAGATCCTGGTGTCGGCCCTGCTGGCGCCGATCCGCATGCTGGCCCATACCCGCTACGTGCTCGAAGCGCTGTTCAACGTCACCCTGCGCTGGGCAGGACAGAACCGCAGCGACGAGACGACCTGGGGCGACGCACTGTTGAACCAGGCGCCGGGTTCGCTGGTGGCGGCGGCCTGGTCTGGTTTCGCGTTCTGGCTCGATCCGATGTTCTTCATCTGGTCGTTGCCGGTGGCGCTGCCGCTGTTGCTGGCGGCGCCGACCTCGGTGATCCTCAGTCGCGTCGGCCTGGGGCAGGCACTGCGCCGGGCGGGGATCCTGCTGGTGCCGGAGGAAAAGCACGGCTCGCCGTTGCTCGAGGACCTCGCCGGACACAGCATCCTGCCTCAGCCGGGCGCAGGCGAATCGGCGGTGGTGCGGGCGGTACTCGACCCGTTGATGAATCGCGTGCACCAGGCCACCGCGCGCAGCCACGGCGGTGGCGCCAAGCACCAGCGTCTGCGCGAGCTGCGGGCGCGTTGTCTGGAACAGGGACCGAACAGCCTCAGCCGGGCGGAGAAAAATCTGCTGCTGACGGATCGCGAAAGCCTGGCCTGGCTCCACGCCCGTGCCTGGCGGGCACCGACCGGCAGTTTCTGGGGACAGGCAATCGACGACCGAATTCGCCGCATGTGGCCTGAGGGCTGATGGTTTTGGCCGCCAATTGGTCGGGGTTGGCGGTATCCTGCATTCTTCCTTTGTAGCCCTTAGGTTGGGTGAAACCCCGAAGGGGCGTAACCCAACACCTGTGCGGAGCGAGGCCAATCGATCTGTATTGCGATCGATATTGCGGGTTACGCGATGCCCATATTGCATGCTAAACATTGATAATGCTTGGGATGCATCGCTTCACCCAGCCTCCGCCTCGTACCTCCCGTGAAATTTTCTCCTGCAATTTCAGGCGGACCGCGTCCGGCCTTCCGCGGGGCGGCCTTCCGCGGGGCGGCCTTCCGCCGTCCATGGCGGTCACGCCGCCTGATACCAGGGGCGGTGCAGCCGCGCGCCGACTCGATTGAGGTTCGGCACCAGCAGGTTGGCGGTCAGCACCGCGAAGCACAAACCGTCGGCGTAGAGGCCGAATTCCCGGATCAGCTCAGTCACGACACCCACGGTAATGCCGAAGAGGATCCGCGCACTGCGATTGTCGGGACTGGTGACCGGGTCGGTGGCGATGAAAAAAGCCGTCAGCATGTAGCCGCCAAGGCTGAGACTGTGCAGGCTTTCCGTCAGCGTGTGCCCGGACAGCATGCACAGGCTCACGGAGCTGGCCATCATCGCCAGAGGGATCTCGATGCGAATTACGCCGATCAGCGCCAGCAGCAGCCCGCCGGCGAGATAGCCGCACCAGGACAGGTAAGGCGCGGCACTGTCCAGCAGTCCGGTTTTCAGCGGCGTGGCTCCGCTCAGAGCATCGGCTTCCAGCCGTGGCGCCAGTTGCCATTCCAGCAACAGTAGCTCTTCCAGCGTCAGGGCTGCGGTCCAGGGCGCCAACGGGTCCGGCGCGGGATACAGAAACTGGTAAAAGCAGATCGCGACCACTGCCAGGCCTGCCATTGCCGGATTGAGCCGGTTGCGTCCCAGGCCGCCGCCGGCGTGTTTGGCAAGACCCAGCGCCGTCAGCACCGCCAACGCCATCATCCACACCGGCACCAGCAGCGGAAGCGCCCGCGCCAGCAACAGGCCGCAGACGAGCCAGCTCAGATCGCCAAGACCTGCAGTGATTGGGCGTCCACGCAATCGCAGGCAGAGGGCTTCGATCACCAGTGCCAGCAGCAGGCACCAACCGGTTTGCAGCCAGACGATGGCGCCGAACTGAAGCGCATGGAGCAGGGTACCGGGAATCAGCGCCAGGCTGATCGCGGCCATGACGCCACGGACGCTGCCGGGCCTGAGGCCATTGACCAGGCTCATTGGCGCAGTTCCCGCTTGCTCTCACGGAAGCTGTCGCGCAGCGGCAGCCGGGCCGGGCAGGACAGGCTGCAGGCGCCGCACTCGATGCAGGCGTCGAGATTCATCATTTTAAGCGTTTTCATCTGCTTTTCCCGGGCGGCGGTATAAAGCGACATCGGCTGTAACGCCATCGGGCAGACGTCGACACAGCGGTTGCAGCGAATGCAGTCTCCCGCGGGTTCCGGCCGGGGCAGCCAGGTGGCGGCGCCGTAGATCAGGCAACTGGTGGTTTTGCTGACCACGGCTTCGGGGGCGTCGAGGGCACGTCCCATCATCGGACCGCCAACATGGATATCCTGTGAAACGGCGCCGGCAATCCCGGCCAGTTGAGTGACGGGCAGGCCGATCGGTACCTCGACATTACCAGGGTGGGAGCAACTGCCGGTCAGCGTGACGATGCGGCTGATCAGGGGCTCTCCGGCAAAGACCGCCCGACCCAGGGCATGCAGCGAGGCGACATTGAGTACCTGGACGCCGACATTACCTGGCAACTGACCGGGGCGCAGACGGCGGCCGCACAGTGCGCGGACCAGCATTGGCTGGCCGCCGGCCGGGTAGCGCTCTGGAATCCGCTTGACCCTGACGTCGCTTCCGGCCCGGGCAATGGCGCTCTTCAATGCCGCGATGGCCTCCGGCTTGTTGCCTTCCACGCCGATCAGTGTGCGGCCTGCGCCGAGCAGTGCAGCGAGAAAGTCGGCAGCTTGAATAATGGTGTCGGCGCGTTCACGCATCAGCGCGTCGTCGCAGGTGAGAAAAGGCTCACACTCGGCACCGTTGATCAGCAGGAAGTCGGTGCGCTCGGCGCCAGCCAGCTTCAGGCCGGTGGGAAAACCGGCGCCGCCAAGCCCGGCCAGTCCCATGCGCATCGCATAGCGGGCGAGTTCGGTCACTGTTCGGGGGGCAGCGAGGCTCTGTCGCTCGATCCATTCGTCCTTGCCGTCCGCGGCGATGAACACCGACTCTGCCGGTGTGTTTCGGTCCGCCACGGCCGCCGGCCCGATCGACTGGACGATTCCGGAGGTGCTGGCATGAACCCATAGATTGCGCCCGTCGCCAATGCCGATCACCTGTCCCTTGAGCACCCGCTCACCCGGCTTTACGCAGGGGAGGGCCCGGCTGCGGCCCTGCTCCAGTGGTATGGCCAGCGGTATGGCAGGCGTCGGGCAGCGGCGAATCGCTTTGCCGCTCGACAACTGCTTGTGGTCGCGAAGTTTCACTCCGCCTCGCCAGCGGCGCACCACCAGGGCACTCAGAGAGTCAAAAAAAAATTGCAGAAAGCCGGAAGGATTGGTTAGAGACTGATTGAGCATGCTGTGTGCGCCAAAGCGTTATTGTATTTGCTTCGGAAATAATACGAAAGACTAATAGCGAATGCAAAGCATTATCATCCGCATTTAAGATTGGCGGTTCTGTCGATATTTTTTGTCTGACCCCGCAGACGGATGCAACAGTTGACATAAGACGAAATAAAAATAATTATCACTCACGAAATGCGGTCATTAAATTGTGTCAATCACGAATAGGAATTACTGGTGATATTCGGTCGTTTGCTCCCCCTGTGCCTGGTTCTGGGGACCTCTACTCTCGCCCAGGCCGGCACATCTTCCGGGGACCGGGCACTGGAGGATCTGGGACGTGCGCTGTTTTTCGATACCCGCCTTTCGGCCAACGGGAACCTGTCCTGCGCCAGTTGCCACGACCCGGCACAGGGATTCGTCGACCCGGGTACCAATCGGCTCGGGGGAGCAGTCTCGCTCGGCGACGATGGCCGTTCGCTGGGCGATCGCAATGCGCCGAGCGTGACCTACGCCGCCTTCACTCCGGATTTCCACCGTGACAACGAGGGGCAGATTGTTGGCGGGTTGTTCTGGGACGGCCGCGCCGCGACGCTGGCAGATCAGGCGATGGGACCGCCGCTGAACCCGGGCGAGATGGGTATGCCGGATATGGAGGCGGTACGCCAGCGTCTGTTGGAAAATCCCGACTATGTCGTTCGCATCGGCGAGCTTTTCGGTCCCGAGACGCTCGATGACGCCGGCCGTACCTATCGCGCCATGGCCGAAAGCATCGCCGCCTTCGAGCGCACCGATACGGTCTCGCCGTTCGACGCCAAATACGACCGCTACCTGCGTGGTGAGTACCAGTTCACCGAGCAGGAGGAGTTGGGCCGGACGCTGTTCTTCTCGCAGCAGTTCACCAACTGCAACCGCTGCCATCAGCTCGAGACTTCACCGATGGCGGCGCGCGAAACCTTCACCAACTACCGCTATCACAATATCGGCGTGCCGGTAAACGAGAAGGTGCGGGCTGCGAACGGGATGGAACAGGATTATGTCGACCCGGGGCTGCTGAACAATCCGAATCTGGTCGACTGGGAAGCGCGTGGCCGTTACAAGGTGCCGAGCCTGCGCAACGTCGCCGTTACCGGCCCCTATATGCACAACGGCGTCTTTAACGATCTTGAAACCGTGATCCGTTTCTACAACCATTACAACAGTCGCAGCGAAAAGAGCCAGATCAACCCCGAGACCGGACGGCATTGGAGAGAACCCGAAGTAGCGGAGAACGTTTCGCTGACCGACCTGGAGCACGGTCCGGCGCTGGACGAGCGCCGTATCGAGGCGCTGGTCGCTTTTCTGGAAACGTTGACCGACAAACGCTACGAGCCGCTGCTGGAAGCCCGCAAGACAGCACGCTAATCGAGTCGCCCGGGGGCCTCCGGTCAGGGTCGGCTTCCGGCGGAGCGGGACGCCGCGCTTAAGGAGGCACGTGGATAGCGAAATAATCTGCGATGCCGTTCAGTACCGCGTTGATGGCGACAGCTGAAAGTATCAATCCCATGACCCGGCTGATGATGTTGGCGCCGCTTTCACCGATCAGTTTCTGAATGGGAGTGGCCAGCAGCATCAGGCCCAGGGTTATCGCCAGGATCGTCAGCATCACCAGACTGGTGACAGCCTGGTCCATCAGCGAAAAGCGGTTCTTGTCGGTCAGCAGGATCGCCGCCATCATCGCGCCGGGAGAGGCGATGGACGGCATCGCCAGGGGGAAAACGGCGCCGTTTACACCTTTCCGGATCAGATGCAGTTCACCTTCCGGCTTGCTTTCACCAAAGATCATAGTGAGCGCGAACAGGAAAAGTACCGCGCCGCCGGCCACCTGAAAAGCCGAAAGCGGTATCCCCATCGCTCCAAGCAGAAATTCCCCCGCGATCACAAAGAACAGCAGTACGCCCGATGCCACCAGGGTGGCCTGGATCGCGACCTTGTGGCGCAGCGCAGGACCCCGGATGCTGACGGTCACGGCGAGGTAGACCGGCAGTGTGCCAATGGGGTCGATCACGGCCCACAACAGGACGAACTGGGAAATCAGATCGTTCATCGAGGTCTGTCTCTGGCTAGGTTTTCTTCGAAATCAGCCAGTGGGTGACGCCCAGCGCCAGGGTGACCGCCGCGATCGCCAGAATGTAATCGGCGCTGGTCTTGTCCAGGTCCAGCACGATGACCTTTCGTGCAATCGCCATCAGCGCGGTTGCGGTCACCAGGCGTATCGGCAGTACATCGGTCCCAAGGTAGAGCCGGATGTTGATAAATATCTCGACAGCGATCAACACTGCCATGAAAGCGCCGAAAGTCTGAAATATATCGTTGATATTCAGCAGGAATACGGGGGGCGTACTCAGCCGAACGTAGAGTACGTAGAACACATCTCCAATCCCCCAGATAATGACAAGCACCATCAGTACGGCGAGAACCTTGATGGCGACACGGATGATACGGTGAAGGAACCGGATCAGCGGGTCCGAATGCTCTTCGGGCAGCTCTTCATGGATCAGTCCATGGTGTTCGTTATCATCGGTCATACAGTCCTGCCGCGTCCTTCCGGGGGCTCCCGGCGTTGTAATCTGGGCTGCCTGGCTTGGGGCTCCAATCGAGACCCGCTATCGTAAGAATATGGGTTATTGCGGTTTGTGCCACTTCGCCACGCCCGGAAGGTCTACGGCAATCCGGTGGTTTTGGATTCAAGCGCGAACAAGCCGAGAAGGAAACTGATAGGGAATGATCGAACTCTCCAGGCTATCGATGGATTATCGTATCGGCGATGAAAGCGTCAACGTACTCGATGATCTGAACCTTTCGGTCGAGGCCGGCGAACGGGTGGCAATAGTCGGACCTTCGGGCTCCGGCAAGACCACGTTGTTGCTGCTGCTTGCAGGGCTCGAAGCCTGCCGCCGGGGTGACATCCGTATCAACGGTGTCGCACTGGGCGACCTCGACGCCGATGGCCTTGCCGATCTGCGCCGGGACCATATCGGCATCGTGTTCCAGTCCTTTCACCTGGTGCCCAGCCTGACCGCGCTGGACAATGTCGCCTTGCCGCTCGAGATCGCCGGTCGTTCCGAGGCGCGCCTCCGCGCCCGTGCGATGCTGGCAGAGGTGGGGCTCGAGACGCGGGGCCGCCATTACCCGTCGCAGCTCTCCGGCGGGGAGCAACAGCGGGTCGCGATCGCCCGGGCACTGGTGCACGAACCCTCTCTGCTGCTCGCGGACGAACCCACCGGCAACCTCGATGCGCATACCGGCGAGCGCATCAGCCGGTTGCTGTTCGATCTCCAGTCCCGAATCGGCACCACGCTGGTGCTGGTCACCCATGACAACAGCATTGCCCGGCGCTGCGACCGGGTACTGCGTCTGCACGACGGACAGCTGAGTGACGGAGAAGTGGGAGGGGGCGATGCGCTTTCTCGTTGAACTGGCCTGGCGCGATCTGCGCGAAAGCGGGCGCTCGCTCTGGGTTTTCTGCGTCTGCCTGATGCTCGGCGTTACCCTGATTGCCGCGACCGGAGGACTTTACCGGCAGGTCGGGACCAGCCTGCTGGCGGACAGCCGGGCGCTGTTCGGCGGCGATCTCGAGGTCGAGAGCCGTGAAGCGCTGGCGCCCGAGGTGCTCGACTGGATGCGCGCGCGAGGCAGCCTGTCGCTGCTGATCGAAGTTCGTACCATGCTCGGGACCTCGGGCGGGGACTATCAACTGGTGGAACTGCAGAGCGTCGACCGCCAGTACCCGCTGTATGGCGAATTGCTGCTGGAACCGGCGCAGGATCTGATGACGGCCACCGGGCTGCGGGAGGGTCGCTGGGGTGTGGCGCTGGATCCGGTGCTGGCGCAGCGGCTGGGGCTGAGGGTTGGTGACAGCGTCGAAGTCGGCGCCTTGACGCTGGAGGTACGCGCGCTGATTCGTCGCCAGCCGGACCGCAGGCTCAGCGCCGACTGGCGTGGTCCGCCGGTGCTGCTGGCGGCACAGGCGCTGAACGCGTCCGGTTTGATCGGGCCCGGAAGCCGGCTCGAGTACGAGTATCGCATTCGCACCGATGTGTCGCCTGCGGCATGGCGCGACGCCTTCGTCGACGCCTTTCCCGACAGCGACTGGGAAATCCATACCTTCAGCGACCGCAGTGAACGGCTGGCGGAAGTGCTGGGTCAGATCGCTTCCGGACTGCTGCTGATCGGGTTCAGCGCGCTCTTTATCGGCGGCCTTGGCGTGTTCAACAGCATCCAGGCCTATCTTCAGGGCAAGCTGGGGACTATCGCCACGCTGCGCGCGCTTGGGCTGCGCAATCGCCGGCTGGCAACGCTGTATTTGCTGCAGGTCGGCCTGCTCAGCGGCGGCGCCAGCCTGGCCGGTATGCTTGTCGGCGGTGCTTTGGCGCTGACAGGTACCGCCGTCGCAGCTGCGCGGTTGCCGGTGGAAGCCAGCTTTGGCGACTTGACGGCGCCGCTGGCCACGGCCGGCCTGTTCGGTCTGCTGACGGCCTTCACCTTCGCGCTTCCGGCCATCGGGCGAGCGCTGTCGGTGCAGCCCGCAGCGCTGTTCCGCGGTATTGCCGGTGCGGTCACCGCCACGCCCCCGGGCTACTGGGTGGCCGCCGGAGTCGGGGCGACGCTGGTGCTGGCGCTGGTGTTGCTGACACTGCCGGATCCCCTGTTCGGGGTGGGATTCGTGGCGGCGGTGCTGCTGCTGGCTCTGTTCGACAGTCTGGTCCTGCTGTTGCGAAAGCTGGCCGTGCGTCTGGACGACCATCCGCTGCTCGTGGGACGACTGGCGTTGCGTCTGGCACTGGCCAGCCTGCATCGCCCCGGGTCGCCGCTGCGTGCCATGCTGCTGTCGCTGGGCTCGGCGCTGACGTTGCTGGTCGCCTGTACCCTGGTGGTGGTTGCGTTGATGCGTGCGTTGAACGACACCCTGCCGCAAGAGGCGCCGGCGATGGTGTTCTATGACATCGCTGCCGATCAGCGCGAAGCCGTCGTCGCGGCGATCGATCAGGCCGGTAGCCTGCAGCGACTCGATCTGGCGCCGCTGGTTCTGGGGCGTCTTGTCGCGGTCAACGGCGAGCGACTCGAGGACAGCGGCGACCGCGAGAGGGCGCTCGAAGCGCGGGACGAGCACAAGTTCAGCTATCGGGCCAACAATATCGATGCGGTGGTGCTGGAGCGGGGCGAATGGCGCTCGCGGGGCGACAGCGGACTGCCGGCCGTGGTGATGGAGGACCGGGAAGCCGATCAACTGGCGCTCGAGGTGGGCGACCGCCTGACGTTCAATCTCGTTGGACAGCCGCTGGAGGCCGAGCTGACCGGCATCTACCGGCAGAAGGGCATGCAGACCCGATTCTGGTTCGAGGCGATCCTGGCGGACGGCGCGCTGGATCCCTATATCAGCCGCTATGTCGGCGCAGCGTACCTGGACCCCGAGGACGCCGTCGCCACACAGAACCGCATCGCTGCGATCGCGCCCAACGTCGTGACCGTCAGAACCGAGGCGATTCTGACCGAAGCCCGGGCGTTACTGGGCAAGGCCGCGGCGGGGCTGTCGCTGGTCGCCGGTATCAGCCTCGGCGCCAGCCTGCTGGTGATGGTCAGTCTGGTGGCCACGGCACAGGCACGCCAGGCCTACATCGCGACACTGATCCATACCCTCGGCGTACGGCTCGCGGTGATCCGTCGCAGCCTGCTGCTGGAATTCCTGCTGCTTGGCCTTATTGGCTCGGCGCTGGCGTTGCTGCTGGGGGCGGCGCTGGCGCTACCGCTGCTGGAGTACCGTATAAAGCTTCCGGCCACCGACCTGCTCTGGACCGGTGCGCTCTCCGCATTCATTGTCAGCACCTTGTGCCTCGGCCTCGGCGCACGCTACCTGCTGCGGCGCTTGCGTCTGAATCCTGCGGCACTGTTGCGAAGTGTCGAGTGAGTGCGGAGGTGATAGCTCGCTGGCCGTCGCCACCTGGCTTATGTGACCTTGATTCTGATTACCACGGCACACGAATTCGCCCATGGTCTGACCTGCAAACATTTTGGCGGTGAAGTGCATGAGCTGGGGTTTATGCTGATTTACCTGCAGCCTGCGTTTTACTGCAATGTCAGCGATGCCTGGTTGTTTCCGAAAAAATCCAGCCGTCTTTGGGTAACCTTCGCCGGGGCGCATCTGGAGGTTACGCTCTGGGCATTGGCCACCGTTATCTGGCGTCTTACCGAACCCGGGACCCTGATCAGTCATCTTGCGCTGGTGGTAATGGCCAGCTCAGGCATCAAGACGCTGTTCAATCTCAACCCCCTGATCAAACTGGACGGCTATTACCTGCTGAGCGATTACCTGGATGTTCCGAATCTTCGCGGTCGTGCCTTCGGTTATCTCGGTTCGTTAATGAAACGGATACTCGGCCTGCCGGTGCAGGGTAATCAGGAGGTACCGGCGCGGGAGCGACGGATCTATCTGCTGTACGGACTTCTGGCCGGCGCTTTTTCCATCCTGTTTCTCGGCTATGTCATCTATCACCTCTGTGGCGAACGCCGTCTTATCGACCTGATGACCCGGCGGCTGGTGCGCTATATCCGGGTGGAGTTCTGGGCCTGGTGGTAGCGTCCTGTTACTGCCTGAAACGTTAGTCAGTTGCCCGAGCTGAGCCAAGCATTACCGTCCCCGCTCGGGCGAACTGCTGCGATGCCGCGCCCGGTATTCAGGAGCCGGTGGCAACATCGCCCCGCTGCCAGCGCGTTTCGCTGTCGGCCAGTGCCTGGGCAATGTCATCCAGGCCGGTCGACGGCAGGGTTTCCGGTAACGGGTCGAGGCCGGTGCTGGCGAACAGCTGACCGTAGCTGTTGCGCAGCTCCGCGTAGGCGAGGTCTCGTCGCAGATCGGCCTGCAGGGCGTTCAATTCTGCCTGGATCAGTTCGAGTTCGCCGATTGCCTGGGCGCGGTGGCGGTTGCGCATCTGTTCGGCGATCTGCTGGTCGATCCGCGACAATTGCTGACTGGTTTCGAACTGCCGTGCCGCTTCGTTGAAGTTGGCGTTGGCGACGTGTACCTGTGCCAGTATGGCCATCGACATCGCCTGTCGGCGCGCTTCCGCGACGGCTTCACCGGCCTTGGCGACATCGATGGCGGCGGGGCCAGAAATAACGTTGAACAGGTTCCAGGTGACCTTGACGCCGTAGTCGGCCCAGCTCTGGTTCACCAGGAACGAGTTGCTGTCATAATGACCGCCGGCCGAGAACTCCAGCCCCGGCAGCAGCCGCAGCATGGCCTTGCGGGTTTCCGCGGCGCTGATTCGGGCCTGGTAGTCCTGCTCCCGGAGTTCCGGCCGGTTGGTCAGCGCCACTTCTTCCAGGCGCTCCAGTTTGATACCCAGTTGCGGAATTTCGTACCCCTCGGTGGCGGCGAGGCTGAAGTCTGTGCCGATGGGCAGGTTGATCAGTGTCGCCAGTTCGGTTTTGGCCAGCGACAGGGCGCGCCGCTGGGCTTCGAGCTGGCGCGTGGCTTCGATCAGCGCGCGTTGATAGCCGAGCGCTTCGACCGGATCGCCGATTCGCCGGCTGCTCAACTGCTGACTGTCGGCGCGGGCCTTGTCGACGCGAGCCATCAGGTTGTCGATCTGTTGCAGCAGACGGTCGGCGGCCAGTGCGCGCCAGTAGGCGGAGCGTACGTCCTGCACGATGGTATGGACCACCTTGCGGCGCCGCTCCTGAACGATCAGTCGCTGATCGGCCTGCTGTTTGGCGCTGACATAGCTGACGCCGAAATCCAGCACGTTCCAGACCATGGTCAGGTCCGCCACATCACGATCGCGGTCCTGGGACGTGGAGGGTTCCAGCGACTCGGTCCCGGTCTTGACGCTCTCGCTGCTGGATGCGCTGACGTTGTCCCGCCCGACATAGCCGGCCTCGAGTGCCATACGCGGCAGCATGTCGAAGCTGGCAAGGTCCAGCTGGCGGCGTGCCAGCGCCTCTTCCATGATCTTGAGACGCCCCTCCAGGTTGTACTTGATGGCCCGGGCCATCGCCTCGTGCAGTGTCAGCGGAGCGCTGAGCGGCTGCTGATCCTTGAACATTTTCAGCAGGTCGCTTTTGGCGCGTTCCTCACTGACGCTCAGATCGATCGGTTCACTGGTGACGGCGCAGCCGCTGACCGCGAGTGTCAGCAGGCTGATACTGAAGAGTTTCCGACTGTTGTTCATGCCTGGGACGTCCCCTTGTCACGGCTCACTGGCTGACCCCGCAGGCATCCTGCCTGCCTGGCCCTGATCCCGAATAGCGGGTTAATTTGAGCGAAATCCCTTGAATCTCAAAGACTCGCACTGGCCTGCTGAGGCCAACGGATGGTGTGTCCTTGCACCATCGGTAACTGTTTTGGGTTGGCCTTTCGCCGGTCAGGATTTCGGATCCCCCGGCCGGAACTGCTCCAGGGCCTGTGCGAGCTGACCGATCATCCGCTCTTCTGAGGTCCGCATCTCGGACAGCTGCTGATCGAGTGTCGGCGCACCGCTGATCCCGAGAATCGGTGGACTCTGGTCGCCGCCGGCATTGCCAAACGCATCGAGCGGCCGGTATTCCGGCTCATCCTCTTGCTGGAATACGTCCGATAGTGCGCTGACGCCGAAAACGCCGGCATCGCCACCGCCAAAACCGAGAAAGCCACGACCGCTGCCGTCGCCGAAGCCTGAGTGATAGCCGGCGAATACCTGGGCGATGACGCTGGGTGCCGGAATACCGCCAGCATCGAAAAGGGCGCCGAGAGTGGGTACGCCGCTGCCCAGCGTCGGCTTATCGAACAGCGGCGGTGGCAGCAGCGGCGAATCGAGGTCCGATGGCGGCTGAGGTGGGGGCGCGGGTACGGGCAGGGGTGTCGGTACGGCGGGAGCGGTCGAAAACGTTTCAACCCGGAATTCCGGATCGCCGTTATCGCCAACGATCGCATAGGGCTCAGCGGTGAGACCCGCGGCCAGGCCGTTACCGGCGGCATCCTGGATGCCGCTTGCCGCTGCATTCAGGCTCAGCCCCAGGGTGCCGTTTCCGGTGACGCCCGAGACCAGGACCTGATAGCTGCGGTTGTCCGCTGTCGTAATGGAATCCAGAGTGCCGACGGCGTTGCCCGTCGTGACCAGTGAAAAGTCCCCCGCATCGACGCCGGATACGACTTCGCTGAATGTCAGGTCGAAGCGCAGGTTGCCCCCGGCCGTCGGTGAGGCCTCGGCGCGCACCAGGCTGTCCGCGACCGGCGCGGTGGTGTCTAGGATGACCCCGTCGGTATTGCCGAGTCCGTTCAATGCCGGCTTTAGGATGTTGCCGGCGGCATCGCGCAGGCTGCCGCCATTGGCGTCCAGCGAGGCGCCAACGGCGATTCCGTCGCTGTCGGTGTCACCGGGAACAACCCTGTACTGGAACAGCAGCGTGTCGCTGCCGCTGCCCGAGACATAGTTCGCGTAGCGGGTGACGCCACCGATATCCAGTGTCAGCCGGGGGCTACCGCCGGCGGTATCGACCAGGACCGTCTCGCTGGCATTGAGGGTGAAGCTCAGTACATCGCCGGCCCTGTAGGCTCCATCTGCGGGCACTGTGACTGAATCGACCGTCGGCGGTACCGCGTCGATCAGTACGCCGCTGGTATTGCCTGTGCCGATCAGCGTTGTGGCGGCATCATTGCCCACAGCATCGCGCAGGGTTCCGCCGTTCGGTTCCAGGCTGGCACCTATGGCAATGCCGGTACTGTCCTGCTGCCCGTTCTGCACGCTGTAGCGGAATAACAGCGCGCTGGTGCCGGTGCCGGACAGGTAGTCGGCGTAGACGGTACCGCCGGTATCGAGGTCGATAGCGAGGCGCGGGGTGCCGCTCGCGGTTGTCACAATCACCGCCTCGTTGAAATTGACGGTGAAGTCGAGAGTCTGCCCGGCCACATAGGTGCCGTCGGCCGGGACGCCAACCGATGTGACCGTCGGCGCTATGCCATCGATCACCAGAGCGTGCTGCCCGGCGAGCGAATCGGCGCTCCCGGTGGCCGGCAGGGTGAGGATGGCATCATCGCCGCCAGTATTGCGAATGGTCGCACCGTTCAGGCTCAAAGCGGCGCTGGACTGATAATCGAGGTCGGCACTGAGGTCTCCGGCCTGAACCGTATAGCTGAAGATCAGCGTATCGGTGCCGGAACCGGAGAGGTACGTGGCCTGGCGGTCAACCGCGCCGGTTTCGAGCAGCAGTGTTGGCGCGCCACCGGTGGTGTCCACCGTTACCGCCTGATCGAAGGTGACGCTCAGGGTGATGTTGTCGCCAACCTTATAGCTGCCGTCCGGCGTGGACGTCTGAACAGCGGCGACTTCCGGGTTGGTACCGTTGACCGTGATGGCGATGCTATCGCTGTCGGTCTGGGCGCCGCCGCTGCCGCTAAGGCCGAGGTCGTCGCTGTCGATCTGCAGTGAGGCGGCACCGTTGTAACCGGGTGTCGGGGTGAACGCCAGGCCATTCAACGCGGTATTGATATCGGCAAGGGTGCCTTCAATGGTCAGCGTGGCATCGTTGGACCCGGTGCCGGAAATGAAGCTCAATCCGGCCGTACCCGAGAGTTTCAGCAGGCCATTATCGGCCGTCAGCGTCACGCGAACGGTACCGCCGCCGGCATCCGGATCGCTGATTGTTATGGCGTTGCCGTTGGCACCGCTGAAGACCAGGTCCTGGTTCTGGTCGGTGCTTTGGGCTGCCGGCACGTTGTTGACCGGGGCATCGTTCACGGCGGTCACCGTCACGGTCGATGTGATGGCGGGGTTGGCGGTATCGTTGCCGCCGTTGTCGGTACCGCCGTTGTCGGTAATGAGGGTGATGGTCATCACCCGGTCGCCGGCCGTCGGGTCTTCACTGGTATTGCGGTAGCTGATGTTGTCCAGCAGCGATTGCGCCTGAGCAACACTGATGCCTCCGAGCGGAATGAAGTCGTAGACGAAGGTGATGGTGGTGCCGGAGGTGACGCCGGCCAAATTGACTTCAGCACCGTTAAAGTTCAGGACTTCGTCGCTGCCGTCAAACACGTTTGAAAGGGTCAGCTCCAGCGCGGTGATGGTCTGACCCGGTTCTATTGTGTCGATGATGACACCGTTGAACAGGTCCACCGCAGCGGCGCCTTCGATGTAACCCGGGTTGGTGCCGGTGGCGGTAAGCGTCGGGGCATTGTTTATCGCGGCTATTGATACGGTCGAGGCGATGGCCAGGCTGGCGGTATCGTCACCGCCATTGGCGGTGCCGCCGCTGTCCTGGAGGCTGGTCAGGGTAACGATACGATCCGTGGTCGTGGGAACCTCGCTGGTGTTGCGATAGCCAAGACCGTCGACCAGGGTTTGCGCCGCGGCGGTGCTCAGGGTGCCGCCGCTCAGGGTGACCGTTGCGGTATTGCCACTGACGCTGACGCTGTAGGCGAGGGCATTGGTTGCGGTTGTGCCGCCGTTGCCATGGGTCAACGCGATAGCGGTGCCATCGGCATCAAGGAGTTCGGCGCTGCCGTCGGCAACTCCGGCCACTGTCAATGTCAGTCCGGTGAGGGTCTGCCCGGCTTCGACGGTGCTGATTGACACGCTGCTGAACAGATCGACCGTGGCGCCGCCTTCGGTGAAGCTGGGGTCGGTTCCGGTGGCCGTCAGCGTCGGCGAATCGTTGACCGAGGTCAACGATACCGTCGAGGCGATGGCAAGGGCGGTCGAATCGCTGCCGCCGTTCGCTGTGCCGCCGACGTCGGTAATGCCGGTCAGGGTGACGACCCGGCTGGTGGTAGAGGGACTGTCGCTATCGTTGCGGTAGCCGAGGCCGTCGATCAGCGTTTCTGCCGTAGCGCTGTCGAACCCGCCAAGCTTGCGCAGCTCGACTGTCGCGGTCGTGCCGGTTACACCGACGAAATAAAAGATACTGTTGCCGGCGGTGGAGCCGGTACTGCCATCAACCAGCAGGATATCCGTGCCGTCGGCCCGCAGGATTTCGTCGCCGCCATCCGCCAGGTTGGTCACCGTCAGGCTGATTTCGAAGATATTCTGTCCGGACTCGATGCTGTCGACCGCGACCCCGCTGAACAGGTCGACGGCGCCGCTGTTCTCGATATAGTCGGGATCGGTGCCGGTGGCCGTGAGCGTTGGCGCATCGTTGACGCTGATGACTGTGACGGTCGAGGCGACGGCCAGACTGGCGGTATCAATGCCGCCGTTGGCGGTGCCGCCGCTGTCTTGCAGGCTGGTCAGGGTGACGACCCGATTGCCGGTGCCCGGATCCTGGCTGTTGTTCTGGTAGCTCAGGTTGTCGACCAGGGTCTGAGCGGCCGCCGCCGACAGGGTGCCGCCGCCCAGCGAGACCGTGGCGGTGGTGCCTGAGACACTGACGCTGTAGTTCAGCGAGTGGGTGGCCGTAGTACCGAGGCTGGCGTTGGTCAGCACGATCGCGGTGCCGTCGATATTGAGGATTTCATCGCTGCCGTTGGCGACATTGCTTACCGTCAGCGTCAGATCGGTAAGGGTCTGGCCGGCTTCGATTGTGCTCATCGACACGCCGCTGAAGAGGTCTGCCGCGGCGGCGCCCTCGGTGAACGTCGGGTTGCTGCCGGTGGCCGTGAGCGTTGGCGCATCGTTGACGCTGATGACTGTGACGGTCGAGGCGACGGCCAGACTGGCGGTATCAATGCCGCCGTTGGCGGTGCCGCCGCTGTCCTGGAGGCTGGTCAGAGTGACCACCCGGTTGCTGGTGCCCGGATCATCGCTGTTGTTCTGGTAACTCATGCCGTCGACCAAAGTCTGGGCCGCCGCCGTCGACAGGGTGCCGCCGCTTAGCGAAACGGTCGCGGTGGTCCCGCTAATCGCGACGCTGTAGCTGAGGCTGTTGGTCGCAGTAACGCCATTGGTGCCATCGGTCAGCCCGATGGCGGTGCCATCGATATTGAGGATTTCGTCGCTGCCGTTGGCGAGATTGCTTACCGTCAGTGTCAGTCCTGCAAGGGTCTGTCCGGCTTCGACGGTGCTGATCGAGACGCCGCTGAACAGGTCTACCGCGGCGAAGCCCTCGATAAAGGTCGGGTCGGTGCCGGTGGCTGTAAGGGTCGGGGCATCGTTGTTCTGCACTACGGTGACGGTGGAAGCGACGGCCAGCGAGCCGGTGTTGTCGCCGCCGTTGGCGGTGCCGCCGCCGTCCTGGATGCTGGTCAGGGTGACGACACGGTTGCTGGTCGACGGCGCGTTGCTGTTGTTCTGGTAACTCATATTGTCGACCAGGGTCTCGGCCGCGGCGGTCGAGAGGACGCCGCCGGTTAGGGAGACAGTGGCGGTGCTGCCGACAACCGACACGCTGTAGTTGAGGCTATTGGTCGCGGTAATGCCGTTGGTGCCGTGGGTCAGCACGATGGTCGTGCCGTCAACATTGATGCGCTCGTTGCTGCCGTTGATGACGTTGGTAACGGTGAAGCTCAGGCCGGTGATGTTCTGGCCGGCCTCCACGGTATCGATGCTGGTGCCGCTGAACAGGCTGGCCGCGGATCCCCCCTCGGTAAAGGTCGGGTTGCTGGCAGTGGCGGTCAGGGTCGGCTCGTCGTTGACACTGACCAGCGTAACGGTCGAGGCGACGGCAAGGCTTGCGGTATCGCTGCCGCCGTTGGCGGTGCCGCCGCTGTCCTGAATGCTGGTCAGGGTGACCACCCGATTGCCGGTGCCCGGATCCTGGCTGTTGTTCTGATAACTGAGACTGTCGACCAGGGTCTGGGCGGCCGCCGCCGACAGGTTGCCGCCGCTCAGCGAGACCGTGGCGGTGGTGCCAGTAACCGAGACGCTGTAATTCAGGCTATTGGTCGTGGTGGTGCCGCTGGTGCCGTGGGTCAGTACGATCGCCGTGCCATCGATATTGAGAATTTCATCGCTGCCGTTGGCGATATTGCTTACCGTCAGCGTCAGGCCAGCGAGGGTCTGGCCAGCTTCGACGGTGCTGACCGATACGCCGCTGAACAGGTCTGCCGCGGAACCGCCCTCGGTAAAGGTCGGGTCGGTGCCGGTCGCAGTAAGCGTCGGGGCATCGTTGACGCCATCGATGGCGACGCTGACATTGGCTGTGTTGCTGATGCCGCCGTCGCCGTCTGCCACGCTGATGGCAACGGTTCGGGCCAGGGTAGAGGGATCGCCGCTGTTGCTGTTGACGTAGCTCAGGTTGCGCAGCAGGGCCTGCACGCTTGTGGCGTTGGCATTGGCATTCAGGGTCACGACCAGATCGTTGATTCCGCTGCCGCCGGTAAAGGTGCCGATGACCGCAGCGTTATAGATCACATTCGACCCGGACGTCGAGATTAAGCCACTGTTGGCAATTGCCAGCTGGTCTTCGCTAATGACGCGATTGCCGGTGATGGCGACGGTGACGCTGCCGCCATTGAAATTGTCATCGGGATCGGACAGGGTTGCGTCGCTGCCGCTGTCCAGCAGTACTGCGCTACTGCCTTCGAGATAGTTGACACTGTCGCCATTCAGGTTGCTGATGATGGGGGGCTCGTTGGCGGGTACCGCGGTGGTCACCGTGATGTCATCAATGTACACAGAGATATCTAACGCACCATTTGGGCGAACAATACGGACCTCGTCGATGAACTGCCAAGCGCCGCCGCTTACGCTAACCACCGTGCCGCCAGTGTTAACTTGGGCGTTAAGGTCAAATGCGCTAGCGTTGAAGTCCTGTGTTGCACCCGCTACGGCGCTGCCATTCAGGTAGCCGACGAGACGATAATCGCGGCCATCTGAAAACCCGTGTTCGACGCGAATCGAAGATAGAGAAAACTCACTGCCATCGGTCGCCTTGAGCACGGCAGCCGCTTGGGTTCCGGACGTGCCTACTAGGTAGGAGCCTTGCAGTCGCGCAACGACATCACCAGAGCCGTCCGCCATATTAGATTCTGTAGTTTGATTCGTGTAGTCGATAAATCCTTGTGAATCGATTAAGCCGTTAGCTCCGAGAACCTCAAAGGTCCACCCATTCAATATCCTAGCCTGTCCCGACGTTCCAAGGTTGTAACCACCGGTCAACGAAACACTGTCAAAATTTTCGCTGGTCGGTGCGGCCAATAGCGAAACGAATTCCACCATTCCCACGCTGCCAACGCTTGCTGCTTCTATGGTTCCGACATGGGCCTCCAGAGACCAGTCGCCCCCTAACTGCTGGGCACCGGTGTTATTGGTCGATGCTGCCACGTCAGCCTGGGTCAGACGGGCCATTTCCGTGATTAGCGCATTTCCTGCGTCGCCTTCACTTGTCTTGCAGCCGTAAAGCAGGATGTCGCCCTCAGCAGTCAATGCCTTACCGATGCCTTCCAGTGATACGTTCTGGGTGGTTAAGTTGTCGGCATCGAGCCAGATGTTCCCCGCTTTAAAGGCACCACTCTCGCCATGAGAGAGCAGGTGAATCGCGTCGATATTCTCACGCCCCTGCAGGTACTCGGCCATTTGCTCCAGGCCATTGCGTGTACTCTCCAGAACAACGATCTCAGTGTCCGCCGGCAGACCGACCAAAAGCTGCTGGTAATCCCGAACCTGGCTGTCGACGAAAATCACTTCCTGGCGGTTGTCGGTGGTTGCCGTCGCGGTTGCCGGCGTTGCGTCCGCGTCGGGCGTACTGGTGTCATCCGGGGCGGTGGCGTTCTGCGTGTCGCCAAGGGTTTCGGCGGTCGTCGCGGCAACCGCGCCGTCGAACATCATGCGTGGCTCAAGTGCCAGAGCGAGCGGCGGTTGAGCCTCTGGCCCCACTGCAGCGAGACCTCTCTTCTGACGTTTTCCAGAACGGCGTAACCACTGCATAAGTGACCTCCGGGCCGCCCGCGGACGCCGGATGCAACTGTCGGCGCGGGGGCTCAGCGTGTTGCGTCACCGGCCCGATCGGCGCGGGCCGGTGACTGTTTATATCAACTACGGGAAGGATAGATACCCTCGAGGGCGATGACGAAATTCATGCCGAGAAAGGGATCGCGAATTCCGACGGGTTGGTTGCCGCCCGCGGGCTGAACATTAACCGGGTTATCGAACGGAGCGAGAGTGGTGTTAGCCGCTTCAGTGGTATAGAGCGCGCCGGCGCGACCACTGTTGCTGGCGGGACCGAGCACGGTATTGCTGGCGGGTGCCGGATTGGTATCGGTACTGGTGCTGTTGGCCGGTATGGCGACGCTGGCCTCGGCCGTGTGATTGTGCGATGGCATCTGCGCCTGGGTCAGAGTCACGTTTTCGCTGCCGGCCTTCTCGCCGATGCGAATATTACTGAGGCCGGGGCCATCACCCTGACCCACCGGGCTGCGGCCCCGCAGGTCCGGCAAGGCAAAGGTGGTTTTGCCGTCACCGCCATAGATGGTGCCGAGCAGGGAAAACAGTGCGGTATTCTGTGCGATCGGCAGCAGCTGTCCCTGGCAGAAGGCCCAGCCTCGGGGGGCGAAATTGAAGCCGACTAGGCGAATCTCGCCGAGGAAGGGTTCGCTCATGATCATTTCTCCTTGTCGCTCTTGTTTTGAGCGGGCGTCCGTTGGCTGCCCGCGCTTATGCCGTGACGGCAACCGGTTCGGTTCAGGCCCGGATCTTTTCCCGATGGACAATGGCCTCGAGACAGTTGCGGCCGCTGTCATCGGGCCGGATCGGTGTCAGCAGCAGCTCCAGGCTCTCACCATGGGGACCGGTCAGCCGGTAAGTCGCTTGCTGCAAAACCACGCCCGGTGGTAACAGAAACAGCAGAAAGAAACACTCGTAGCCTTCGTTCAGGGGCACCCCGGCTTCGACATGCTGCAGTTCGGCCTCGATAAGCTCGCTATCGGTCCCGGCTCGCAGTATGAAAGCCTGGCCCCGGGCCCGGGTGAAGTAGGCATGATTCGGCAGTAGCTGCATGTTCAGGGCTCCCGTTCAGTTGGCTGCTGATAACATGGTTGCTGGCGGATCGGCGGTCGCAGTGCCTGCGGGCCGGTGCATCTTGAGGTACACGCCATTGTTGCCAACGGTGTCGAACCCCAGGCGGCGGTAAAGGTGCTGCGCCGGGTTGTCGACTTCGACGTGAAGCCCCACCGAGAGCCCCGTGCCGTCAGCCCGAGTCAGCAGCATGTCGAGCAGTGCGCTGCCTAAACCTGCGCCGCGGAACTCGGGCAACAGGGCGATATCAATCAGCTGCAGAGTCGTCTCGCCCCAGAACAGATACAGGCGCCCGATGGCCGTGCCATGCCGCTCGACAATCCAGAATTCGCCATCGGGAAAGTGTTCGAGGTAGTAAAGGTACTGCAGCTGGCACTGGTGACGGAGAAACGCTGCAATGGCATCCGCAGGCCAGCCGCACGAGGCCATTTCCGCAGCGCGGGTGGAGGCATAGAGGCGTTCGATGAAGGGATAGTCGGAGTCTTGCTGGGGGCGAAGATTACAGTCGATGGGCGTCACCTATAAGCGTCCTTGCGTATATACGGCTGGAGTCGAGTGGCCAACGACATCCACTGCATTGAGTCAGCCTAGCCCATGGCCGGTGGTTGTCAAACGCACCAACGAACGTTTGAAGACGTTTCGACTGGCTGATCTCGAGTCCACTTGCGTCCAACCTGCCGGGGCTGCTGAGCATCACTTCGGGCAACAGGTCCGCGCCGCTGCACCCACTCAAAATCCGCTTTCGCGGATACCCAGTGCGGCCAGGCGGCGAACCAGTCCACCGATGATCGACTCTTCGCGACCCTGGACAACCACCAGTCCCCGTCGTGTCTGTGCAGGCACGGGGATATCTTCCAGTAGCACCAGGTTGACCGCATATTGCGCCTGCAGCGGTTTGGCCCGGCCCTGTTCGTCGCGCCGGACCGCCATCGGGCCGGCGCGGTCCGATGCCAGCGACTCGATGTCCAGGTAAGCGACGCCGGTGGTGCTGATCTCCTCGAGGCGTACCGCGAGCGCCGGCAGCAGGGGATCGTCGGCGATGAAAAGGCCCGGGGCGCCGGCTTCGACACGCCACAGTGCCTGTTCGGGCAGGTAGCCGCGAAGGCGAAGCTGCTGCCCCACCACCCGCAACAGCGGTGACTGCGGTTCCAGCCAGCGACCGGGCGCGAGACCATCCAGCAGGTCCCGCACCACGCCGTCATGGGGGGCGCGAACCAGCAGTCGCGCGCGCTGGGCTGCGAGCCCGTCGGATTCGGCCAGAGCCTCTGCCAGTTGAGGCTCCAGAATTCCGGCGTCCGCCGCCGTCTCCGGCCTTGCCGCCTGGCGGCGCAGCTGCAGCCTGAGAATGCGGATCTGGTTGTCGACGATCGCTTGCCGCGCATCCAGGTCCGGGGACTCGAGTTGCAGCAACGGATCGCCCGACCTGACCGGCTGGCCGTCGTCGACAAAAAGCCTGTCAACGCGTGCCGGCATCGGTGCATGCAGTGCGCTGGCATGCACGGCAGCGAGCCGGGCCGGAATGTCGACATCGCTGCGCCAGGGGACCAGCAGCAGTATCAGGCCGCCCGTCAGTGCCAGACCTGCAAGCAGCAGTCGAACCGGGCGTGCATGGCTTCGACCTCGCCACCATTCGCGCATTTCCCGCGCCACCGGTCGACCGATGAACCAGCCGAGTTCGACCACCAGCAGCACAGTCCCGAGCAGTTTGAAGAACAGGTGATAGACAAGCAGCGCGATGGTCAGGAACAGCGCGGCGCGCCACAGCCAGGCGCAATAGCCCCAGGCCAGCAGCCGCCGGTACAGCGACGGTGACCAGGGCTCGGGCATCGGTGCGCCATAACCGAACAGGGCCTCGCGCAAACGCCATCGGCACAATGCAAAGGCGCGATCCTGCAGGTTTTCGACACGCCAGAGATCGGCGAGCAGGTAGTAACCGTCGAAGCGCAGAAAGGGATTGAGGTTGACCGCCAGCGTGGTGAGCCAGGTGGCGCTGGCGAGCATGAAGGCCGCGGTGCGCCAGGGACCGTCGGGCAATAGCGACCAGGCCAGCAGGGCAACGGCTGCGAGCAGCAGTTCGGCGAGGATGCCGCCGGCGCCGATCAGCAGGCGCGTGCGCCGGTCGGTTACGCGCCAGGCATCGCTGACGTCGGTGTAGAACAGCGGAAACAGCACGACAAAAGCCACGCCCATGCTCTGGACCCGGCAACCGGCACGCTTGGCCATGTAGGCGTGACCGAGTTCATGGCACAGTTTGGCGAACAGCAGCGCCGATCCGAACGCCAGGGCGCCGCTGAGGCTGAAAAGATACGGGAAGGTCGCGAGGAAGCGCTCCCAGTCGCGAAGCGCCAGAAACAGGCCGAGCGCCAGCACCGCCGGCAATCCGGTTTTCAGCATCCGCGGGCCATAGCGCGCAAGGCCAGGCCAGGTCCGGTTGAGAAAGGCATCCGGGCGCCACAGCGGTATGCGGAAGAACAGGTACTGGTGCAGCAGCCGTTGCCACAGCCTCCTGCGCCTGGCCGCCGCCTTGATGCCATAACTGGCGCGTTGTTCGCTGTCGGCCGCGCCGATCAGGTCGTGATCGCGGAGAAACTGCAGCAGCCGGGCGAGTTCCGTTTCGCCGACCGTGGCGCCGGGCTCCGCGTTTGCGGCGGCCAGCACGCGCTGCGCATCCCCCAGGGCCCAGTGCCGGAGCAGCCTCAGCGCGGTGTCACCCAGCTTGAAGTAGCGGCCCCGTATCGGGTCGGCGAGCGTCCATTGCGGCGATCCGTCCAGTGCCGCGGCGCTCGGTGACAGCTGCAGGTCGGAACGCAGTGCCGGTAGCCGCATCTAGATGCCCAGTCCCTGACGCAGCGCGGACAGCGGCCGCCGCAGCAGATAGAGGGCAAGGGGCACGCGTTCGCCATAGAGCTTGGCGGTACCGCGCAGACCGATGCGGGGCGGGGCGGCGGCGAAGCTGGCGTCGAGCCGGTACGCAAGTTGCCCGGCCGGAGTGCGTTCGGCCTCGTAGGCCAGGCGCTCGAGTCTGGCGCCGTGGCGGGTTAGCGGATCGCTGTCCAGGAACAGCGCGATCTCGGTGCCGGGCGCCAGTTCGATCGCATCGCCCACCGCCAGGTCGATACGCAACTGGGCCTGGTCCGGCGCCGCTATTTCCAGCAGTCGTTCGCCGGTCTGCACCGGCTTTCCGGTCAGGCGGTCGGCATCGGCGAACACGGCGATGCCGTCGCGATCGGCGCGCAGCTCAGACCGGGCGAGCAGCTCAAGGGCATAGTCCCGCTCGGCGCGTTTCTGTTCCACCCGGGCCGCGAGCAGATCCAGCCTCGATTTGGCTTCGACATCGGAAAAGGCGCGCTGGGTATTGCTGCGCAGTTCGGCCTGGGCCACGTCCAGGCTGCGTTCGGCGACGGCCGCACGGGCTTGGAGGCTGGTGGAGTCGAAACGCAGCAGCGTATCGCCGCGTCTCACGGACTGGTTCGGTTTGACCTCGAATCCGGCGATCACGCCATCCAGCGGCGCGGTGACCACCTGGCCGTTCAGCGGTATCACTTCAGCGGGCGCCAGTACCGACTGGCGCACAGGCACCAGAAGCAACAGCAAGGCGAGGGCGGCCAGCGCCGGCAGCGTCCAGCGCCGGTCACGGAGGCGCCAGCCGCGGCGGGGCTGCAGCGCCTGCCAGGCGTGGCTGTAGCAGTCTCCGAGTTCGTTGAGCAGCGCCCGCTCGGGCTCTGTCCAGGGCTGGTCGCGCGCGATCCAGAGTCCGCCGATCGGCAACTGCCGACGGTCGAGGAACGGCAGCCAGAAGACTTCCGCCGCAGAAAGGTCCTGCCAGTCGGCGCGGATGTCCGGGTCCAGCGCTTCGGGATCGACTCGCCCTGAGGCCTTCGCCGGTTCGCACGCCAGCCACTGGCGCACGGCATTTTCGACGAAGGCGACGAAGGGGGCATGCGGTTCGACCTGGCTGATCCCGGTGACGGCCCGGACACGACCGGCGATCACCAGTGCGGCGTGACGGTAACCGAACAGTGGCTGGGCATCGTTGACCAGCGCATAGGCCAGGCTGTCGGCATCCTTGGCCGCGCGGGCCCGGCTTTGCAGTGACAGAATCTGGGCAAACAGGCGCTCGGCCGGTCCCGGCACCTGTACCGTCATGGCGTATCCCCGAACTCGGCGCTGCCGCTCATGCCGGCCAGCAGGCCGGACGCGTCTCCTGGCAGAGTGCCGATCAGCAGCAGTGTCTGGCTGCCCTCGTCGATGGCGGCACCGAGGCGCTCGACCCGGGCCTGCAGCGGGCGGCGGGTCTCGTCCGGAACGAAGCGGAACGACTGTCCGGGGCTGAGCCAGCCCAGCCAGCTCGACGGGACCAGCAGATGCACTTCGAGACTCGCGTTGTCGACGATTTCCAGCAGGGGAGCGCCGGCGGCCACGCTCTCGTGCGGTTGCACCAGACGTTGCACCACCCGGCCGTTGAACGGTGCCCTGATTTCGCAGCGCTCGACCTGGACCGCATAGACCTCGGTTTCGGCCCGGGCCTGGGACTGCCGGGCTTCGGCCAGCGTCACTTCGAAGCGCCCGACGGAGTTGAGGGAGGCCAGTTGCCGGGTGTGGCGGAGCTCTTCCTGCGCGACCCTGAGCGATGCCTGCGACGCTTTCAGCCGCGCCCGGTAGGCGCTGCAGTCGAAGCTGACCAGTACCTCCCCCTTGTCGAAAGGCTGACCGTCGGCGTAAGGCATGGCCAGGATCCGGCCCGCCAGTTCGCTGGACAGAATGGCCTTGTCCCGGGCACGCAGAACGCCCCGGGCCTGGTGCTCGGCAAGGGAGGCGGAAGTCGCTGACGGGTTTGTATGAAGACGGTCATCCCCGGCCTGTACGGGCTCTGCGGCAATCGATGCGATGCACCACGCCACAAGAATCAGGCCAGCCTTTCGCCCCATGGTTGCGCTCCCTGCAATTCGAATAGTCTCAGTGTAGGGGAGAAGGTCCGTTGCGCAACTATTCAGCTGGCCGGCAAACACTCCGGGTTGATATCGGGCTGGGCAGGTCGCCGTGCCGCGACAGCGTCCCGAAGAAGCGGCCTATACTCTTGACGAGCAGTCGTAGCGCTCATTCCCGATAACACGAACGAGAGACGACGATGAATAGCAGATATGTGCTGACCTGCGCCACCTTGGGTGTACTTATGTCCGGCTTCGCTCTGGCGGAGACCCCTGAAGATACGATTGCCAACGCGAAAAGCGCGGCGCCCGCGTCCCTTGCCGCCGACGCCACCATCGTGGCGCTCGATGGCACGGTGCTGCAGGAAGGCAGCAACGGCTATACCTGTCATCCGCAGATGCCGACGACGGGGCCCATGTGTAACGACGCCGAGTGGGAGGCGATGATCGGTGCGCTGATGGCAAAGCAGGAGTATGCCCCCGGCAAGCTCGGTGTGTCGTATATGCTGGCGGGTGAGGGCACTGCACCCGGGGTCAGCAACAGCGACCCCTATGCCACAGACCAGACGGCGGAAGACTGGGTAAAGGAAGGCCCGCATCTGATGATCATCCTGCCCGATCGCGCGCTGCTGGAAGGGCTCTCGACCGATCCCAAGGATCCGGTGTATGTGATGTGGAAAGACACGCCCTACGCGCACATCATGGTGCGGATCGGCGACGAAGAATAGTGCACCTCGAAAGACCTGCTGCGCGACTCATAGGCGGCGTTGCGCGGTGCTGGTGCGCCAGCCCGGTCGGAATCCTCATGTATAAACCATACACTGCGGTTCCTGCGCACCGTGCGCCTTGCCTCTAAGCCGCTCGTTACGGTTTTTCGAGGTGCCCGATAACGTTTTCCGGCCGCACCGTCACAAGCGGGACGGGCCCGAGTAGTCGTGCCCCTGGCTGCTCGGGGCACCGTTCCGGTCCTCGTCATTACAACGTTTTCACCATCAGGACGGCGTCGCCGCTGTAGTGGATCAGCGGATGGGGGACCACCGCTGCGCGGTCCACTTCCCGATAGCCGCTGCGTTGATACAGCCGGTAAGCCCCTTCGTTCTGTTCGAATACGATCAGGCTGGTCTTGTCGAGCCCCTGGGCGCGCGCCTGTCGCTCGGCGAGGTCCAGCAGTTCGGTGCCGATGCCGCGCCCGCGGTATTCGGGAAACAGTGCCATGCCGCAAATGTAATAGCTGTTGTCTGCTTCCAGTTTGCTGTAGGGCGCCAGGACCGGATCGGTTTCGGTCGCTGCCGGGTCGACATGCATAGGGAAGGCGACCAGCATGCCGACCACGCGCCCGTCCAGCTCGACTAGGGTGCAGCTGCGGTAGCTGAAGAGCGACTGTGCGTTCTCGTAGCGGCGCCGGCCGACATCCAGGATGTCCTCGCCGTCCGCGGCGAGTTTCGTCCACACATAGTTGGCGACACCGTCGGACGAGATGGCGTAGAGTGTGGCGATATCGGCGCAATCGGATTTGCGGGCCGGACGAAAGACCGGGGCTGGGTGCGAGGCCTGCATGACGAAGACTCCTGCAATGTTCATGATCCGGGCGATGAGGCCTCGGCGAGATCGCGTGACTCACTCCCCCTGGCGCCACCGTGCCGGCGGCCGGCCGGCAAATTTTCGGAACGCTCGGCTGAATGCCGCTTCCGAATCGTAGCCCACAGCGGCCGCCACTGCCGCTACCTTGAGTGTGCCCTCTGCCAGCAGGCCTGCCGCCTTTTGCATGCGCCAGGCGTTCAGATAGCGCATGGGTGGCTGGCCGATCAGTTGTCCGAAGCGTTCTGTCAGGACGGTGCGGGAGGTGCCGGCCAGGCTGCACAACGATTCCAGTGTCCAGGCCTTTTCAGGGTGCGCGTGCAACAGTGTCAGGGCGCGCGCGACGAGCGGGTCGGACAGGCCGGCCAGCCAACCGCTCTGGGCCTCCGGTCGTGACTGCAGGTAGTGACGCAGACTGGTGGCGAACATCAGTTCGCTCAGGCGCAACAGTACATTGCGGCTGCCCGAACCCGGATTGCGCAGTTCGCCGAGGGCAAAGTCGATCAGCGCATCCATTCGGCTGTCGGTGAAATCGCTTCGGCGCAAGATCAACGCAGACGGGAGCGCCGCCAGCACCGGGTTAAACGGCTGGCTGTCGCAGCCGAGAAATCCGCAGATAAAGCGCGTTTGCGGCTCGCCGTCACCACCGACGGGGATCACCGTCGGCAGCTTGCCCGCGGCCATTTCGCGAAAGAAAGCGAGTGCCTCGTCACTGTCGCAGGCGGGACGTGCGCCGGTGGGCAGGTCGCAGAGGAAATAGGGATCTCCGTGGGGTATCACCAGAATGTCGCCGGCACCGAGCCGGTGTCGTGGGCCGTCGGCGAGTCCCGCATCGCAATGCCCCTGGGTGACGATGTGGTAAGAGATTATATGGCGGCTGCCCGGCAGTACCGTACTGCTGAAGAGGTCGGCGGCGGGCGCCTGGCTTATCCAGGGTGAGGATGCATCGACGACAAATAGCATCGAACCCGTCAGCCGTACCGAATGCAGTACGTCCGACAGCACGTCCATCGCTTCAGCCCCTGCATCGTCGGCCCTTTCCGGACGACGTGACAAGGTATCCGGTCGATCGGTCATGGTGCTCCCTCCAGACTTCATTCGATACTACACCCCTGCATTCGGGATTATTAACCCTGCGGGTTAATACATGAAGCAGGGATGCTTCATCATTGGCCGCAGGCCAATGCGAGCGCCAGGCAAAAAACTGCTCCTGCGTTTTTTGCATTCAGTTCATCCATGAACTTTGAAACCAGCATGTCCGCGCACCTGCGCCCGTTTCCGGGGTGCGACATGAAAATAGGTCGGGAACCTATTTGCATGCCAGGTTAATAGAAACTCAGGAGGGGCGACATGAACAGCAAGCTCGATCAGGGCGTGGCGTCAGGCCCGGCCGAGGTCTACGAGCACCGTTTTGTACCCGCACTGTTCGCTCAGTGGGGGCCGATCATGGCCGATTGTGCGGCTATCGGGCCGGGGCAACGCGTGCTCGACGTCGCCTGCGGTACCGGGGTGCTGGCCATCGCTGCCGAAGGTCGCGTCGGAGCCGGAGGCGAGGTGGTGGGCCTGGATGCCAGCCCCGAAATGCTGCAGGTCGCCAGGCGCAAGTCGTCGGCGGTCGACTGGCGGAAGGGCGTGGCCGAAGCCCTGCCGTTTCCCGATCAATGCTTCGACGCAGTGGTCAGCCAGTTCGGCCTGATGCTGTTCGAGGACCCGGTCGCGGCGCTGCGCGAGATGTGGCGGGTATTGCGACCGGGGGGACGACTGGCGGTGGCGGTCTGCGATGATGTGGAGCGCTCGCCCGGTTACCGGCAACTGGCACTGTTGCTGGACGACCTGTTCGGTGCACAGGTCGCTGACGCGTTCCGGACACCGTTCCGGCTCGGAGATGCGGCGCTGCTGCACGAGCTGTGCGACCAGGCTGGGATCGTCGGTAGTGCTATCGAGCGACGCTGTGGCGAAGTACGCTTTGCGTCGGTCGACGCGCTGGTTTCCACGGAGCGGGCCTGCGTCTGGACCCTGGGCGGCATGCTCGACGATGCGCAGTTCGCACGGTTGCGAGAGGAGGCGGATGCCGCTTTCGAGTCCTTTTGTGCTGCCGATGGGAGGGTTCGTTTCGAAATGCCCGCCCTGATCATCACGGCGACCGCCGCCCGCGCTGCCGACGGTGCGCCGGACTGACGCGCGTTTGGGTCAGGTCGAGACCGCTAGATCGCTCTTTGTCTGCTGCTCGACCCGGTTCCGGCCCCGCGCTTTGGCCTGGTACAAGGCGGCGTCAGCGCGTCGCAGCAGGGTATCGACGCTATCGTCGTCGAACTCGGTGACCCCAAAGCTCGCTGTGACGGAAAGCGACGAGTCAAAACTGTTGCCGGCGATCAGCCCGCGCAGCTTTTCAGCGACCAGCATGGCATCCTCGAGGGCAAGGTTCGGCAGGATCAGGGTAAATTCCTCACCACCCCAGCGGGCAAGCAGGTCGATGCCCCGCAGGTTGACCTGGACCGCCTGGGCGATTTCTCTGAGCACGCGATCGCCGGTGGCATGGCCATGTATATCATTGATCTCCTTGAAAAAGTCCAGATCGAACATCGCCAGGCTGAGTGAGTGGTGGTATCGCTTGGCCCTGGATATCTCCTTTATCAGGTTCTCCTCGAAGCTTTTGCGATTGGCGACGCCGGTCAGAGTGTCGGTATTGGAGTAATATTCGATTTCCGCGATGCGCCGTTTCAGTTCCGTGTTCTTGAATTCCAGCTCCCGGGTCTTGTCCTCGATCAGCTGTTCGAGCCGGATCTTGCCACGCTGCAGCAGCTGCACCTTGGCCTCCAGTTCCTGCTGCAGCCGTTTTTCCTGCTGAATATCGAGGTGCGCGCCGATAATGCGGGCGGCGCGCCCGTCCGGGAAACGCTCGATGATTTTGGCGCGATCGCGAATCCACATGTAGTCATGGTTTGCCCTGAGGCAGCGGTATTCGATGCAGTAGGTGGGATTTTCACCCTTGATGAAGCCTTCGATATGCTGCATCACGGCCGCGTAGTCATCCGGATGTATCAGGTTTTCCCAGGTGAAAACGTCTTCGCGGAAGATGCCGACCTCATAACCCAGCATGCGGTACCAGTTCGGACTTCGGCGCACCGTGCCGGTATGTCCGTCCCAGTCCCAGGTGCCCTCGACGATCAGGTCCAGAATCTGGTTGAGGGTGTCGTCGGCGTCTTCCCGTGACGCGTGCCGGTAGGTTAACGACATTGGCTGTCCCTGATGCATGTAGCTAGTCGTTGCCCGGTTTGCCGGAGTGTCCGGCGCACCGCTCTCCATGGGTATGGCCGGTTTGCGGGATTGAGACAGGCTGGCCATCCTGAGCCGCTTGGGTGTCATTCGGGTGCCGGAACGCGCGGCTAAGCCCAAGTTTATCGAATATAACCCAGCGATCGCTCCCGGGCCATCGCAGGCAATAAAAAAATGTCGCTGAATGGATACGGTTATTATTCTCGTTTGCCGATGTGCCAGGGACAAGAGGCGGGGCGCGGCGAACCCGGGATTTCCGCATGCGGTCCGGCAGCCCCCTGGCGGATATTAACGCGTTGCAGAATGGCACTGTAAGGGTGCTCGGGAGTCGCGTCCTCTCCGGTGGGGCGCAGGTGACGCCCAGGCGCCCGTCGGCTCAGCTATACGCGGATCCGGTTTCAGCTCCCCTGGCTGATCCAGGCCAAGGCCTCGTCGCGATCCTCGAAGTGCTTGACCTCGCCTGCCACGAACCAGCTGCCGATGCGGGCAGCCCAGTCCATCCAGTCACGATGGCCGTAGATGGCGATGCGATCGAATTCGCTGCCGTGGCGCAGCCCGATCGTTAAATCGTCCCAGGCCGCTCGCGGCTCCCAGCCGCGAAACTCTTCGGCATCGATGAATGCCCGGATTTTCGGCTGCGCCACGGCGCCGAGCATCGATTCGAGCACCGGGGTGACGGCCGCATAGTCGTCGTGAGTCAGTTTGCCAAGTGCCTTGAACGACACCGTGAACTGGTCGTTGACACGTTCGATCTCGAGCGTCAGGCCATGTCTGCTGTTGGCCATGGTGTATTCCTCCGTTTACCCGGTCTCGAGAAAAAGGTGGACCCGTTTCGGCACAAGCGCCAGTCGCCCGGGACACTAATTTCAACTTCCTTCCTGGCCGCACGCTATCGTCCGGCTGCTGGCCAGGCGTTGGAAGTCGCTGGCGCTGACGGGACGGGAAAACAGGAATCCCTGTCCGAAGTCGCAACCCATCTGAGCCAGATAACGTCGCTGGTCCTCGGTTTCGATGCCTTCCGCGACGACCCGAATACCCAGTTTGTGGGCCATCAGAATGATGGCTTCACAGAGGACGAAGTCGCTGGAGCCCGGCTTCAGCGACTGAACGAACGATTTGTCGATCTTCAGGTAGTCGATGTCGAACTTTTTCAGGTAGGAGAGGGTTGAATAGCCGGTGCCGAAATCGTCCAGCGAGACTTCCAGCCCCATCGACTGCACTGCCAGCAGGCGCTCGGCCGCATCCTCGTTCATCAGGATGCTTTCGGTGATTTCCATCGCCAGGGCATTTCCCGGAAGACGCAGTTGCTCCAGCCAGCCATGCCAGGCGTCGAGCCGGGTTTCACTGGCGCAGAGCTGCACCGGTGAGGTGTTGATGCTGATCTGGAATTCCGGGTCGATGGTCTTGCGCCAGACCGCGGACTGTTCCAGGGCTTCCTCGCAGATCCAGTTGCCCAGCTCCACGATCAGCCCGGTCTCTTCGGCCAGCGGGATAAAGTCGTTGGGGCTCAGGAAACCCTCGGTCGGATGGGTCCAGCGGATCAGGGCTTCGGCCTTGTAAATCCGTCCCGTTGAGAGTTCGACGATCGGCTGGTAACGCAGGCAGAACTCCCGGTTGCTCAGCGCGCTGCGCAGGTCGTGTATGCGTCGCATGCGTGCCTGTGCCTGGGCGTGCATGTCCTGCGTGAAGTAGTGGTAGCGGTTTCTGCCCAGGCTTTTGGCCACGTACATCGCCTGGTCGGCGTTCTGCAACAGATTGTTCACGTCACGGGCGTCATCGGGGTAGATGGTGACCCCGATGCTGGCGGAGATGAAGTTGGCCCGGTCATTCGAAGGGAAGGGCTCCGTCAGCGCACCGAGTATGGATTCGCCGATCCGGGCGACAGCCTTGGCGTCGCCCAGGCCCGGCAGAATGATAGTGAACTCGTCGCCACCGAGGCGGGCGACGGTATCGGATTTGCGGACCGAGTGGGTGAGACGGAGGGCCGCTTCCTTGAGCAGGGCGTCGCCGACGTCGTGGCCCTGGGTGTCGTTGACGTCCTTGAAGTTGTCGAGGTCGATGTACATCAGGGCAATGCGCATGCCGGAACGTTCGGCGTTGCGGATTTCCTGCTCCAGCCGGTCGTAAAACAGACGCCGGTTGGGCAGGCCGGTGAGCTGATCGTAATTCGCCAGCCGGGTGAGATCTTCGTGGCTGCTCTGGAGTTTACTAACCAGGCGAATGACCAGGTAGAAGAACGTCAGCGTCAGAATGAACTGGAATATCACCAGCGCGGTGCTGATCAGGATCTGATCCCGGACTTGCCGGTTTCTCGATTCGGACAGTTCGATCGCCCGGTGTATCGACAGGTTCGCCAGCGCCTGGACCTTCGGCAGCACCGGTTCCAGTGTCTGGCTGATGTGGCGCAGTTGCAGTGTGCCGATACGATACCCCGGGCCTGGCGGGAAGTACTGTTCGGTTTCATCGAAGAAACGGCCTAGAAGGGTTATTGCCTGATCGTACTCTTTGCCATCGAGTATTTTTCTGGCCGAGGGGTTGTTCTTCACGACGTCGTATCGGCTCCAGAATATGTCGTAGCGCAGCCGCAACTGTGCCTGAGCCTCGTCGTCGAGCTCTTCGAACGCGCTCTTGAGTCCGAGCTGAAAATTCAGCGCTTCGCGTTCCAGCTGGAAGCTTCCCCAACTGACTTCGTTTTCGTTGTATTCGATGGCGTTTTTCAAAAGTCCGCTCTGGCGTACCTGTATCGACAGGACCACGACAAAGCACAGCAGCAGCCCGAGGCTGACCAGGCTGAGCCAGTACTTCCTGGTGCGGGAAATGGCCATAGGCGACAGCCGCTTCAGCCCGGTAACAACCGGGGACGGAAACCGTTGAGTGCGACTGCGTAGCCGGGACCAGGGCTGAAGAAAACTGTCGCCCCGGAAGCGCTTCGCATCGTACTGCTGGATATTTCCTGTGTCATCCCGTCACCCCTCCCTGGTGGCAAAGTCGTCCACGGCCGCAAGACTAACCTACATATTAGATGCTTGTTAGCGGTGCCGCTCCAGTATAGATGCACACAACAGCATCAGGCAGCCGGCTGTCGAAACCCGCAGGCGTCGTTGGTATCGGCTGGCGCGGCAATTCAGCCGCCGGCGCGGGCCTTCCGTATCCAGGTTCGGCTCCCTCAGCGCTACCGCCTGTGCGTTTACGATTGGCGCCACAGCCGGTCCGTCATGCTGCACAGGCGGTATCAACGGCGTAAAACCGTTGTGTGATCGATCCGATTGTAAGCAGGCGCAGTACCGGCTCGTCGCCAAAGCAGTCGAATATCATCTCAGTAACGACAGGTAGTCGCCAAGCTCCAGGGCCCGGGTTTTGGTAATCCGCAGCACCCGCATCGCGTGCATCGGCAGGTACATCGTACCTTCGAGGCCACCATAGATGGCGTCGGCTGTTTCGTATTCACGATCCCTGTAACTGAGCCAGGCTCGCTGGGCGGCCTTCAACGCCAGCTGCTGCGAGGGCTGGAGCTGGCTCATCAGTTCCCGGTAAGCGTCGTTCAGCTCAGTGTCCCACTGCCGCGTGGCCGCATCGATGCAATCCAGCACCCCCGCCGTGGAGTAGTGCTGTTCCTGCGACAGGCACAGGTCCAGCCCGCTATCGATAGGGTGGCTGTCATTTGCGACCGCGAGTGGCGCAATCGAAACGAGCGTCAGTATCAGTGGCAGTGCGCTGTTCATTCTGGTCACCCTGATGGGCAAACGGCTTTCAGTGGGTATCGTATTCGCCGCTGGCGATATTGATGTTACGCATCCGGATTTCTCCCTGAATACGGCTGGGCCAGGCGTCGTCAGTCCGCGCAGGCGAACAGGGCGACGCAGCCGACCACCTCGATATCGACGTGGTGGAAACGGTGTCCCAGCTCAGTCCGCAGGCCATCAAGATCGTCGGCGCTATTGCAGAAAATGCCCTTGCGATTGTAGATCTCCATCAGCCTTCTGGCCGCCCAGCCGCGCTCGACCCCACCCTGCAGCAGGGTCGAACCGAACAGGCGGGCGCCGGGCTTCATCAGCGGACGCAGATGGTCGAAGACCAGAGCCTTGCCGGCGATGGTACCCGGCAGGCAATGCAGCAGGTAGTTGATGCCGATGGAATCGAAGGCCGGGATAGGGGCCTTAACCGGCTCGAGGATATTCTGCCGGTATGTTTCAGGGTGGTAACGCGCGATGCGGTTCGACGCGAACGCCAGCGAGTTGTCATTGAGGTCCATCAGCGCGATGCGGGGAGCGGCCTGTGGATAACGGCAACGATCGAGAAAGTAACCGGTACCGACGCCGACATCGAGGTGGTTGGCGGACAGGTGGCGGCTGTAATGCGCCTCGATCCGCGCCGACGGGCACTGCCAGATCCAGCGGTTGGAAACACCCAGCACCAGCAGGTCGTACGCCGAGAGAATCTTGCGCGAATAGACGGCCTGGCCGGCTTCCACAGCTGCTGTCGATGGTTTCAAGGCTATGACCTCCCTGGTTTGGGTTGCGACTCCATTGCTGTCGCCTCGTTGAACAGAATCCGTTTGGGAAAAGGCCGGTGACTTCGAAGCGGCGGTACTCCCAGGGCGCTGCATCAGCGCCGGAGCGGGCCCGGTATGCCGCGTTTAAGGGGGCGGATCATGCCTTCGAGGCCTTCGATCCGGATCTCCAGCGTCAATGCGAGCAGCTGGCCGAGACGGCCGGGCGGAAAGCCCCTTTGCCTGAACCACAGCAGGTAAGGTTCCGGCAGGTCGATCAACGTCCGCCCGGCGTACTTGCCGAACGGCATCTCGGTGCGGGCAATATCCAGCAGATCCTGTTTGTCGAACATTTGGCTACCTATGTCGCTCTTACGCCAGCCGCGTGCGGGGGCACCAGTGTACCTGCCTTTGCGGGCCGCGACACCCCGGGTGCCGGTCACCCGGCCAATATGTCGGCTACTGTTGATTGGGTATGGCGGCCGAATGGCCCGCCTGGATTTCAACGATCAGGCACGGCTGCCTTTTGCCCGCCAGGGCATATCGCTGGCACCGGCTGAAGAGGTTTTCACTGCAACATGAAGCTTAGAGCTCTGCGAATCGTTCGGGTGGTCGTGCTCGTTGAAGTCGCCTACCTGGTGCTGGCGAACCTCGCGCTGAACCTGCCCCTGACCCAGACCCTGCTGAACCAGCACCGGCCGGAGAAGTACGCGGTCCAGTGGGATCGGGCCTGGACCTGGTATCCCCTGCAGGTTCAGGCAAGCGGCATCACGGCCAGCGGCCAGACTTCGTCTCAGCAGTGGTATGCACAGGTCGACAGCGCTTCTCTTACCCTGGCGGCTTACCCCTTGCTGCGGCGTACCGTCCGGATCAGCGGGGCGCAGGTGCAGGATGTCGATTTTCGTCTCCGTCCCAGACCCAGGGCCGACAGGGACGACTCGGCGGTACGAGCCTTCTTCCCGCCGATTCCGGGGCGGGATCCGGACCTTCCCGCGGTACCCAGGGTGCCCAAACCGGGATCCGGCTGGAAGGTCGCGGTGGAGGGGCTGCGGGCCAGCGGCGATCACAGGCTCTGGATCTACCAGGTGAGGGGCGAAATGAGCGGTGAGCTGGCCGCGTACCCGCGCTACACCTTTCGCGGCGGCCCTTTTTCCCTGGCGCATGGCGAAGCCGACGTCGCGCTGAAGTCGCTGACGATCAACGGTGAGCCTGCTGTCTCGAGTGGCGGAACCATGCGTGGACGCTTCGAGGTGGCGCCTTTTGTACCGTCCGAGCACCGCGGTATCAAGGCGCTTGGCTTCCTGAGCGTCGATGCCGAGGTGGACGCAGAGGTCGAGAGTCTGGATTTCCTGGACATTTACCTGCGCCGTTTCAATGCCATGGATATGGACGGGAAGGGGACCTTGCAGGGTCGCCTGCACTATCACCGGGGCGACCTGGTCAACGGGACGGCGATGACAGTATCGGCCTCCGAGCTGATCTTGAACGTCGCACCCTATCGGGTAGCGGGCACCGGGGATATCCGTATCGGACTGGCGCCTGAAGATCCCGAGACTCTCACCATCGGCATCCTGTTCGGGGCACTGAGTGCCTTCCACCGTGATGCGAACGGGCTCCTGTTCAGCGGCGAGAAACTGGGGATCGAGATGTGGAGCGACAACAGTGTCCTGCCGGACGAGAGGCGAAATAACGGGCATCGCCGGGTCGCCATCCGGATCCCGAGAGTGGCCGTCCCGGATCTGAGCGCCTATCAATACCTCCTGCCGACGCGCTGGCATGCCCGGTTGAATGGCGGGAGCGGCGAGCTGGCGGGGGAGGCTGAGTTCTCTTCCACGGGTTTGAGCGCACAGCTGCGACTCCTGTCCAACGACGCGGATGTGGCCTTTACGGACTATCGATTCGTTACCAGTCTGGATCTGGGCGTCAAGGCCCGGGCCGAATCCCCGGAGGCGGCGCATCTCGATCTGTCGGGTTCCTACCTGCGGCTCGAAGACGCGCGGCTGGCCAGCGACGCAGTGCAAGCATCCGAAACCTGGAATGCATCCCTGAATATCCGCAAGGGCACGCTGGACATGTCGGGGAACGGCAAGACAGATCGCAGGCAGCGCTTCGCCGACCTGGCGCGAACGCTCAGGCAGCGCAAGGTCCAGGACGTACTGGCGAACATGAATGCCGAGCTCGAGGCGAACCTCGACGTCTCCGACCTGGGGTGGCTGAACCTGTTGTTTCGCAACGCTCTCGATCTGTCGATTGCTGGCGCCGGAGAAGCGCAAGCGCTGCTGAAGATGCGATCCGGCTGGCTCGCCGAGGGAACGACGCTGAAGGCACGACCGCGGGCTTTGCAGGTGACGGTGCTCGATTACGTCTTCGAGGGCGAGGGCTCCGTGGCGCTCCTCGTTGAAAATGGCGGCGAAACGCCGGACATGGCCCTCGACGCGGTGCTGAAAGACAGTCGGCTCCGCCGCCGCAGCGAAGAGACGTCGCTGGTCGAGCAGGTCGAGCTGGTATTGAAGGCCAGGGCCGAGGACGTCACTCTGGGGGACGAGCCCACTGTTGCCGCCATCGATTTGCGGATTCCGTCGGCGCGCGTAACGGACATGACCCTGTACAACCGCTATATCCCCGGGAGCACGCCGCTGCGCCTGTCCGGTGGTCAGGCGCAACTGAGTGCGGACATCCACCTCGAGCGGGAGTCGGCCGGCGGCTACGTCAGGTTGGCGACCGAGGGCCTGCAGAGCCGGCTCGACGATCAACTGTTGTCGGGAGAACTGATGCTGGACATCAACCTTGCCGGGGGCGAGCCGGGCAATATGGCGTTCGACATCTCGGGCTCTTCGCTGCGGCTCGATGAATTCAAGGTTGCCGGGGACGAGTTGCGCTTCGACCAGCCCGGTTGGGCGGCCCGCTTCGATCTCGACCGTGGACAGGTCCTCTGGAAAGATCCCGTCCGGCTCGACGCCGAAGGTCGGATTACGATGCAGGATACCCGACCGATCGTCGCGTTGCTGGCCAACCAGCGGGGCAAGCATGGCTGGATCGAGAAGCTTCTGACGACCGAAGACATATCGGGCGAGGCCCGGCTAGAGGCCTCCGATGGCCGTGTATTGATTCCGCATGCCTTCGTGAGCAGCGACAAGATCGATGTGGGCGCAAAGGGATTGATTAGCGGGCACGGCCGGGAAGGTATGTTCTTCGCGCGCTTTCGCAAACTCAGGGGCATATTGAAGGTGAAGGACGACAAGCGGAACTTCGACATCATAGGCGCCACGAAGAAGTTCAGCGCCTATGTTCCCGGCAAAACGGAGGTATTCGCGAAAAGCCGGGAAATCGGCTCGCAAGACCGGGAATAGATGTCCGCAGATGTGCCATTCGCCGTCGAGCCGGTGCCGAAAGAATACCTTGAGCGCCCGTCTCACCCGCCTGTCGCGTTAGACAACCACGAAATGGTTGTCCCAGTGCTGCTGCCTCGCATACTGATCGGGCATCGGCTGCCAGCTGCCGTCTTCGGGGCAGTAGCTGGTGACGCCGCCGGCGCCGGAGCTGATCAGGAAGGTCGCCGGCAGGCTGTCGCGATACACACCGCAACCGTCGGTATAGGTGACCGGTTCCGCCCAGCTCGCGCTGTCGATGTCGTAGAAATAGACCCGGCTGCCGCGCGGTGCGCTCATCGCCAGCCAGCGGCCGTCCAGGTCCCAGGCGACGCTGCCAAGGTAGTTGCGGTGCCTTTCCGGCCCCTCCGGCAGCGTCAGCAGCTCCAGCGCTGCATCACCGGGACTATGCAGTGCCAGCAGCGGCACCACCCGGGTGTCGCGGCCCTGGAACTGCAGCACGCTGGCCACGCGTCCTGACGGACCGATGGACAGGTGGCGAATGCTGAGCTGATGCAGGTCGTCCGGGACGCCATGGCTGCCCAGCAGTTTGCCGGTCCGGCTGTCGAGGTAACTCAGGTTGGCTTGCATCGTTGCCAGGTTGAGCTTGTCGCGTCCACGGTCGGGGTGGGTCAGGATGCCGCCGTTGGCGACCACCAGCTTGCCGTCGGGGTGCAACAACAGCTCATGCGGGCCTATGCCGCCAGACGACCATTCGGCTTCGCGCACCCGCTTTTCGCCTCGGCGGCGCCAGACCCCGATCACGCCGCGCTGGCCATCGAAGTCGTTTTCGGTGGTGTACAGGACGTCACCGTCGGCACTGAAGGCGGCGTGGCCGCAGAAGCGCCGTCCCGTAGGATTTTCCAGGCGTTGCATCAGCCTGCCGTCGGGCAGACTGTAGAGGTCGACGAAGGTGCCGGGACGGCGGCCGACGACGGCACACTGCATGTGCCGCGGATGCACCGCCACGCCGTGGGCGCGGTCGGGCAACTGATGACGAAAGCGGGGAGCACCGAACTCGTCAATGGCGCTGAATAAATGGTTGCCGTTGCTGTCGTCGCTGGCGGAAAGCAGCAACGGAGCGGCGTAACCGGCCCGGACGACGGGTGTGAGGACACTTCCGGCGCCGAGCAGCAGCGCGCGGACAATCAAATCACGTCGGGTCAGCATGGTGTTCGGATCCTCTGTGGGCTGCAGGGCGGTCAGTCGCCGTCGCGGCTGTTGAAACCGAGGGTGATGCCAAGGGCGCCGCTGACATCCCCTGCCAGCAGCGTTTGCAGGGCGTCGACGTTGGCCTGCAGCATCATCAGTCGGTGGCGGGCAGACGGATCTTCGACCGCGCTTTCGAGCGGCTGACCCAGGCCGTGCAACATTTCCTCGGTGGTGAGCAGCTGTGCTTCGAGGACTTCTGCCAGGTCGCTGTCCTGCTCCGCGATCAGCGGCATCATGCCGGCCTGGCCATCGGTACCGTGCAGCAGCGCTGCGATGAAGTCGAGGTTGGCACCGATATTGTCCAGCGACTGGCCACTGCGCCAGGATTCGGCGCGGCGCGCACGGGCGTGGTCGGGGTTCGAACCCAGCGGCATGCCGATCTTCTGCTGACTGACGATCTGGGCGATTTCGTCCATGCTCTTGAGCATCAGCTTGATACTGCCGCGGGGATCCAGCGCCAGGCGCCATTCCTCGACGAAGTCCGGCCATTCACGAGCAAGTTCAACGGCGATGCGCTGGCTGTTGCCGGCGATGGCCGCCGCCAGGTCGCAGCGATAGCTGCCCGGTTCTGGCGCTTTGTCGGCGAACAGCAGCCGCTCCAGGGCGCTAAGGCCGCTGACGGCGATGCTGGCGTTGTCGAAATACGCGGGCTTGAGCGTCGCCGGGTCGGCATCGGCGATCAACGCCCGCAGCTGGCGAGAACCGATGTCTTTTTTATCGGGCCAGAAATACAGCGACGGATGGCGGTTCCGCTCCGCCGCCGGTCCCCAGTTGATCGCCTGCAGGAACATCCAGTCGTGCAGGGCACGACGGTATGTCTCCCGGCTGTCGTCGATTGCCCCTGCATCTGCGCCGCTGCAATAGGCGCGCAGGTCTTTGGCAAGGGCTTCGCTGTTGGTGGCAAACCGTTGGTAAACCGGCTGCACAACGGATTCGGCCAGCGCCATGCCGAGGGCGCGTTCGCGCTCGGGATCGACGGATGCACTGGCTGTGGTAGCGCCGAGCAGCGACAGTGATAACGCAACACCGGTCAGCAGACGTTTGATGGTCATAGAGACTCCAGAAAGCTGATTAATTGTCGGCGCTCATCGGCGCCGAGCGACACAACCCGTTGTTTGGCGGCTTTGGCTTCGCCGCCGTGCCAGAGAATCGCCTCCAGCAGCGTGCGGGCGCGGCCGTCGTGCAGAAACCCGGTCCGCGAATCGAGTCGCTGCGCCAGGCCGATACCCCAGAGCGGCGGGGTTCGCCACTCGAAACCGGTGGCGCGGTACTCCTCGAGAGGGTCCGCAAGGCCCGGTCCCATGTCGTGCAGCAGCAGATCGCTGTAGGGCCAGATATGCTGGCCCCCGAGTCCGTCGGGTGCGTCTGCGGCCGTTTGAAGACTGGGTCGGTGGCAGGCGGCGCAGCCGATGCGATTAAACACCGCCTTGCCTGCCAGTACCTGCGTGTCCCGGGCATCCGTGCGCAGCGGCGGCGCCAGGTGGCGGCTGTAGTAGAGGACGAGGTCGGTGACGGTGTCGGCGGCCTCGAGATCCTGTTGCGCTTCGGTATTGCCGTGGGGAGCCGTGAGGCACGCGTGCTGGGATGGCGTGCAGTCACCCCAGGGTGAAGGAAACAAGGCGTTGCCGATGCCGATATCGCCGGCGAGGGCGCTGTCGTTCTGGTCGGCGAGGGTGGCATTGCCGGCCTTCCAGCCGAAGCGCCCCGGCATAACGCGCTGTTCGCGGGCGCTCCAGACCCGGTTGAGTCGCCCGGAAATACCGTCGCCATCACGATCATCGGGGTCTTCCAGCGCGGCCAGCTCGGCCTCCGGCACCGCTTCCAGCAACCCGAGACCGATCATCGCCGGCGCCAGCCGCGGCGACAGGCGCATATCTGACGCAGGTGTGCCATACCCTGGGTTCAGAATGCGGTAATGCGGGCGGCGCAGCGAGATTTCGCTGCCATCGTCCAGCGTCAGCGGTACCTCGCGGTATTCGACGCCGAGCAGGCCTTCGCGCGGCACGTTCTGCACGCTGAACGTCTGCAACTGACGTCCATATTGTGGATCGGGCGCATTGGCGAGGGTGCCGGCGGTCATTTGCGCCCGCTGCCCGGCATCGGGTTCACGGCCGAGCCTCAGGAACAGCGATACCGAATTCTCGTCCGCGCTTTCAGGTGGGTGGCCACGGCCGTTGTGCAGATGGCAACCGGCACAGGCGCGGGCGTTGAACAGCGGACCAAGGCCGTCGCTGGCGGTGGTCGACGAGGGTGAGGCGACCCAGAGTTTTTCGAACAGGCTCTTGCCGACGAGAAAATCCAGTTTCTGCTCAAGCGTCAGTGTGGCGGATGGGGTGGAGAAGGCGGCACGCAGCTGAGTTACCGGCTGACTGGTCGTGCCGCCGGGACGCTCCTCGCCGGCCTGGTAAGCCGCAGGCTCTGCGGCCTGCGCAGGCGCACTCAACAGAACGCCTGACAGCAGCAACGCCGGTACAGCGCGTCCGGCGGTCATTATCCGGGTCATCGAATTAAATAGAAGCATGGGCACTATGGCTGAGCCCCGGCTCCGGGGAAATCTCGGTTTCCCGGGTGCCGGGGTGCGTCGGCTTACTGTACGACCGAAGGCTTATCCAGGCTGTCGGATCCTTCGATGCTGATATCGCCGCTGCCGATCACCTTGACCGCCTGTTCCAGCGAGCGGGTCTGGTTGGTGAGCCCGTCGACGAAGTTCTGCACCAGCTGATTGCCGCTTGCGTTGCCCGAGGCGATCAGGACATCGAACGTCTGGCCCTTGCCGGCGGCATCGACCATGGCCTGGGCGGCCCGCTGGGTGGCGTCCAGATCGGCCAGGATTTCCGTGTCCAGCCCGGGTTTGGCGCTGCGGATCAATTCGGACAGGCTGGCGCCACTTACCGTAGTGCCGTCGATTCGGCTGTACTCACCACGGTAGACGTTCTGGATACCCTGGGCATCGTAGTAATGCGACCAGTGGGTGTTGTCGGAGAAGCAGTCATGCTCCTCTTCCGGATCGTGAAGCATCAGGCCGAGCTTGGTACGCTCGCCGGCCAGCTCGCCGTAGGATAGGGACCCCATGCCGGTCAGCATGGTGGCCAGTCCGCCGGCTTCGCCTTTTTCCAGCAAGGCGTTGCGGGCATCGCCGTCGACAGCCCAGGCTGAAGCCATTTCCTGGAGGTCGTCGATCAGCAGTTCGGTGGCGACCCGCAGATACTGGCCGCGACGGCCGCAGTTGCCGCCGGTGCAGTTGGCGGTGTCGAAGTCGCTGGCCGGGCGGTTGCCGGCGCCGGGATGGGTGCCGTTGAGGTCCTGGCCCCAGAGCAGGAATTCGATGGCGTGGTAGCCGGTGGCGACGTTCGCCTCGACACCCTCGGCCTCGTGCAGATGTTGCAACAGTTCCTTGGAAATATCGGCGGCATCGAGCGGTTCGCCGTTCAGGCTCAGCGTCGGGTTGGCGACGATGTTGGCGGTATATAGCGGATTCTCGTCGGACGTCTCGCCGTAGCGGTCCGTGGCGACATAGTCGATCAGGCCTTCGTCCAGCGGCCAGGCATTGACCTTGCCTTCCCAGTCGTCGACCAGCTCGTTGCCGAAGCGGAAAACCTCGGTCTGCTGGTACGGCACGCGCGCTGCGATCCAGGCGGCACGGGCGGCTTTGAGGTTGTCCTCGGTGGGCTCGGCAAGCAGCGCATCGATCCTGTTCAGCAGCCTCTGCGCGGTTGTCAGGCTGTCTTCGTAACCGGCCTGGGCGATATCGGCATAGGTTTTCACAACAGCTTCGGGGGTGACGGCTTCTGCGGCCTGGAGCGACGGCACAGCGGCCATACCGACCGCAACCGCGACGAAAGTGCGCTTGAACATGCTGAAAGTCTCCTGCAATCCGTTTGGTAGGCAGGAGTCTAAAACTAATGCAAATCGTTATCAATTAGAATTAGGGTTTTTCGGAGTGGGGTGTGGTTTTACCGCCACCCCCCTGGCAGGTCGGCCCCAGCCTGACCGCCCAAAGCCGACGTTTCATGCCACTTCACATTTACCACTAAGCGCTGCACTCACGGGGGCTGCCGGCGGTAGGCACTGGGCGCCACGCCGGTCCACTGCTTGAAAGCGCGGGTGAATGCCGAGGGTTCCGAAAAACCCAGTTGCCGGGCGATCAGGGCGACGGGTTCGGCGGGCTGGCTGAGCAGGTGAATGGCGGTATCGCGGCGCAGTCCGTCCTTGATCTCCTGAAAGCTGGTGCCTTCCTCGGTCAGCTTGCGACGCAACGTCCGCGAGGTGGTATGCATGCTGTCGGCGACCTCCTCCATGGTAGCGGCCCCGAGCGCGTCGGAGGCTTCCAGCAGGCCGAGCACCCGGCGGGTATAGGTGGGGTAATAGGCCTGACGGCTGAACCAGTCCAGCGGGGCGCGACGAAGATAGCTGCGCAGGTTGGTGAGCGTTTGCACGATGGGCGCGTCGAGCTGTTCGCGATCGAACACCAGGCAGCTGAGCGGAGCGTCGTAGACGATGGGGGCCGGGTACATGAGGCGGTATTCGGCGGCATGGGCGGGCTTGGAAAAGTTGAATTCAACCTGGCGTAGCGGGATGCGTCGCCCGATCATCCAGCTTGGAAAGCGGTGCCAGATCATCAGCAGAAACTCGGTCAGGGTATGATCCCGGTCCAGGGACGGGTCGGCCAGCTCCAGGCCGAAGCGTGCAGTGTCGCCGCTTTCCTCGAAGTGGAAGTGAATGCTGTCGTTGACCAGGTTGTAGAAGTGGCTGCTGCGTCGATATACAGAACGCAGACTGGTGCCCCCAAGCGCCTGGCTCGCCATCAGCGAGAAAACGCCGAAACGGCTACGGCGGGTCGTCAGGTGCAGGAACTCATCGTCGCCGAGTTGCCACAGTCCCTGTACCAGCGACGCGAGCTGATAGGGGGTGATCCGGACCTGGTCGTTAAGCAGCAGGTCACGGCTGAGGCTTGCCTGTGTCAGGACCTGCTCACAGTCAAATCCCTGCCGCTCGAGCGCCGCAAGAAAGGTTCGCGCGTAGTGGATGGAGATGGAATAGTGAGAAAAGCTCATGTCCGTATCAGGTAGCTAAAGTGAAAAAACAGGCGCTCATTCCAACGCAAGTGTAACGGCTGTGTCCGGAAATGGTAACTATTCGGCTTTGTTTGTCATTGTGACGTCCTGGCCCCTGAGTCAGACTGAAAGCTGGTTTTTTTCGCCCCGGGGCCGGGGTGGCGCCAGTGGCGACCCTTATTTGCTGCTAAAAGTGCGCCTGCAATCAGATAGGTGGTGAGCATGATGTATCAAGGACAGGCTGTCAGCCTGCAGATCGCCGAAACCGGTATCGCCGAGCTGGTATTCGACGCCCAGGGCGCATCGGTCAACTCCCTGACCAGCGACGTATTCGAGGAAGTGGGGGCGGCGCTCGAGCAGCTCCGGGGTGCCAGCGGTATTCAGGGGCTGCTGATTCGTAGCGGCAAATCGAACTTTATCGTTGGCGCCGACATCCCGGAACTGGCGCGCCGTGCGGGGCAGGGGACCGCTGCACTAGAGCCCTGGATGGACCGGGTGCATGCGCTGCTGTGCGAGATCGAAAGTCTGCCCTATCCGAGCGTGGCGGCCATCAACGGCCTGGCGCTGGGCGGTGGTTTCGAGGTGGCGCTGTCGGCGGACTTTCGCGTACTCGCCGCCGATGGTCGTGTCGGCCTGCCCGAGGTGAATCTGGGCCTGTTCCCGGGCTGGGGCGGCACCGTGCGCCTGAGCCGTCTGATCGGGGCCGAGCAGGCACTGTCGTGGATGCTCGGCGGCCGTCCGCAGAAGGCGGACAGCGCGCTGGCGCAGGGCGCTGTTGACCTCGTGGTTGAGCCGGAGGCTCTGACCGGACGGGCGCTGCAGCTGTTGCGTGAGAAGATCGCCGAAAACGTTGACCTGGCCGAGGTGCGGGCGCACAAGCAGCAGCCGCAGCCGGTCGACGAGACACTGACCGAGAGGCTCGGTGCCCGGCTGGATCCGAATTATCCCGCCGCGCCTGCCGTACTGGCGCTGGTGCAGCGCCATAGGGCGCTGTCGTTCCGCGATGCCCTCACGGCCGAGCGCGATGCCTTCCTCGAATTGCTGCAAAGCGACTCCGCTCAGGCGTTGATCGGGCTTTTCCTCAACGACCAGCTGCTCAAGCGCAAGGCGAAACAGGCGCAGAAAAAAGCCTCCCCGGTCTCCCGTGCCGGCGTCCTGGGTGCCGGTATCATGGGCGGCGGCATCGCCTTCCAGTCCGCCAGCAGCGGTACCCCCGTGTTGATGAAGGATATCCGCGACGAAGCGCTGGAACTGGGCATGCGTACCGCCGGCAAACTGCTCGACCGCCAGATCGAGAAGGGGCGCCTGGACGAAGCCGGCAAACGTTCGGTGCTCGAATCGATCCAGACGACGCTGGACTACGACAGCTTCGGTGATGTCGACCTGGTGGTCGAAGCGGTGGTGGAGAACCCCGGGGTCAAGGCCGCGGTGCTGTCCGAAGTCGAGAAGGCGCTCGCGCCCACCGCGATCCTCACCTCCAACACCTCGACCATCTCCATCACCCGGCTGGCCGAGTCCCTGCAGCGTCCGCAGCGGTTCTGCGGCATGCATTTCTTCAACCCGGTGCACCTGATGCCGCTGGTGGAAGTGATCCGCGGTCGTGACACCAGCGAAGAGACACTGGCGACCACGGTGGCCTATGCGCTGGCGATGGGCAAGACGCCGATCGTCGTCAATGACTGTCCGGGCTTCCTGGTCAACCGTATCCTGTTCCCGTACCTCAACGGTTTCAACCGTCTGCTGCTGGACGGTGTCGACTTCCAGCGTATCGACCGCGTCATGGAGGCATTCGGCTGGCCGATGGGACCGGCCTACCTGATGGACGTTATCGGCCTCGATACCTGTGTCCATGCCGACGCGGTGATGATCGAGGGCTTCCCCGCGCGCATGGGCCACGACGGCGCGGTGATTGCCGGTCAGCTGGTCGAGGGGGGCGATCTGGGGCAGAAGAGCGGTAGCGGCTTTTACACCTATGGCACCGACGATACCGGCCGCCGTACCCGCGAACCTTCCGCCCGAGCACAACAGCTGATCGACGCGGCGAAAGGGCCGGCGCTCGAGTTGAGCGATCAGGATATCGTCGACCGCATGATGATCCCGATGTGCATGGAGGCGGTTCGCTGCCTCGAGGACGGCATCGCTGAAACGGCAGCCGAGGTCGACATGGGCCTGATTCTGGGCCTGGGCTTCCCGCGCTTCCGTGGCGGCGCGCTGCGTTATATCGACAGCCTCGGGCTGCAGAGCTTCTGCGAGCTGGTCGAACGCCACGCCGCCAGCGGCGAGCTTTACCGCGTGACCGACGGCCTGCGCAAGCGGGCGGCCAAGGGGCAGACGTTCTTCGGCTGATTCTTCAGGGAGCGGGTGCCCAGCCCGCTCCCCGACGACCCTTTCATGCTTTACGCCTTCCGCTATTGGCCCGGAGGCCGGGCTCCCATGGTTGACCCGTCAATCACTCACGCCTTACCCGGCTTGCCCGCTTTGCTTTCCCTCCTGCGCGCCTCTACAATGCGCCCTGCTTCTGGTACCCGCCTGCCTTCGGCGCGGGTTTAATCGGGAAGCCGGTGCGCCCGGGCTCGAGCTTTCGAGCGGGCAAGGCCGGCACTGCCCCCGCAACGGTAAACGAATCGATGCGCTCGCCTCCGGGCGCATTCCGGTACAGCCGGATGCCACTGTGCACCAGGTATGGGCATGGGAAGGCGCTGTCCCGGGACCTTGTTCAGGTCCGTTCGTGAGTCCGGAGACCGGCCACAAGCAACTGTCGGCGCAGCGGAGGGCTGCCGGTGACACGTTGCGGTTTGCCCCCCGGCAAGCCGGCGTTCCCGCCTGTTCCTTTCCATCGCCTGATTCACCGCTACAACCGTGCGGGTGAGCACGGGAAGGAAACCTCGATATGAAACAGTTCTCGTTGCCGGCTGCACTGCTGCTCGGCTCCTCCGTTGCCGTGGCCGATACCGCCGCCACCCTGAGCCCGGTCGTCGTGACCGCAACCCGTACCGCCCAGACCGCGGACGAAACCCTGGCGTCCGTGACCGTCGTTACCCGTGAAGATATAGAGCGCAAGCAGCTGCAGACCGTGACCGAATTGTTGCGGCAGACGCCAGGCGTTGTGGTTTCCAACAGTGGCGGTCGCGGCAAAGCTAGCTCCGTATTCTTGCGTGGTACCAACTCGGATCAGGTGCTGGTACTGATTGACGGCATCAAGGTGGGGTCGGCGACCTTGGGTACCACTGCGTTCGAACATTTGGCGCTGGATCAGATCGAACGGGTCGAGATCGTGCGCGGCCCGCGTTCGTCGCTGTACGGCTCGGAAGCAATCGGTGGTGTGATTCAGTTTTTTACCCGCAAGGGCGCAGAGGGCTTCAAACCTCGCTTCAGCGTAGGGGCCGGCAGCCATGATAGTCGCGAAGTGACGCTGGGGGCCTCGGCGGGCAGCGAGGCCGCCTGGTACAACCTGAGCCTGAGCGGGTTCAGGACCGATGGCTTCGACGCAACTGTGCCGGGCAGCTTCGGTCATGATTCGGACGCGGACGGATACGACAACCGTTCGTATGCCCTCAGTGGCGGCTATCGCTTCAGTGATCGGGCCCGGGGGGAGCTGAGCTGGACCCGCAACGAGGGTGAGAGTGACTACGATGACTCAATCGATTTGGACGGCGACTATGTCTCTGATTTCGATGACTATGCTTCGCATGCCGATCTGGAAACCCTCAGTACCAAGCTGGAGTTGTCGCCGAGCGATGATTGGCTACTGAACCTGACGCTTGGGCGCAGTCTCGATGAATCGGCGATATTCGCCGATGGACACTACCAAAGCCATATCGATAGCGAGAGGGATAACGTCTCGCTTGTCAGCGAACACGAAGCGGGCGCGAACGGTCAGATCAGCTGGGGCGTCGACTACCAGCAGGACGAGGTGGACAGTAGTGTCGCCTACTCTGAAACCTCGCGTGACAATATCGGAGTGTTTGGCCTGTATCAGCTGTTCCTCGGCCGGCACGACCTGGCGTTTAGCCTGCGCCATGACGACAACGAGCAGTTCGGCAACGAAAACACCGGCTCCCTGGCCTGGGGGGTCGCTCTTGCCAATGACCTGCGACTGACTGCCAGTTACGGAACGGCATTCAAGGCGCCAACGTTAAATGACCTGTACTGGCCCCTGGAAGGGGGGAGTTATGTTTTCGGAGGTACCACCTATTCCTATAGTACGGGCGGAAACCCCGACTTAAAGCCCGAAGAGTCCGAGTCCTGGGAGATTGGGCTGTCAGGAGAGCGGCATGGGATACGCTGGTCAGCCAATCTCTATCAGACCGATATTGAAAACCTGATCAACTGGGTTGATGTGGACCCTTCGTTTACCGTTGACGACTATCGCCCTTCGAATGTCGATGATGCACGTATTCGCGGCCTGGAATTGATTGCGTCCACGCGTATCGCAAACTGGGAACTGGTCACGAGCCTGGACCTGCTTGACCCGAAAGATCGCGAAGACGATAGCGTGCTGAACCGCCGAGCCCGCAAGTCTTTTAACCTTTCCGCCGACCGTGATTTCGGCCGCTACTCGCTTGGCGGTGCGCTCAACGCCGTGGGCAAACGCCCAGATGGTGACGAGTGGCTTGGCGGTTACACCACGCTCGACATGCATGCCGCTTACCGCCTGAATCCGGACTGGGCACTGAAAGGGCGTATCGACAACCTTTTGGATAAGTCTTACCAGACGGTTGCTAACTTCCGTCAAGATGGACGCACCTATTGGTTGGCGCTGCACTACGCGCCTTGAGTGACAGTAGCTCCCTGCGAGTGCGTTTGGTCGTTCGTGAGGGGTAGCCAATATCGCCGTGGAGATAGAACGATGAGTGAACAGGAACAGCTGGAACGCTACAGATCACGCATGCAGCGCAAGAAGGCGGTGGTCGATGCGGCCGTCGCCCGTGCTGACCAGGTGCGCGGTATCGTTCTGGTGCTGACCGGTAACGGCAAGGGCAAGAGCAGCTCCGCCTTCGGCATGGTGGCGCGGGCGCTCGGGCATGGACAGAAGGTGGGCGTGGTGCAGTTCATCAAGGGCGCCTTCAGTACCGGCGAGGAAGCCTTTTTTCGACGCCAGGACGGGGTCCGCTACCACGTCATGGGTGAAGGCTTCACCTGGGAAACCCAGGATCGTGCCCGCGATGAGCGGGCGGCGGGCGCGGCTTTCGAGGTCGCCTGCAACCTGATGTCCGACCCGGCGATCAACCTGGTGGTGCTGGACGAGCTCAATATTGCCCTCAAGCACCGTTTCCTGTCGCTGGACGCCGTGGTGGCCGCGCTCGAGGCGCGGCCGGAGCACCAGAACGTGGTCATTACCGGTCGTGGCGCGCCTCAGGCACTGATCGAACTCGCCGATACGGTGACCGAGATGGGCGACGTCAAGCATGCCTTTCGTGCCGGGATCAAGGCGCAGCCGGGAATCGAGCTTTGAGCGGCGACGAAGAGCTGAGTCCGGATGCTGCCGCTTTTTCGCCTGACGAGCGCGCCGCCGTCTACCGCGTGATCCGCGAACGTCGCGACATGCGGCACTTTCGGCCGGACCCCGTCGATCCGGAGGTGCTGGCGCGTCTGCTCGAGGCCGCGCACTGCGCTCCGAGCGTCGGCCTGATGCAACCCTGGCGTTTTATCCGTATCCGCGACGGCGAGTTGCGACAGCGGATCGCGGCGCTGGTGGACCTGGAGCGGCAGCGTACCGCCCGTGCCCTGGGTGACCGCGAGGAGGCATTCCTGCGCCTCAAGGTCGAGGGCGTGAGGGAGTGTGGCGAGCTGCTGGTGGCGGCGCTGATGGATCAGCGTGAGCCCCATATCTTCGGACGCCGAACGCTGCCGGAAATGGATCTCGCCTCGGTGGCCTGTGCCATCCAGAACCTGTGGCTCGCGGCCCGTGCCGAAGGGCTCGGGATGGGCTGGGTGTCGCTGTTCAACCCGGAGGCGCTGGCGGACCTGCTGGATATGCCCGACGGCAGCCAGCCGGTAGCGGTGATCTGCCTCGGTCATGTCGACGCCTTCTATAACCGTCCGATGCTGCAGCAGGCGGGCTGGGCCGAACCGCGTCCGCTCGAGGAGCTGCTGTTTACCGACAGCTGGGGATGATGAGCACCGCGTTACTGATGCTGGCCGGCTGCGGGCTGGACTGGTTGCTGGGCGAGCCGCCATTGCGCTGGCATCCGCTGGTGGCGTTCGGGCGCCTGGTCGATCGCGTCGAGGCGCTATTGCTGCAGCCAGGACGAGCCAGAGGGCGGCAGCGGCTGGCGGGCGTACTGGGGTGGCTGTTGCTGGTGGGCCCCTTCGTGCTGCTTGCGTTGCTGCTGATGCGCTGGCCGGTGGCCTATGCCCTGGCGTCGTTGCTGGGGCTCTACTGGGCGCTCGGCCACCGCAGTTTGCACGAGCATGCACAACCGGTATACGTTGCCTTGCAACAGGGAAACGAAGCTCAGGCTCGCGATTATGCATCGAGAATAGTGAGCCGAGATGCATCAACGATGAATATTGAGTGCTCGACGATCGAATCGATCCTGGAAAACGGCCTCGATGCGGTGTTCGGCGCGCTGTTCTGGTTCGCGCTGGCCGGGTTGCCCGGTGTGGTGCTGTACCGGCTGGCGAATACCCTCGATGCCCGCTGGGGCTACCGCACCGACCGCTACCGCTACTTCGGCTGGGCCGCGGCCCGTATCGACGACCTGTTGAACTGGATGCCGGCCCGGCTCACCGCCCTCAGTTACGCATTATTGGGGGCGACCCGGAGCGCGCTGCGCTGCTGGTGGACCCAGGCCTCGGCCCTCGAAAGTCCCAACGGGGGGCCGGTGATGACCGCGGGAGCCGGCGCCCTGGGGGTAAGGCTCGGTGGCCCCACGCGCTATCAGGGCGCCTGGAAGGACAAACCCTGGTTTGGCGTTGGGCTCCAACCGGCCGCCGACGATATCGACCGGGCGCTGAAACTGGTGCGCGATACGGTACTGCTATGGCTCGGAATCGCGCTGTTACTGGCGGGACAGGATGCCTGGAGGCCTTATGCTTGAGCATGGCGGGCGCCTGCGGCTGGCGGCCGAACGCTACGGCAGCGTAGCGGGCGACTGGCTGGATTTGTCCACCGGACTCAATCCACAGGGTTACCCGGTGCCGTTGCTGCCGCCGCATTGCTGGGCCCGGTTACCGGAAGCGGGCGACGGTCTGGAGGCCGCGGCCCGCGACTATTACGGCTGTGGGCCGCTGTTGCCGGTTGCCGGCACCCAGGCGGCGATCCAGCTGTTGCCACGGTTGCGTCCGCTGTCGCGGGTGGCGGTGATGAGCCCGGGCTATCGAGAGCACTTCGAGAGCTGGCGGCGTGCAGGGCACATTGTTCAGGGCGTTTCGGTGGCGCAATTGCGGCGCCAATTGCCGGACTGCCAGGTACTCGTGCTGATGCATCCGGGCAACCCGGACGGCGCCCGCTTCAGCCGCAACGAACTGCTCGGCTGGCACCGGGTCCTGGCGGCGCGGGGCGGCTGGCTGGTAGTCGACGAGGCGTTTATCGATGCCACCCCCGACGCGAGCCTGGCCGATGCGGCCGCCCTGCCGGGGCTGATCGTGCTGCGCTCGGTCGGCAAGTTTTTTGGCCTGGCCGGCATTCGCGTCGGCTTTGTACTGGCCGAACCGCAACTGCTGGCTGACCTGCAGGAGTTGATGGGGCCCTGGGCGGTGGCGGGACCGGGGCGGGAGGCGGCGCGGAAGGCGCTCGGCGACCGTGACTGGCAGGCGCGTACCCGCGAGCGGCTGGCGCTTGATAGCGCGCGGCTGCAGCGCCTGCTGGCCGGGCAGGGGCTGCAGCCGGCGGGCGGAAGTGTATTGTTCCAGTGGGTTCAGCACCCAAATGCGGCGGCTATTCACGACCGGTTGGCGCGGCGAGCCATCCTGATACGCCTGTTCGATGAACCGGCCAGCCTGCGTTTCGGCCTGCCGCCGGACGAAGCTGGCTGGACGCGGCTGGAAGCCGCTTTGAAGGAAGTTCAAGCATGCTAGCGAAAACCCTGATGGTGCAGGGCACCACCTCCGATGCCGGCAAAAGTACGCTGGTTGCGGGCCTGTGCCGGGTGCTGGCGCGGCGCGGCGTCGCCGTGGCACCGTTCAAGCCGCAGAACATGGCGCTGAACAGCGCCGTCAGTGTCGACGGCGGCGAGATCGGCCGTGCCCAGGCTGTGCAGGCCCAGGCCTGCCGCCTGGCCCCCCACACCGACATGAACCCGGTGCTGCTCAAGCCCAACAGCGATACCGGCGCCCAGGTGATCATCCACGGACGTGCGGTCGCCAACATGGAGGCCGGCTTCTACCACGACTACAAGCGGGTGGCGATGGGGGCCGTGCTCGAGTCCCATCAGCGCCTGATCCGGCAGTACCGCGCGGTGATCGTCGAAGGCGCCGGTTCGCCGGCGGAAATCAACCTGCGGGACCGGGATATCGCCAATATGGGATTCGCCGAGGCGGTCGACTGCCCGGTGATCCTGATCGCCGATATCGATCGCGGCGGCGTCTTCGCCCACCTGGTGGGCACCCTCGCGCTGTTGAGCGCGTCGGAACAGGCACGGGTCGCGGGTTTCGTCATCAACCGCTTTCGCGGCGATATCGCGTTGCTGCAACCGGGTCTCGACTGGCTCGAAGCCCGCACCGGCAAACCGGTGCTCGGTGTGCTGCCCTATCTGCACGGGCTGCATCTCGAAGCGGAGGACGCGCTGCCGCGCGACCTCGTATCGAAGCCCGGTGCCGGGTTCCGCGTACAGGTTCCGGCGCTGCCACATATCAGTAACCATACCGACTTCGACCCGCTGCGCCTGCATCCCCAGATCGAATTCGAATATATCGGGCCCGGCGCCACACCGGGCCCCGCCGACCTGATTGTGCTTCCCGGCTCGAAGTCGGTTCGCAGCGACCTGGCCTGGCTGCGGGACCAGGGCTGGGATGCGCATATCCGGCGGCACCTGCGTTACGGCGGCAAGCTGATCGGAATCTGCGGCGGCTACCAGATGCTGGGGCAACAGCTGCACGACAGCCTGGGCATCGAGGGTGCGCCCGGCAGCAGCGAGGGACTCGGCCTGCTCGAGCTGGAGACCCGGCTCCAACCGCACAAGCAACTGCGCAATGTCGCGGGTGCGCTGGTGTTGGATGGGGTGCCGGTGAAGGGGTACGAGATCCACGCCGGCGTGACCACGGGGGCGACCCTGGAGCGTCCCGCGCTGCAGCTGGAGCAGGGACCAGACGGCGCGGTCAGCGACGACGGTCAGGTGCTGGGGACCTATCTTCATGGACTCTTCGACAGCAGTGACGCCTGCGACAGCCTGCTGCGCTGGGCGGGGCTGGTCGATGCAGAGACGCCTGACTATGACGCGCTGAGAGAGGCGGGTATCGACCGCCTGGCCGATACGCTGGAGCAGCACCTGGACCTGGCCGCCATCGACCGTTTGCTGGCGTTCTGAAAAGGGGCGCTGATCGAGCCTGCCGTAGCCTTTCGCGTGCTGTCTTTTACAGGTGTTGGGTTACACGGCTTCGCCGTTCCACCCAACCTACGGAGAACGGTAGCCGCTCCGTTTCGCCGTGCAGCGAATCCCGTCAACTCAAAACGGCCGGAAAATGAAATAGGCGCCGAACAGCGCCCAGGACAGTACCAGCAGCACCCAGGGCAGGGGGCTCGGCCGCCGCTGCGGTGCATCCAGTGCTTCCGATTCGGCGTCGTCACTGTCCTGCCGGCTGGCCTGTTTGCGCTGCCTGTCAGCCTCCCGGGACTTGGCCTTCTGCTGCTTCTTGTACTCGGCGATACCCTTCTGAATGCCCTGGGCGATCAGTTTCGTCTGTTCCTTGGTCTGTCCCGGACGCTGGTTGGCGCGGGCGATCTTCATTGCTTCGTCACGGGTTTCGGGCGAGGGTTGCTGCTGTTTGGAGTATCGGGCCATGGTCTCTGCGCGTTGGTGTCGAGAGACCGATTATCCTGGGCCCGGCGCGGGTGCGTCAATGTCGGTGGCTGCCGCGACCTGGCCGATAAAGGCATCGAGGGCATCGATACAGATCTCACGGGAGAGTTGATAACCACCGTTGTGGTCGCCGCGGATCTCCAGCAGGCGAGGCGTTGCGCGCGCGGCGCGCGGCAGCCTCAGGGCGTGATGGAAGGGCACGACCACGTCATCGCATCAGCACCGGAGCAACGACCTGAGCGTGGCTATTATTCTTATTGTGGTCCAGTGGGCGCCAGGCGTCGTAGCTTCTGGCATCAGTCGAAGGGAGAAGACACATGCGATATCTGTCGGCGGCACTGCTCGCCTTTGCATTCGGTGGCAGCCTCCAGGCTGCCGAGTGTCCCGAGCTGTTGAATCACGATCTGCGAAAGCTGGCCTCGGAGGAAGAGGTGAACCTGTGCGAAGCCTACCGCGGCAAGGTGCTGCTGGTGGTCAACACCGCCAGCAAATGCGGCTTTACCGACCAGTACGAGGGACTCGAGGCATTGTACGCGGACTATCAGTCCGACGGGCTGGTGGTGCTGGGCTTTCCGTCGAATGACTTTGCCGGCCAGGAGCCGGGGACCGAGGCCGAGATCCAGAACTTCTGTCGCTCGACCTACAGTGTGCGTTTCCCGATGTTCGCCAAGACGGTGGTGCGCGGCGAGGCTACGTCCCCGTTCTGGCGGGACCTGGCGGATGCCAGCGGCAGCCCGCCGAAGTGGAACTTCAACAAGTACCTGATCGACCGCAATGGCCATTTTGTCGCGGCCTTCGGCAGCCGTACCGAACCGGATGATCCCGAACTGATGGACAGGATCCGGGATCTACTGGCAGATGTCGACAAGCCGTAGGGTGCTGGTGAGCGAAGCAACCGCCATGGATGGCGGGAGGCCGCCCCGCGTGAAGATCGGGTTTTCAGGCGCAAATACCGTCGAACCGCACCGCTTCGGCCATTATCGCAGCAGAAATACCAGCGTCATGATCAGGCCCACCGCGATCACAATGGCGCGTACCACGCGCGCGGGAAGCGCCCGGGCGATCCCGGCGCCGCTGTAACCGCCGATCGTCGCCGCGACCATCATAATCAGTGCCTCGGGCCACTCGACGATTCCGGCAACGGCGAAAGTGGCGACCGAGATCGACGACAGCACGAACGACAGCAGGTTTTTCAGACCGTTCATCATATTGAGCTGCTGCATGCCGGCGGCGGCGAACTGCGCCAGCAGCATGATGCCGAGACCGCCATTGAAATAGCCGCCGTAGATCGCCACCGCCAGCAGGCCCGGCGCCATTGGCAGCGGTTCGCCGGAACGGCGCAACCAGGACATCAGACGGTTGCCGAAAGCGAACAACAGCGTCGCGCCAAGCAGCAGCAATGGCACGACGAAGTCGAAAACATCCGCCGGTGTCACCAGCAGCAGCAGAGCGCCGGCGATGCCGCCGGCCAGTCCGATCAGACAGTACCTGACCAGATCTGCTGTGCTCAGCAGACGGATCTCGCGACGGAAACCCAAAGCGCCGCTCAGATAGCCCGGCAGCACCGCAACGGCGCTGGTGGCATTGGCGGCGATCGGCGGTACGCCGGCATAGACCAGGGCCGGAAAGGTCAGGAAGCTGCCGCCACCGGCAATGGTGTTGAGCACGCCCGCGAAATAACCGGCCAGAATCAGCAGCGCGTAGTCGAACAGGGTCATCGGTAGCGTCCTTGCAGGCGACTGAGGGGGCCGCGATAGACTAACGGTCAGGCCCCGTGGAGGCAACGGGCAGTGAGCGTAGGACTTCTAATGCAGGAGCGGCGCCCTCGCCGCGAATAGCCTCGGTGCCGGATGTATTCGCTGCGAGGCGCCGCTACTACCACTAATGATGGTTCATCGTAGATTGGAGGAAAACGAAGCGAAGCACTTTGTCGCGTCACGCGTTACCCAGACATAAAAAACCGCCCTCGGAGGGGCGGCAAGAGGACTACGGCTTGAAGGCCGAGGAGGCGGGCGGCCGCGGCTGGAGATGACCGCGGTGACCGCCAGTGCACAAAAGACCGGGAAATGGGCAGTATCCCGGGGTGTTGGGCCTGCGGCAGGGTACGGAGCCGCCGGCCAAACCTGGTGTCTGACCGCATGGCGGGTCAGGCGAGCGCTTCGTCGCGCATAACTTCGAACAGGATCTGGGCACCCGAGGCAATCTGCTCAGGCGTCGAGTACTCGGTTTCGTTGTGGCTGATGCCGCCAATCGACGGCACGAAAATCATTGAGGTCGGCACGACGCTGGAGATGTTAACCGCATCATGACCGGCGCCGCTGGTCATGCGACGGTAGCTGTAGCCACTCCTGGCAACGACCTTCTCGACCGCTTCGATGCACTCCGGAGCGAAGGCGATCGGCGGCGAGTCCCAGATGCGTTCGACGCAGACCTCGACACCGGCCTCGGTGGATATCTGGTCGATCAGGGCGTGGGCTTCCTGCTCCATGTCTTCGAGCCCCTCCAGCGTGGCGTTGCGCAGGTCCAGCGTGAAGCTGAGGTCACCCGGAATCACATTGCGTGAGCCTTTTGGAATGTGCAGCTCACCGACGGTGCAGCGACCGTCTTCGTCGGGCCGGGCTGCGGCCATGTCGATCAGCGCTGTGATCAGGCGGGCGCTGGCGCCAAGGGCATCCTTGCGGTAGCTCATCGGGGTCGGGCCGGCGTGGGCCGAAACCCCCTTCACCTTGAGGTCATACCAGCGCATGCCGAGCACACCGGTCACCACGCCAATCTCTTCCTGCTCCCGCTCCAGTACCGGCCCCTGTTCGATATGCAGTTCGAAGAATTTGGCGAACTTGCGCGCGCCTACCTCGATGTCGCCGTCGTAGCCGATCTCTTTCAGCGCATCACCGAGGCGGATAGCTTTGGCGTCGGTCTGGTTCAGGGCGTAATCCAGCGTGAACTTGCCGCTGTAGACGCCGGAGGCGACCATTGCCGGTGCGAAGCGTGAGCCTTCCTCGTTGGTCCAGATCACCACCTCGATCGGACGGCGGGTCTCGATACCCTCGTCATTGAGGGTGCGGATCACTTCAAGACCGGCCAGGCAGCCGTAGATACCGTCGAATTTGCCGCCGGTCGGCTGGGTATCGAGGTGGCTGCCTGTGCTGATCGGCAGTGCGTCAGGATCGGTGCCGGGTCGGCGCGCATAGATGTTGCCAATGCGGTCGATGCTGATCTCGCAGCCGGCATCGCGGCACCATTTCACGAACAGGTCGCGACCCTGGCGGTCCAGTTCGGTCAGCGCCAGGCGGCAGCACCCGCCGGCCTCGGTGCCACCGATGTCGCCCATCTCCATCAGGGTATTCCAGATCCGCTGGGCATTGATGTTCTGTGCAGACATGGTGTCTCCTCGCTCGAAATCAGTTTTAATCAGCAGTCAGATTGCTGCGTTGTCGATCAATATATAAGGCGCAGTGATGCGTTCGATATACCCTTTTGGGGATAGCTTGACCGGGGCTTTTTATTTATCCGCTCTGCGTCTTAAATGCTTTTTTGTAACGAATCGTACCCATAAAAAAACCGCCCCGGAGGGGCGGCGATAAATGCTGCTTGAGTGGAATGCAAGAGGGCAAAAATACCGGGTGTTTACGGAATTTTCCCCGTCGGGACTTCCGTTAGCATTAGAGCCCCTGAGCCCCGGACAAGAGGCAAAAAACCGGAGTCAGTTTTTCAGCATGGGGCTATTTTCGGGCCATGTATTGTCCAACACCATATCCCCGTGGGGGTATGTCGTTGCAGTTTCCTGCCGAAAGGCGCATCGTCGAACCGACCGGTGCCGGTCGGCACAGGCAGGCGAAAATACCCCCTGCGGCATATTCAGCCGGTCCGCCGGAAAGCGTAGACTGAGCTCGAATCACTGAAGACCCGAACAGGTAAGACGACTATGGCAAAGAAGAGCTACGACGACTGGAAAGCCCTGGCGGGTGCGCTCAAGTTCCGCAACCAGGCCTGGATCAACGGCCGCTTCCAGGACGCGCAAAGCGGGGAAAGTTTTGCCTGCTTCAATCCGGCCACCGAAGAAGTGCTGGCTGAGGTCGCGTCCTGTGATACAGCTGATGTGGATATCGCCGTACGCAATGCCCGCGAGGCCTTCGACAGCGGTGTCTGGTCCGAACGCTCGCCGGCCGGGCGCAAGAAGGTACTGCTGCGGCTCGCAGAATTGCTGGAACAGCACCGTGACGAATTCGCGCTGCTCGATACGCTGGATATGGGCAAGTCGATCGGCGAGACCAGCGGGCTCGACATTCCGTCCAGCATCGGTTGCTGGCGCTGGACCGCAGAGGCGGTCGACAAGGTATACGGCGAGATCGCGCCGACCGGCAGCGACGCCCTGGCGCTGATGACCCGTGAGCCGATCGGCGTGATTGGCGCCATCGTGCCGTGGAACTACCCGCTGATGATGGCGACCTGGAAGCTGGCGCCGGCGCTGGCGGCCGGCAATTCGGTGGTGCTGAAACCGTCCGAGAAGTCACCGCTGAGCGCGTTGCGTCTGGCGGAGCTGGCGCAGCAGGCGGGGCTGCCGGATGGCGTTCTCAACGTGCTGCCGGGCTTTGGTCATACCGCCGGTAAGGCGCTGGCGTTACACATGGACGTCGATGTACTGGTGTTCACCGGTTCCACTCGTGTTGCCGGCATGCTGATGGAGTACGCTGGCCAGTCCAATCTCAAGCGTGTCTGGCTCGAGGCCGGCGGCAAGTCGCCCAACCTCGTTTTCGACGACTGCGAGGATATTCGCGAAGCGGCGGCGAATGCCGCGGCGGCGATCTTCTCGAACCAGGGCGAGGTCTGCATCGCGGCGTCGCGGCTCTACGTTCAGAAGGGTATCAAGGACCGGTTCCTCGATGCGCTGGTGGATGCGGCCAAGGCGTTCCAGCCTGGCGACCCGCTCGACCCGGCGACCACCATGGGACCGCTGGTGGACAGCGCCCAGCTCGATACCGTCAACCGCTACGTACAGTCCGGCCTCGATGAGGGCGGCGAGCTGCTTATCGGCGGCGTGCGTCCGCATCGCGAAGGCGAGGGTTATTTCTCGCAGCCGACCATCATCACCGGCGCCAACAACGAAATGACGATGGTGCGTGAAGAGATCTTCGGTCCGGTGCTGGCGGTCTGCGAGTTCGAAACCGAAGAGGAAGCAATCCGACTCGCCAACGACAGCGCCTACGGCCTTGGCGCCTGCGTCTGGACCTCGAACCTGAAACGCGCGCATCGTGTCAGCCGTAAGCTTCAGAGCGGCATGGTCTGGGTCAATGGCTGGGGCGATGGCGACCAGACGGTGCCTTTCGGCGGCGTCAAGGGTTCCGGCAACGGCCGTGACAAGTCGCTGCACGCGCTCGAGAAATACACCGAGCTCAAGACCATCTGGGTGCGGCTGTAAAAAGGGCCCAGTCCCTTCAATGAAAAGGGGGCTGCCATCCGGCAGCCCCCTTTTTTGCTTTTGTAGTAGCCCGGCCTCCGGGCGAATGCGATTGGCCGCCGGGGCACGTTCGCGGCGGGGCGCCCACGAAGGCGCCACGCTCGGCGCGTTCTGATGTAGGGCACCTTGAGCGCAGCGAATCGTGCCATCTCCGTGGTGCAGTTCGCTTCGCTCAGTGCACCCTACAGAGCGCTATCCATTCGCCAGATTGTTGAGATGGCCGAGGAACATCGAGAACAACTCCGACTGGGTCGAGGTGTTGAGCCGGGCGTGGATGTTCTTGCGGTGGACCTTGACGGTGCCGGCGCTGATATCGAGCAATTGCGCGATCGACTTCGAAGAATGTCCCTGCAGGATCAGGCCGGTGATCTCCTGTTCGCGTTTGGTCAGGACGCCGCTGCCGAAGGTCGAGAGGGCGTACTCCATCGAGGTCTTTTCCTGCTCGTCGGGCACGTACTCGGACGACTGGGTGATCCAGAACTGGCGCACCAGCGCGCTGATCACCGGGAAGACGCTATTGAGGGTGTTGCGCTCGGCGCGGGTGATGGTGCCGAGATTGGACTTGCGCCCGAGCGAGACGGTGAAGATGACGTCGTTGTCGAGCGGAATCACCAGGATGATCTCGTCCACCAGGTCGAATTCGTGGTAGCAGGAGCGGTAATACTCGGTGCTCTCGAAGGAGTCCGGAGCGATCTCGCGCAGCCGGTGCACACCGGCGCCAAGCCCATTCTGAATGGCGTTGAACAGCGGATCCAGCAGATAGACTTCGTTGATGTACTTGGTCAGTGTCGGACTCAGCCGCTGAGAATGGGTGCTGAGTACCACGATCGGCTTGTAGTGGTGCTTGTAAGTGGCGGTCAGGTTGGTGTTGAAGCTGACGAGGTGCCTGAGGGTATCGTTCAGTATCTCCGGAAAGTTCCGCATCCGGATATGGTCGATCAGCTTGGCAAGATCCCTGTGCCAGCTCTCTGAGGGTGAAATGCCGAGGCCGACTTTGTTCATAGGTGAATGTTCGTCGAGGTTTTTGGCTGCAAACTGTATTCACTCTAGCACATGCTGGGGCGGAACATTACGTCTAACTTCTTGAAACATGGATATTTATTAGTTTTGTACCCAGGGTGTTTTCAGAAAATGACGGTTGCTATCCCTTCGGGGGTATAGATGGGATTTTCGCCCCGGTAGTACTTTAAGCGTTATGGGAGGCGGGCGACGTCGAGCGCGGCGCCGAATGGCCGAATAACACAGAAAAGGCGAGGCAATTTTCATGTCTTACGATATCGACAAGCTCTGGGAACAGGATAAGGCACACTTCGTTCACCCCTTTACCGATTTCTCGGTCTTCCAGAAAGAAGGTTGCGATATTATCACCGAGAGTAACGGTGAATATGTTTTCGACGGCAAGGGCAATAAATATCTCGACGGCATTGCCGGCCTCTGGTGCGTGAATATCGGTCACGGTCGCAAGGAAATGGGTCAGGTAATGGCCGAGCAGGCCGAGCGAATGGCGTATTATTCGCCGTTCAATAACCTCTCCAATGTCCCCGCCACCCAACTGGCGGCAAAACTGGCGGAACTGGCGCCGGCCAACCTGAACCATGTGTTTTACAGCTGCGGCGGTTCGGTGGCTAACGACACCACCATTCGCATTGTCCACTATTACTTCAACCAGCTGGGCAAGCAGGACAAGAAGATCATCGTTTCCCGGAACAACGGTTACCACGGCACCACTTACGTGTCCGCAACCCTGACCGGCATCGAAAGCAACAACTGGGGCTTCGACACCGCGCACCAGTTCGTGCATCACGTCAAGGAAGCCAACTGCTACCGCCGCCCGGCCGGCATGACTGAAGCCGAGTACTGCGACTACCTGGTCGATGACTTCGAGAGCAGCATCCAGGCGCTGGGTGGCGAAGACAAGGTCGCGGCTTTCATCGCCGAGCCGATCATGGGCGCCGGCGGCGTGCTGGTGGCGCCCGAGGGTTACCACCGCCGCATATACGAGGTCTGCAAGAAGTACGACATGCTGTACATCTCGGACGAAGTGGTTACCGCCTTCGGCCGTCTGGGTCACTTCTTCGCCTCCGAGGATGTCTTTGGTATTCAGCCGGACATCATCAACTGCGCCAAGGGGCTGACCTCCGGCTACATCCCGCTGGGCGCGACCCTGCTCAGTGACGAGATCTACGAAGTGATCAGCAAGCCGCAGCGAGAAGGCGCCGTCTTCAGTACCGGCTTCACCTACTCCGGGCACCCGGTGGCCTGTGCGGCGGCGCTCAAGAACATCGAGATCATGGAGCGGGAAAACATCTGCGGCAACGTGCGCGAAGTCGGTCCCTATCTGGAGCAGCAACTGGCGACACTGAAGGACCTGCCGATCGTCGGCGATGTGCGTGGCAGCCACTTCATGATGTGCATCGAGAGTGTCGCCGACAAGGAAACCAAGGCACTGCTGCCGCTCGAGGCCAACGTCGGCAAGCGCATCGCCGAGCAATGCCAGAAGCGCGGCCTGATCGTGCGCCCGATCGCGCACCTGAACGTGCTGTCGCCGCCGCTGATCTGGACCCGCGAAACCGTCGATCAGGTCGTTGGCATCCTGCGCCAGAGCATCCTGGCCACCGTCGAGTCTCTGATCGAAGACGGATTGTACCAGCCCGAGGCATGAGGGCCTGGGCAGCAGACGGCTGGGCGGAGATCGTTCCCCACCAAAAGCCTGCATCTACATTTAAAGTGACGAACAGGGTCCACGCTATGATCGACAACAACAAACAGAGTCCGAAGGCCGCCGGTTTCCGGATGCCGGGCGAATTCGAACCCCACGAAGCCTGCTGGATGCTCTGGCCGCAGCGAGGCGACGTCTGGCGCCTTGGCGCCAAGCCGGCCCAGCGCGCCTTCGTTGCCGTCGCCGAGGCGATCTCGCGCAGCGAGACAGTCTATGTCGGTGTCAGCGACGAGCAGTACGAAAATGCCCGTGCCATGCTGCCGCCGCAGGTGCGCGTCGTCGAGATCAGTTCCAACGACAGCTGGATGCGCGATATGGGGCCGACCTTCGTGGTCAACGGCAACGGTGAGCGCGCCGGTATCGACTGGATTTTCAACGCCTGGGGAGGTCTCAACGGCGGCCTCTATTTCCCCTGGGACAAGGATGACCGGGTCGCGCGCAAGGTCTGCGAGATCACCGGCGATCGTCGCTTCCGCGCCCCGATCGTGCTCGAGGGCGGCGCCATCCACGTCGACGGTGAAGGGACCCTGCTGACCACCGAGGAGTGCCTGCTCAACGAAAACCGCAACCCGCACCTGGCGCGCGAGGAGATCGAAGCCTACCTGGCCGAGTACCTCGATATCTCCAGGGTGATCTGGCTGCCACGCGGCACCTTCAACGATGAGACCAACGGCCACGTCGACAATATCGCCTGCTACGTCAAGCCGGGTGTCGTGGCGCTGCACTGGTGCGACAATCCGGAGGATCCGCAGTACCAGATCGCCCGCGAAGCCTACGAGGTGCTGAGCAACGCCACCGACGCCAAGGGGCGCAGGCTGGAAGTGGTCAAACTGCCGCATCCGGGGCCGCTGTTCATCAGCGCCGAAGAGGCCGGCGGTATCGACCTGGCGACCGACAGCCACCCGCGCACCGAGGGCGAGCGGATGGCCGGCTCCTACATCAACTTCTATATCGGCAACAGCGTCGTGGTGTTCCCGCTGCTCGACCCGGCCAGGGACCGGGACGCGCAGCAGATTCTCCAGGACCTGTTCCCGGAGCGGGAAATCATCGGCGTCGATGCCCGCGAGATCCTGCTCGGCGGCGGCAATATCCACTGCATCACGCAGCAGATGCCCGCCGTCTGACCTCTCGACCCAAAAGAGCGACCGCGCAATCAGTCTGTGCCGTACCGGGGCTGTGTATACAGCCCCGGTACCGTCCTGCGTTCCCGTTGGCGCGGAAAACAACTATAAAAGAGGAACACCGATGTCTACTTCGACAGATGTCCGCATGCCTATTAGCCAGACCCGGCCCAGTGAAACCATCGGCGTTACCGCCGTCGCGGTGGCGGTGGTCGGGTTCGCGCTGTACTGCTTCCAGACCTTTGGCCAGGACGGTGAATTCGGTCTGCTGAGCCTGCTGCCCACCACCGTGGTGATTGCCACCGCGCTCTACACCAAAAGGACCATCGAGTCGCTGTTCATCGGCGTACTGGTGGGCCTGCTGATGACCAACTCCCCGGCCGATTTCATTCCCCAGCTGGGTACCACTTTCCTCGATGTCTTCATGAACGACACCGTCGCCTGGATCTTTATCGCCTGCGGTCTGATGGGCTCGATGATCTCGCTGGTGACGCTCGGCGGCGGCGCCGAGGCCTTCGGCCGCTGGCTGATCACCAAGGTGCATACCCGGAAGGGCACGCTTTTCTCGACCATGGCGCTGGGCCTGGCGATCTTCATCGACGACTACCTCAATGCCCTGACCATCGGCTCATCGATGCGCAAGGCCACCGACCGCATGAAGGTATCCCGCGAATTCCTTGCCTACGTTGTCGACTCCACCGCTGCGCCGGTGTGCATCATCTTGCCGTTCTCGACCTGGGCGGTCTTCTTCGCCGGCTTGCTGGAGGACAACGAGGTTGCCGCCAAGGGCGCCGGTATCGATCTGTTCATCGATTCCATTCCCTACATGCTCTACGCCTGGGCCTGCCTGATCGTCGTGGTTCTGGCGATTGCCGGCAAGCTGCCGCTGCTGGGCAAAATGAAGGATGCGGAACGGCGCGCCGAGTCCGGCAAGCTGGTCAGCGACGCCGATGCCGTCTATAACACCGAGATGGAAGGCGGCGCCGAAAAGTCCCACACGCTGAACTTCTTCGTGCCGATCGCATCCCTGATCTTCTTCACCTGGTTCTTCGACATCGACATCATGTCCGGTGCCATGGCGTCGATCTTCGTCACCCTGGCGTTCTACGGCATTCAGCGTCTGTTGACCGTCGGCCAGATGTTCGATGGCATCCTCAAGGGCTTCGTCGGCATGATCATGCCGCTGGGCACGCTGTTCTGCGGCTTCATGCTGGCGGAAGTGAACAATGCCCTCGGGACTACCGAGTACGTGATCAATGCGACAACGTCCTTCATGACCGCGGACATGCTGCCGATGGTGGCCTTCATCGTCATGGCCGCACTGGCGTTCGCAACCGCGTCCTTCTGGGGGATCTTCGTTGTCGGCATGCCGATTATCCTGCCGCTGGCGCTGGCGGTCGACGCCAACATCCCGCTGGTGGTCGGCGCCATGATCTCGGCATCGGCCTTCGGCTCCCATGCCTGCTTCTATGGCGACTCGACGGTGCTTTCGGCCAAGGCCTGCGGCATCAGTCCGATGAGCCATGCCATCACCCAGCTGCCGTACGCGATGATCGGCGGCGTGCTGTCAGCACTGGGCTTCCTGGCGCTGGGCATTATGCTCTGACACGCGCGAAAGTATCGCCTTCGACGCCCGGGCCTAGCCCGGGCGTCGTCGTGTAAATACTATTCATTATTCCATGATGCAGGGATGCATCATCATTGGTCGAAGGCCAATGCGAGCCCTTGAAAAACAAGGGATTTCGCAAAATTCCGCCCGTTTTTCAGGGGCGAACAATTGAATAGGCAGGGACGCCTATTTAATTGCCGGGTTAATAGAGCACCATGACCATCTCGTGCCACGACATGCCGCCGTGGTCGGAGTCGGAGGGCCTGACGTATCGGTAACCGAGCCTGCGGTACAGTTCGACGTGCTTCTCCTTGCACATCAGGTGGATCGACATTTTGCCCAGTTGCTTCATGTTGTCGACAAAGGTGCGCATCAGCAGGCCGGCGTATCCCTTGCCCTGAAATGCCGGGTCGACCACCACCGACATGATCACGACGTTGGGCGCGTCGGGGTCATGGCCCACCAGTTCCTTGAAGGCTTCATCCGACATCACGACCTCGTGGGCGCAGCCGCTGTTGATGAAACCGATCACCTGCCCATCCAGTTCCAGCACCAGGAAGCCCTGTGGGTAAACCGAAATGCGGGTCGCGATCTTCTCCCGTGTCGCCGCTTCATCGCCCTCGTAGGCAGTGGTTTCGATCTCGAAACAGCGGGAGACATCGGATGCATTGGCGGGGCGGAATGTGGGCACGGGCATGGCGTGAGCGTTTCTCTTGTCAGGTTTGTGGTAACGGCAGTCACCCTCAAGTCTTCATGGTAATCGAATTTGCGATTACCAGCGGGGATTGTCCTTCCTCACCTCCCGTTTATGTCGCCACGAAGCCAACTGCGCCGGCCAGATCGAGTCCGCGCTGTAGCGTCCAGACCGATGCGACGAGCAGGCAGGGCAGGGCCAGCACGGCCTGAGGCTGCAGGCGCACCGGCGGCCAGTAACGTTTCAGCAGCCACAATAGCGGCGCAGCGGTGAGATAGACCGACAGCTGCCCGAGCTCGATGCCGAAGTTGAAGCCGAACCAGACCTGCAGCAGGTCGCCGGGCGCGCTGCCGCTGGCCTGCTGCAATACGAAAGCAAAGCCGAGACCGTGCAGCAGGCCTATCGCGAATACCCGTCCGGCAAGCAGACGGTCGCCACGGCCGAGCAGCAGGCAGGCGCCGCTGTAGACGATGGTCAGCGCGATCGCGGTTTCGACCAGCGGTACGAACCAGGCTGGCGCGCTGAGCCAGCCGGCGGCGCAGAGCCCCAGCGTGACCGAGTGACCCAGCGTGAAGGCCAACGACGTGCGCAGGAAGCGACGCCAGTGTCGTGCTGCCAGCATCAGGATCAGCATGAAGAGCAGGTGATCGAGGCCGATCAGCACATGGTGATAGCCCGACCGGATCTGCGTCAGAAGCGACACACCTGTATCTTCGGACTGAAGCACGGCATGCAGCGGCCCCTGCGAAGTCAGGCGCCTGGAGCCGTCCGCATGGTACAGCGTCAGGATATTGATCGTCCTGGCGGCGATATCGTGCCACTCGCGCGGGTTGCTCGAGAGCGTATCAATATCGTCCAGTGCAAGATCCGGGTAAAAAACGCTGAAATCGACCACGGCATCGGCCAGCGGCAGCGGTGCCTTCGGCAATAACAGCGGCTGGTTAAGCTGGTCGCGAATCTGCGCCAAATGGCTGAAAGGGCTGCGTTCACCAATGGGCTCGATACGGATCGCCTCGATGGTTGTCGGTGGAACCGAGGGGTCGAGCAGCAGCGCACCTCGCAGCCGTTCCTGCAAAAGCCCCGGGTCCGATTCGAGTGCCGCGGTATCGAGCAGCAGTGCATCGGGGCGGTCGCTGCCGGATGGCTTCCGGCTATAGGAAACAGCGTCACCGGGTTGCCAGTCGCCCGGCAGCAGTACGGCGGCGAGCGGCAGGCGGGCGTATAGGCGGGTGCCGCCGTCGGCTGACTCGACATGGATGATACGGCCGAGGAAGTTCTGGAAGTGCGCGCTGGACGGGCCTGCTGCGAGCATTGCGGCGACGAACGTTAGCCCGTGGAGCACGCGACGTAGTTTCGTGAGCATGGATGGTTACCTGCAGCGACGGCTTTTTGACCGCCGCTGCTGTCAATGAAAAGCTGAGCGGGTGCGATACATGGATGCACCGCTATTGGCCGCAGGACAATGCGAGCCCGTGACACAAAATTGCGCCTGCATTTTTTGCACACATGGCGGGGCGGCCTTCCGCCATCCCTGGCCCTGAAAACCAGGGGATTTCGCAAAATTCCGCTTAGGTTCAAAGGGCGGCCGCGCATAGGCATCCATGCAGGCGCGGCATACCGTACGTCCTGTACATACCCATTAAACTGGCAGGGAGGCCTGTTTAATTGCTTGGTACAGAGCCGCGGGGATCCCAGAGGCGAGCGTCGGTGGATTGCTCATAGGCCTTGCCGTCGGGTGCCGAGACCAGTTCCATCTGCATCCCCCACGGCGCCATGAAGTAGATCCAGGTCAGCCCCTCGAGGGGACCGTCGGTGAACGGGTGGGGCTCGCCGAGAAAGTGCACGCCGCGCTCCTTCATGTAGGCGATCGAGGCGTCCAGGTCATCGACGTAGAAAGCGATATGGTGGCCGCCGATATCGCTGTTCTTCGGTTTCTCGGTACGCTGATCGGGCGAGTCGTAGTCGAAGATTTCGAAGTTGGTGCCGTTGCCGCAGCGGACCAGGTGAGCGACCGGTATCGAAGCGCGCGGATTCACGTCGAGATTCTCCTTCATCCAGTCGTCTTCGAACGGGCCGAAGGGGCCGATGGTGAAAAAGGCCTGGCAGCCCATGACGTCGACCAGGAAGTCCACCGCCTGGTCGGCGTCGGGTACCGTGAAGCCGAAGTGGTCGGTGCCGCGCATGCCGGGTGTGGCGGCGCTCGACAGGGTGGCAGTGGCGGTCAGCAGAAGCAAAGAGAGAACGGACAAGCTTTTTCGGAACATCGCAGTTTCCTTTTTATGGTTATTGGATCGCTCGTTGTTAAGAGCAAATTGAATGCCAGAAAAAATGCGATGTTTAACGGCCCCGGACGTGCGAATTCCGCGCTATTTCGCCCCTGAAGACGCTATTGAGCGCCGTCGTGAGACGGACTGTCGCAGCGACAGGTGCGACAGTCTGTGTCATGGCTACGGCTAATCCTTGGCGGCGGCGTCCCGCCGAGAATGACTGCGGCGCCGGCATGTTCGCGGCGGGGAAGTGCCCTTAAGTTTGGGGACGCCGCGGCTACGATTTCAGCCATTGGGTCGGCGAGCACCCCAGCGACTGTCGGAACACCTTGGCCAGTGCCGGGGCACCGCTGTACCCCACCGCATTGGCGACCCAGCCGGTCGGCTTGCCATCACGCAGGAGGGACTGGGCGAGGCCGATTCGCCACTGCGTCAGGTAGTCGCCCGGCGTTTGCCCGACGGTGTCGCGAAACGCCTTGGCGAATCGGGCGCGGGACATGCCGGCTTCTGCGGCCAGGCGCTGCAGCGTCCAGGGTTCGGCGGGATGCTCGTGGATGGCGTTCAGCGCGCGGGCCAGACGCGGATCGGCAAGGCCCGCAAGCAGGCCGCTGTCGATCTCGTCCATCTCCATCAGGTAGCGGAGCAGTTCGATGATCAACAACTCGCAGAGCCGGTCCAGCGCGGCCTGGCGACCACAGCGCTCGTTCAACGCCTCATCGAACAACAGATCCAGCGTCCGGGACAGCGACTTCAGCTCCGCGAAGGGGATCAGCAGCGGTCGGCACAGCGCTCGGGAGAGCGGGTTGCGGGCCGATCCGAAACTGAAGTCGCCGCAGACGGTTTCGGCGCCCCGGGGGCCCGGAACCAGGCTGTGGCCGGTCGGCTGCAGGAAGAAAATCAGACAAGGGCTGTCGATCGGGCGATCGGCTTCGCCGTCGACCTGCAGGTAGAGGCTCCCGGTTTTCAGCAGATGAACATGGCCGACTTCGCCATCGCGTTCGTAGCGGCTTTTCTCGCACAGCGGTCCGGTGTTGAACACTCGGGCGCGGAGGTGGAAGTGCTCCAGCAGAGCTGCGAGTCGATCCATGTTTGAGACTCTAGGATAATAAATATGGACGTGAAGATATCAAAAGTATCGGCTATTCGGCCATTCTTGCAAGGGTGGCAGCTGAACGTTGCTGCATCCGAAAACGGGAGGTGAACCATGAAGTCTTTGTTGAGGTCGATGCTGGCGGCAATGCTGTTGGCAAACGCCGGGTACCTGATGGCGGATTCTCTGGCGGATGAGACCTATGGCACCCTGGTCGCAGCCGACGGCACGATTTCGCTGCCGGACGGCTTCCGTCAGCGCTGGACCCATCTCGGCTCCTGGGTCGTGGCAGATAGCTCGGCGCCGGGCGCCGGTTTCCATGACGTCTATACCCAGCCTGGGGCGGCCCAGGCCTACCGTGCAAATGGCGAGTTTGCCGATGGCACCGTGCTGGTCAAGGAGATACGGGCGCTCGAGACGGGCGAGAAAACCACCGGTATGGCGCAGTGGGCCGGCGAGACCGCGGTCTGGTTCGTCATGGTGCGGGATACCCAAGGACGTTTCGACAGCCCGCACTGGGGCGAGGGCTGGGGCTGGGCGCTGTTCGAGGCCAAGGACCCCGCGACCAATGTCTCGAAGAGCTTCGAGGAGACCTGCAAGGGCTGTCATGTGCCGGCGCAGCCGAGCAACTGGGTGTTTGTCGAGGGCTATCCGACGCTGAAATAGGCGACGAATTCGTAGGATGGGTGAAACGACGCTTGGGCATGGTGTATTCGAATCTGAGGCAGCCCGGGCGTCGTGTATCCCATCTTGGAGTGGCCGTTCTGCACCCGGGAGAAGGCGTCACCGATCGGTTACGCCGCCGCCAGACTCCATTGCCAAACGGGTGACGCGCTGCGTTGGCGGCTCCACCCATCCTCCTATGCGGTCGTCGGTGTCAACCTCTGGTGCTTCTCTATTTGGCTTTTACTATTTGATCTGTCTTCCCGTGCAGTTGGTGAAGTTTTGGCTTTGGGTTGAGTGTCCTCGAATACACATTCG
>JABXIM010000154.1 GCA_013373085.1 Oceanospirillaceae bacterium | reverse complement strand
GAGGTTGACACCGACGACCGCATAGGAGGATGGGTGGAACGGCGCCAGGGCACGGGATATCCGATCCTGATGCAGCCAGGGCGTCGTGTAACCCATCTTGAGATGTCGAATCAGCACCGTCGAAGCCGGAATCATTGATGGGGTACGCCGCCGCAGGGCGGGGTGCCAAAGGCCATGACCGCCCCGAAATCTCGGTGTTGCTGGCTCACAGCAAGGCAGCCTTATTCGAGCGCCTGGTGGCGACGGACCTGGTCAAGGACGCACGTCTGCAGCGGGAGCTGCTGAATTATTTTCCCTCGCCGCTGCGCCGGGACTATCGCTCGGCGATTCTCGACCACCCGTTGCGTCGCGAGATCCTGGCGGCGCACCTGACCAATCTGGTGGTGAACCGGATGGGGGCGACCTTCTGCAACTATCTGCTGGAAAACAGTTCCGCCGATGCCGCCAGCCTGGTCAGAGCATTCATCGCCGCCCGGGATCTGCTCGGCATCGAGGTGCTGGACCGGGAACTGGACCGGCTGGTCGGCGAACTGCCCCATTCGCTGCTGATGGAGCTGCAGCTGCGTCTGCATGGCGTGCTGCACCGGATGGTGTTCCGGCTGTTCAGGAAGGCGCCCGGCGGCCTTGGCTGCGATGCGTTGATCCGGCGCTACCAGGCGGCATGTGACTGTCTGCGCGATACACTGCCGGAGCAACTGCCGGGGTCTGAGCTCGCCTGCCTGCAGGAGGATGCCGCAACCCTGGCCGGCGCCGGGGTTCCAGTCGAGCTGGCCGACGCGCTGGCACGCCTGAAGTACCAGCCAATCGCGCTTGAGGTCGAAGAGGTTCGCCAGATAGTGACGCGCCCCCTGGCTGACTGCCTGCGGCAGTACCTGGCCATCGGCGCTGCCGTGGAGCTGCACTGGATCAGGCGAGAAATAGAATCGCTGCCGCTTTACGACAAGTGGTATCGTAAGGCCCGTGAAGCATTGCACGACGGCCTGCTGCAGTCCGTGCGGCAACTGGCGGTCGCTGCCTTGAGTAACGGTCCGGTCGGCAACGGGAAGCCAGACGTTGCCGGGCTGGCAGGCCTCCTCGGCGAGCTGCGTTCGATGGACGGTCTCAATATCGCGATGCTCACAACCATGGTCGGTCAGCTGTCGCGGCTGGCTTCCTCGCCGGAGACTGTCTGATCGCTCCGGTAGAGGCGAATTCAATTCAGGCGGTTTAAGGAACAGTAAATGTCGGAGCGGGAATTCAGAACAGTCAAGGCGTCGCAGCAGGTGCTCAAGGAGCTGATGGTGCCGTCGTACGCGAACTTCGGCGGCAAGGTGCATGGCGGGCAGATCCTGTCGCTGATGGACAAGGTCGCCTATACCTGCGCCGCGACCCATGCACGCTGCTATTGCGTGACCGCCTCGATCGACTCGGTGGACTTTCTCAACCCGGTCGAGGTCGGCGAGCTGCTGACCCTGTACGCGTCGGTCAACTATGTCGGTTCGTCGTCGCTGGAAGTCGGTATCAAGGTCGTTTCGGAGGATTTCCATCAGGGGATCGTCAAGGCGACCAACACCTCCTACTTCACCATGGTCGCGATTGACGAAACCACCCGTAAACCGGTGCCGGTGCCGGGTCTCGTACTGGAGGAGGATATCGAGATCAAGCGCTTCCTCGAGGCCAAGATGCGCCGCGAGTTTCGCAAGAGCTACAAGGCGGAGCTGCGCGACGCGCGCCGGGCGCTGGATATCGACCGGGAACTCTGGCGACTCGACGGCGAGAACTGCCGCATCACCCGCTGAGGAACCTTCGAATAGGTCCCAGTGAGTCTCTGGCTTTCAGCGCGGGCCGGAATCGCGGCGCAGCTTTGAGGGCATGCTGGTGGCCTGTCGGGAAGCTGTAACTACGAATCCGGCTCCCTCGTCAGTCCCGGTCTTCGGCGGACCGGGCGAGCCGTTGCTCGACCTGAGCCAGATGCGCCTGCAGATTGCGGATCTGTGGTTCGGTGTGCTGCCCGCGGATCGCCCGCAGCTTGCTCAGGCAGCTGCGGAATTGGTGCACGGCGACCTGAGGCCCCCGGTTGTTCTCGATTTCGAGGGAATCCAGGATCGACAGGTCGCAGGTAACGCGGTGATAGCCGCTCTTGACCTGCCGCAGGGTGGTGCTGGCGGCCTGCAGTGACAGTTCGCCCTTTTCGTGCTGCTGCCGGATGAACTGGCCCAGTTCGCGCAGCATCGCGCGGGCGCGACGCGCGCTGTCCCGGTCCGGCATCAGGGTCAGTGAGCCGGCGGGGAAGGGGGGGCTTGCCGGCGGCTGGTCGAGCTGCTGCTGCAGCGCTTCCTGCTGTTGCCGGTATTCGACCTTGCGTTCCAGCTGCTGCAGCCGTTCCAGGAGCTGGCTGATGGTGGTGCCGATCACCTGGCGAATCTCCGGGGTCTGGAACTGCGCCGGCAGATTTTCCAGCAGGTAGCCGGCCCGTCTGACCGTGTCCTTCAGCGCCATCACCTGAAGCCGACGTGCCTGGCGGCGATTTTCGACCTGTTGGGCGACATAGGCCGCCACGGCCATTGCCAGTACACCTGCCAGGATCAGCAATCCGGTTTCGGTGGGGCTCATGGCTTCTCCAGAGTCTGCTGGTTAAAAATGAAGCTGTTGATTTTATAGGAAAAAAACCTAAAAAAACCCTTGACCTGTCAGGGCGGTCGGCCCTAATATACGCCCCGCATTTGGCGCTGAGCCAGTGCAGGCTGCGTCCCATTCGTCTAGTGGCCTAGGACACCGCGCTTTCACGGCGGTAACAGGGGTTCGAACCCCCTATGGGACGCCATCTTTTCTTCTGAAGATTGAGTTGAAAAG
>JABXIM010000027.1 GCA_013373085.1 Oceanospirillaceae bacterium | reverse complement strand
CTGCTGCTCCTCCTGGCCGTCGCGTACGGCTGGGAGGCTGCGCACTTTCCCGAGCCCTTTGGCGGCGCCGAGGCCGTCGGGCCGGAGACCTTCCCGATCCTGCTGTCGGTGATTCTGGGGCTCAGCAGCCTGTACCTCATCGTGCGTCCCGACCAGGACGAGCCCTGGCCGCACCTGGCCATGCTCGGCGAGCTGGCGTTCGTGCTGGTGGTACTGGCGATCTTCGCCACTCTGCTGCAGCCGGTTGGCTTCATCCCGGCCACCACCCTGATGGTGGGCTTGCTGTGCTGGCGCATGGGCGCCAAGCCGCTGGCATCCCTGCTGACCGGTGTCGGCAGCGCGGTGGTGGTGTTCGTGCTGTTCAACTTCATGCTTGAACTGCACCTGCCGGCCGGAATCCTGGATCTGAGCGGGGTAATGAACTGATGGAAACCTTGAACTATCTGTTGCAGGGGTTTGCGGTCGCGCTGTCCCTGGACAACCTGATGTTCGCGGCGATCGGTGCTGTCCTCGGTACCCTGATCGGCGCGCTGCCGGGCCTTGGCCCCGCCAACGGCGTGGCGATCCTGATCCCGCTGGCGTTCAGCCTCGGGCTGCCCGCCGAATCGTCGCTGATCCTGCTGACGTCGGTCTATGCCGGCGCCATGTACGGCGGCCGTATCTCCAGTATTCTGCTCAACATCCCGGGCGACGAGCCGGCGATGATGACCTGCCTCGATGGCTATCCGATGGCGTTGAAGGGCAAGGCCGCCGAGGCACTGGCGATCTCCGCCATCGCCTCCTTTATCGGCAGCCTGCTGGCCACCGTCGGCCTGGTGATCCTGGCGCCCTGGCTGGCCAAGTTCGCGCTCAAGTTCGGTCCGGCCGAGTATTTCGCGCTCTTTTCGCTGGCGTTCGCGACCCTCGGCGGCATCACCGGCAAGAACCAGTTCAAGACCGTGATCGCGGCCTGCCTGGGGTTGATGATCGCCACCGTCGGTGTCGATATCTCCACCGGCAACCAGCGCTACACCTACAACATTCTCGAGCTGTACGAAGGCGTCGACTTCATCATCGCCATCGTCGGCCTGTTCGCCATCAGCGAGCTGCTGTTCTTCATCGAGATGCACGCCGGCGAAGGCCTGAAGAAGGTCGCGCTGAACAAGCTCAAGCTAAGCATGGCCGATATCATCGCTGTGCTGCCGACCAGCCTGCGCGGCTCGGTACTCGGCTTCATTTCCGGCGTACTGCCGGGGGCGGGCGCATCGCTCGGCAGCTTCATCAGCTACACGCTGGAGAAGCGCCTGGTCGGTGACAAGGGCACCTTCGGCGAGGGTGATCCGCGCGGCGTCGCGGCGCCGGAAGCCGGTAACAACGCCGCCGCCAACGGCGCCCTGGTGCCGATGCTGACCCTCGGCGTGCCGGGCAGCGGCACCACCGCGGTACTGCTGGCGATGCTGGTGTCGCTGAACATCCAGCCGGGCCCGATGCTGTTCACCCAGAACGCCGACCTGGTCTGGGGCGTGATCGCGGCGCTGTTCATCGGCAACCTGATCCTGCTGCTGCTGAACATCCCGATGGTGGGCGTGTTCGTCAAGCTGCTGAGCATCCCGCCGAAGTACCTGATGCCGGTGGTGACGCTGGTGGCGTCGGTGGGCATCTTCGCCATCAGCAACAGCGCACTGGACCTGTACTTCATGATCGGTTTCGGCCTGCTGGGCTACGTGCTGCGCAAGCTGCACATCCCGCTGGTGCCGATCATCCTCGGCATGCTGCTGGGGCCTGAAATGGAGAAGAGCCTGCGTCACGCGCTGACCATCTCCGACGGCGACTGGACCATCCTCTGGAGCAGCGGCCTGTCGGTCGGTATCTGGATCGTCGCCATCGCTGGCCTGGTACTGCCGTACATCATCGGTCCGATCCTGCGTCGCCGCATGGCCGCGCAACGCGAACAGGCGCACGCCGTCGTCGACTGAGCTGTCCGATAGCGCGCTGTCAGCGTGCTGACAGTTTCGGGGGATAAAGTCGGTTGCAGGCAACCATCATCCCCCGGCTTCCAAGGCTCGATGGTCGATCCAATGACACCCTGATCATGTCGCCCAACGGCGACAGGGGCGGATCTTGTCTCAACAAACCGCTTAACAATAAAACCGAGGTGCAGAATGAATATCACCGGCATGCTACATGGCTCGAGGCTGTTGAATTACGTCGGCTTTCCCACGTCCGAGGTACTCGGGCCCGAAGCCAGCGAAGACGATATCAAGGCAATGATCGAGCGGCACGGATCGGTCTTCATCAAGCCGCTTTTCAAGGGCGGGGTCGGCAAGAAGGGCAAATCCGGACTGATCGGTCGCGCCACCGACCTCAAGACCGCGCTGCGGGAAAAGGAGCGGCTCTATTTTGCCGAGCATGTCCATGGCAACACCCGCGTCAAGGCCCAGGGCGTGACGTTCGAGGGGGCGGTGCAGGCCGAGCACGAGGTCTATTTTTCGATCAGCGACTCGACCCGTTTCCGGGCGCCGACGATCACCATTACCCACAAGGGCGGTGTCGATATCGAGGAGCTGGACTCGTCCGAGATCATCGAGGTGCCGTTCGAGGCGCTGACCGGCCTGAAGGCGTTCGTCATCGCCAATGCCTTGTCCGATATCGGCGCGCCGAAGGAGATCGTATCGCCGCTGGTGCAGTACCTGCCGAGACTCTGGGAGCTGTTCCACCATTACGGCATGACCACGCTGGAGCTCAATCCGATCCGGATGAAGCCGGGACCGGGCGGCCGTCTGATTCCGGTGGCGTGCGACTTCAAGTGCGGCTTTGACCGCGACGATCCGCGCTGGCAGCGACTGAGCCTGCCCAATCATCTGTTCGCCGCCGACTACTCCGACTTCGAGCAGGAGATCAACCAGCTGCGCACCTACCAGGGGCAGAGCGACGTTTACGTCATCAACGACCAGGGCACGGTACTGGCACCGACCTTTGGTGGCGGCGCCAACTCGGCGGTGACCGAAGCGCTGGGCGACCGCGCCATCATCTCGTCGGATTTCGGCGGCAATCCCCCCTACGAAAAGATGCGCGATGTAGCCCGCATCAGCTTCAAGCACTGGCTGGCGCAAAGCAACGTGCTGTTCATCATCGGCGGCAAGTCGAACAACACCGATATCGAAACCACCTTCCGCGCCATGGCCGACGCGCTGCGTGACTACTTCAACCAGCATGGACCGGTTCCGCTGTACGTCGTGATCGGGCGTGGCGGCCCCAACCTGATCCGCGGCATGGGCGCTTTCAAGGACACCCTGGATGCACTGGGACTGCCGTATCGCATGTTCGGCTTCGATTCCGCGATGAGCGAGGTGGTCAACTACGCCCTGAAGGCCGACGACTGGATGCGCAACGGCGGGCGGGAACAGGTGGCGAAGAAACTGGGTATCGCGGCCTGAGTGGCCTTGCGACCGAACGATAAGAACTGAGGAACACAGAGCATGTATCAGCAAGGCGTAGGCGATTTCAAATATTTTGTCGGCATCCACACCCTCGAGCAGATCGCGACCCGCGACGACCGCATCTGCGTACTCAATATTCTCGGCGGCGAATCCAGCGCGGTGACGCCGGTCAGTCATGCCTTTTCCGGCGGCAACGTGGTGTTCGGTACAGCTCCCGGCAAGCGCGGGCAGGTACTCAAGACACCGGCCGGCGAGGTACCGGTCTACAACAACGTCCGCGAAGGGCTGGACGCGGGACACGACTTCAATACCGGCGTGGTCTATCTGCCGCCGTCCGGCGTGCGCGACGGGGTGGCGGAGCTGATCCGG
>JABXIM010000185.1 GCA_013373085.1 Oceanospirillaceae bacterium | reverse complement strand
GTCAGATCTTCTTCACCATACTGCGCTTCAGGATCTTCGAGGATCTGTAAATATGGCGTGAGATCAATCTCGGTTGGGGTTTCATCAATGACCAAAATTGACGACGCACCAGCAGGCATAGCCAGCAGAATACTGACAAGAAAAACCAACTTAATTGCCCACTTCAAGGGAACCATGTTCTTTGAACCCTGATGATTATTGCCGCCAATCCACGTTAGCTCCAGATACCGCACAGCGGTGCTTCTCACCAACCATACAGCCTACATATGCTAATAAATCATTACAAAACCGAAGTTTTTTTGTCTTGGCAATAAAAAAACACTCCTACTATTCCCTACGTTGCATTCAACACGCCGGGGGGCAAATCAGGGCCAACCAATTTATTCCTCGTGGTCGTGATGTGTCGCGATCCATATCTCATGAGAGTCGATCTTTAGCTGCGTGATAGCATCCTGGGCGTTAAGGCGCGCTAATGCCTCCTCCCGCTGCACTTCATAATGCACTTTGAGGACACGCAAGAGGTCCGTTAAATCGCGCTCCCCGATTTCGACTGCTCGGCGCACACGGGCAACAACCTTCTTGCTGGCCTCAAGGGCCGCGGCAGCTTGCTGCCAAACACGCACTCCAGCCTCCGCGCGCGTGATATCCCGGTCGGCGACTTCTTCAATCATAAGCCGAGTTTGCCTTGCTTGTGCCTCTGCCGCCAAAACACGGGCGCGCTGCACATCAGTTTTAGCACTACGCCGAGAAGAACCGAAGGGCATGGAAAACAGGATACCGACACCTTGTTCATCACCACCCCGTTCGCTGAAAAAACGAACACCAACAGTTGGATCCGCAATCTTGTCCAGCTTCGTCCGACGAGCAAGGGCCATTTGTTGCTCAACGGCTTTTACGGCCATCCGGAGCTCATGGCTGCGCGACAGAATACGGTCCTTCCAAACATCAAAGCCTTGTTCAGTAGGTTTTGGAGCCTGAATTTCTGGCACCTGAAGCGGCAGAACCAGGTCCGGGAACATGGCACGGATCGCACGTTCGGCTTCAAGTTTCCGGGCACTACTTTTATGCAAACCTGCCTCAGAAACGGCCAATGCAGAGCGGGCATCATCCACATCCAAAAGGGCCGCTTCTTTGAGTTCATGTCGGCGCTCAACGGCTTTCAGTTCGCGCCTGTATGTCTCAGTTGCTGACCGATCGACCTCCACCTGCAAACTGGCTTCCAGCCATTCAAACCAATAGTCCTTCAGCAGAAGTGCCACCTGATGCCGTGCGTCATCGCGTGCGTTTTCAGCAACCACGATACCAAGCGCGCCGATCTTTCGATCCGCCTTGGCCTTGCCCGGCAGACGAACCGCACGACTAATGGAGCTATCCCATTCACCAAAGGTTCCTTCTCCCCTTACATCGCGGCGGATATAACTACCATTCAAGTGGAACTCATGTTCCCCGACTTTTCGCAAGCGTGCTTCAGCCTCGGCTTCAGCCAAGCGGGCCTCGGCGGCCGCAACAATGGGGTGCGCCCCAATAACTGCCTGGGCAACGTCGGTCTGCGGCAGGAAGTTGTCAGCAGCACCAGCTGCACTGCCCACAAATAAAACCGCAAAAGCAAATATGTTCTTCTTCACCATGATGTCAGGCTCCCTGCTCCGGCAACTGGCTCCAGCCAATGGGTGACATGGGGATTGCTCGTTCCTTGTTTTAATGCGTCCAGCGCCCGGCCGACTTCAGCCTCTGGCAAAATCATCCAGAGACACTTGCGCGCAACATGGCCTCGAACCCGTTCACTCGTAGATGCAGAAGCAAAGTCGTGGCCATGCCCCTCCACATCAAAGGATGTAAAACCCGGAAGAGACGGTGACGCATCCAGGAACGCCTCGATAATGTCTTCCGCGACCTCCTGAGGACAAACAATGACCAACTTGCATAAAGTTTTTGTCATGACGCACTCCCTTCATTCTGGGTATTTTCAGCATCCCCGCCAAATCGACGGAACAGGATCGGCAGAAGAAAAAGGGTAAGCAGCGTGGAACTGAGAAGCCCACCAATTACAACAATCGCCAGTGGCTTCTGAATTTCAGACCCGGGGCCTGTTGCAAACAATAGCGGCACCAACCCAAAGGCGGTGATGCTGGCGGTCATCAAGACTGGTCGCAAACGCCGCTGGGCACCCTCGAATACCACTGAGTGCATGTCCAGCCCCGATGCCAGGAGGTGATTGAAGTGCGCGACCAAAACCAGTCCGTTCAGTACAGCAATCCCCAAAAGGGCGATAAACCCTACCGATGCAGGAACCGACAAAAATTCACCTGACAGCCACAGCGTGAGAACACCGCCGATCAGCGCGAATGGAATGTTTGCCAAAATAAGCAGCGACTGCCTTACGGAACGGAATGTCGCAAACAGAACAAAGAAAATCAGCGCAAGAGCAAGCGGCACAACAACCCCAAGCCTTTCTGCGGCACGCTTCTGGTTTTCGAACTGGCCACCCCATACAAGCCGGTAGCCTGCAGGTAGCGTCACTTGTGAAGCAACTGCCGCCTGCGCGTCCTCCACGAACCCAACAAGGTCTCTGCCTGAGACATAAGCCTGGATAACAGCATAGCGGGAGGCATTTTCGCGATCGACCTTCACAGCCCCTTCCGGCATATCGATGCGAACGATATCACTAAGGCGCGCACGACCGCCATCCGGTGTTGACATTTGATAATCAGCGAACAACTCAGCACGGTTGCGGAGCTCTTCCCCACCTTTGATCATGATCGGGATACGACGGTTCTGTTCCGCCACATATCCAGCACCCACACCTTCAAGCTGGGCACGCAGCTCTTCCTGAACATCTGTCAGATGTAGCCCGACACGGCCCGTAGCCAAGCGGTCGATCTCCACCTGAAGATACTGAACAGTGTCGCTCGCAACCGAGATCACCTCAGCAGCACCATCAATAGAAGCCACTGTTTTCTGGATCTGGTCACTCAACCTACCCAGCACCTCGAGGTCTGGCCCAAAAATCTTGATGGCAAGATCCCCACGGCTACCGGTCAGCATCTCAGAAACACGCATTTCAATCGGCTGCGTGAAGGCAAAATCAATGCCTGGGAAATCATCCATCACCGCCCTGATTTGGTCTGTTAGCCAAACCTTATCTGGCCTGCGCCATTCATCCTTGGGTTTCAGTACCAGAAAGCTATCGGTTTCATTAAGTCCCATTGGATCAAGCCCAATCTCGTCGGACCCCAAGCGGGCAATAACACTTTCCACTTCAGGCACGTCTTCAAGGATTGCCCGCTGGACAGCCAGATCGCCTTCTGTACTGCGCTCGACATTCACCGATGGAAGTTGGGCCAACTGCAACAGGATTGCTCCTTCATCCATCGTCGGCATGAATGTCTTGCCAACCATCACATAGGCAAAAGCCGCGGCGGCAAGCCCGGTTCCAGCCAAACCAAAAACAGGCAGGGGTTTATCCAACGCTCGGCGCAGCAGCTTTTTATATACTGGGGAAATCTTACGCATAAGCCACGGTTCCGCATGGAAACCTGCCTTCAGTGTTGCTGACGACAACACGGGAATAAGCGTCAATGACAGGATCAAAGAACCGGATAGTGCAAAAACGATGGTCAGCGCAACTGGCGTAAACAGCTTGCCCTCTAGCCCCTGCAAGGACAATAGCGGCAAAAAGACAAGGCAGATAATCAGAATCCCTGACGCCACTGGCACAGCCACTTCGCTCGCTGCGCGATAAACCCGGTGCAACATCGGCACCTTCGCGTCGTCCTTATGGTGGGATAGGTGCTCGACCGTATTTTCAACCACAACAACCGCAGCATCCACCAGCATCCCGATAGCAATCGCCAACCCTCCCAAACTCATCAGGTTAGCGGTGAGCCCAAAAGACTGCATCATCACGAAGGTAATGAGCGCAGCAAACGGCAGGGTCAGCGCCACAACGATCGCAGCCCGAACGTTTCCAAGAAACAGGAACAACAAGACGACAACGAGAATTGTTGCTTCAAGCAAGGCCTTTGAAACCGTGCCGACAGCCTTCTCGATCAGGTCAGATCTATCGTAAAAAGCCCTGACTTCGACGCCTGGGGGCAGGCTCGGCTTCAATTCTTCCAGTCGGGTCTTCACACCTTCAACAACGCCCCGAGCATCGGCACCGCGCAGGGCGATAACCAGGCCCTGAACTGCCTCACCTTCACCGTCTTTGGTAACGGCTCCGTACCGCGTCAATGAACCAAAACGAACATCGGCCACATCGGCCAATCGAAGAATGCGGCTTTCATCTGCGGCGACAACCATCTGCCGGAAATCATCCAATGTACGGGCCGCGCCCACCGTTCGAACGATCAGGTTTTCCTCGCCATCATTCAGGCGGCCAGCGCCATCATTGCTATTGCTGGAACCAATGGCGTCCCGAAGGTCAGATATGGTCAACCCTGCATCCAACAAGGCAACAGGATCAGGCACAACCTCAAAGGTCTTCACCCGACCGCCCAGGGCATTCACATCTGCCACCCCAGGCAAAACTCGCAGCGCCGGACGGATTGTCCAATCCAGCAAGGTGCGCCGTTCATCCAGCGTCAGACCACCGCCCTCAACCGTAAACATAAACACATCCGAAAGCGGGGTAGAGATAGGGGCAAGCCCCCCGGATACGGTATTCGGCAGCACTTCCATAACGCCGGAAAGCCGCTCTGACACTTGTTGCCGGGCCCAATAAACGTCCGTGCCTTCTTCGAAATCCAGCGTGATGTCGGCGATTGCATATTTGGCAACCGAGCGCAGAACTGTCTGCCCAGGAATGCCCAGCAATTCCATCTCAAGCGGCACGTTGATACGCTGCTCCACCTCTTCCGGCGTCATGCCCGGCGCTTTCAAGATTACTTTCACCTGGGTGGGTGAAATGTCAGGAAAAGCATCAATAGGCAGTTTCAAGAAAGCAAAACTTCCTGCCACCCCCAACATAAGGGCGAGAACCACGACCAAGAGACGCTGCGTCAGCGAAAACTCGATAATCCGGTTGAGCATGATCACTCCCCCTCCAGCGCAAGGGCTTTAAGCTCTGTCAGGGCCCTTGTCGCGACCTTGGCGCCGGGAGAAATCTCACCCTTGATAATTGCCTTGTCCACACCACGGGACAGCACTGTCACTGGAACGATACGATATCCACCACCTTCAGCCAGAAACACTACTTCGCCCCCAGCCAGACGCACGACAGCTTCCCGGGGCACAGACAAAGCACCCGCTTCCACGCGACCAAAAATAGTTACTTGAACGCTCTGCCCCGGCCGAAGCCCATCATTGGCATCAAGACGCGCCCGGACAGTCACCGAGCGGCTTTTTTGATCAACCGTGCGCCCGATAGCGATAATCTCAGCTTCAATTCCTGAAGGCTGCAAACTGACTTTCTCTCCTGCGGAGGTTTGGCCCAAAAAGCGCGATGGCAGCTCTGCTTCAACCCACAGGTTGCCCGCATCTTCAAGCACCACAGCACTGTCCAGCATATCAATCATCTCTCCAGGCATTACTGTGAGCTCTGCAATCCGTGCATCCTTCGGCGCAATCAAATTGTAAGCACCCTTGTGCCCTTCCGCTGGTTTCACCTGTGCGAGCAGCCGTTTTGTCGCGGCCAGTTCAGCCTTGGCACGAGCAGCATCGGCTTCAGCCGCTTCGGCCCTGGCTTCTGCAACGACCCCTTCACCCGCCAATGTTTTCAGCCGTTCTGCCGAAGCCTTCAAAACCTTGAATTCAGCCATGGCCTGAGCATGCCGCGCCTGCGTTTCCAGATAGTCGTTGCTGGTGATTGACAGCAAAACATCTCCCGCGTTCACCTCAGCCCCCTCAAGCGCCTGAATAGCCTGAACAATGCCCGCAAAAGGCGCGGGCACTGTCAGCATTGCATCAAGCGGGGTACTAATACGCCCAGGCACGACCACAAGCGCTTGACGGTCCGCCATCTGTGCATCTCCGGTTTGCACTCCAAGACGTGCTTGCTGGGCCTCTGTAAGCATGATCCGCTCACTTTCGGCAGAGGCTGCAGGCGCCATTCCAAGTGCCATGGCGAGCACCGCAATTGTCGTAAATTGTTGAAACATATTGCCAGTCCTTTTTAAGCCTTGCTTTGTTGGGGGTCCGCTAAATCAGTTTGTGGCAGGGTGGTAATCACCTGAAGGCCACCGTCCGGTTTGTTGGTAAAATCAATATGGCCGCCATATGCGGAAAGGATGTCCCTAACAATCGCCAGGCCAATGCCATTTCCAGATACTTGCTCATCCAGTCGCACACCGCGACTACCGAGTTTCCCCAGGGCTTCCTGAGGCACACCCGGGCCATCATCTTCAATCAGAAGGCGGACAAAACCTTGTGGCGCGTTACCTTCCGCCCTTATCGTCACTTCATTTTCGGCCCAATGAACTGCATTATCGACCAGATTGCCGAGAAGTTCGGCAAGGTCACCGTCATCCATGCGGACACGAAGGTTGGATGGAATATCCACCAACCACCGGCAGACCTTGCCTTGGGGGGTTCGTCGAATCGTGTGAACTATTTTGTCCACCATTGCCTCTAGATTCGTGTCCTGATCCTGCCTTGTGCCTTTTTCGTTCAGACGGGCCCGCGCCAGTTCTCGATCAACATGGCGGCGCATGGTCTCAACCAATCCTTCGATTTCTTCCGCCAGCCTTGCTTCGCCCTTGTTTCGCAGGCGACCGGCATCGCTTTGTAGAATCGTCAGAGGTGTTTTCAGGCCATGGGCAAGATCCCCTGCCCGCTGACGCGCCCGCTCCACCGCTTCTTCCTGATTCTTCAGCAGGTCGTTCACTTCATCGACAAGCGGCATCACTTCTGATGGCTGATTACCGGGCAAACGGCTCTTCCTGCCTGTGCGAACAGCATTTACACCTCTTCGAATGGCGTCTAGCGGCCGCAACCCCATACTGACCTGAAACCATACTGCCAGCACCAACACCACACCCAGCAGACCAAGGGAGGGCACAAGATCCCCCGCGAAGGCTTCCCGGGCTGCGACCAGATCGGCCCTGTCCAAAGCAACAGCAATACGTAGCGAACGCTCACCCTCAAGTGTTGGAAACAGAATTCTGCGCTCCTGCACCATCAATGTAGCGCCATCGGGGCCAGGAAGCTGATGGTGATGGATGATGCCCACTTGCAGGGGATCCGTCGGCAACGCTATCCGTGTATCCCAAAGGGACCGTGAATGAATGGCTAGCGCTCTGTCATCATCCTCAACCTGCCAATACAGGCCACTGAATGTGACCTCAAAACGGGGGTCTGCCATTGGCACGCCAACGGAGAAGCTGCCATCCTCTGCGAACTCGATACCACCGGAAAGCTGCCGCAGATAGGTTGCCAGTTCGTTCTGGATCCTGCGTTCCACATGCCTATCAAACAGCGCCGCCATCCCAAGGCCAGCCAAAACTAGCGCCACAGCGATAGCGCCCGTTGCCGATAAAAGCAGCCTCAGCCTAAGGGACTGCACAATCATGCGTGCTCCCCTTCAACCAAATAGCCAAACCCACGCCGGGTATTGATCAGTTTCACGCCCAGCTTGCGCCGAACCCTGCCCACCAGGACCTCTATGGAATTTTCAGCCCGTTCGGCATCGCCGCTATAGAGGTGATCGATAAGTTCAGTCGCGGGAATAACACGCCCTGCGTGATGCATAAGATAGGCGAGAAGCCTGTATTCCTGCGCCGTTAGTTTGGCGTCTTTTCCCGCCACCTCAACCGTCATCTTGCGCGTGTCCAATGATACTGACCCAACGGAAATAACCGACGACGCCTGACCAACAGATCGGCGAACAATGGCGCGCAAGCGGGCCAACAATTCAGGCATCTGGAATGGCTTCGGTAAATAATCATCCGCGCCAGCATCAATGCCCTCCACGCGCTCCCCCCAACTGCCTCGGGCTGTCAGGATAAGAACAGGCATGGTACGACCGCTTTCGCGCCAGCGCTTAAGCACAGCAATGCCGTCAAGCTTCGGTAATCCAAGATCGAGAATTGCTGCGTCGTAATCTTCAACGTCGCCCTGGAACCAAGCCTCTTCACCATCGCGCGCCACGTCTACGACATATCCGGCACCCTCAAGCGCGATACGAATGTCTTCCGCAATCCGGACATCGTCTTCAACCAGCAGCACCTTCATGGATGGTTCTCCAGCGGCTGGATCTTTGCAGTTTTGGCATCGGCGTGAATATAGTGCAGGTGTCCGGCTTCATCGACGGTGCGAAATTCATAAAACCACCGGCCCTGATGCATCTCAAATTTGATGCCGACGATTTCATCCTGCAACTGCGGGCGAACGGCCGTAAGTATCTTTTCAAGCGGCATGATCTCGCCCCGCTGCAGTGCAGAGCGGGCAACCAGATGGTCCACTTTCCGGTCATGATGATCATCGGCATCATCGCTGACTGCAGCAGTCGCGATAACGAGGCCAATCCATCCGACAAAAATGATCAGTTTCATTCGCATGGATCATTTATACACGATCCAAGCTGACAAAAGACTGACATTCTAAAACAACTAAAGAAATACAGAGAATTAAACCCCTGGCTCCCCGGTGCAGCGCAATGAATTCACTGCGCTATTGACAATTGTCAGAATGTCCAACTTATGGATGCGCGCACCGTGTTGCTGTTGAAATCAACCGTATCCAGGTTGGATATCGAAGACACATATTTATATTCAAGCCTTAGTTCCAGAGCATCAGTGATTGGCTGCTCCAGTATGGCGCGCGCAGTATGCCTTTT
>JABXIM010000231.1 GCA_013373085.1 Oceanospirillaceae bacterium | reverse complement strand
AGTACAAGCAGTGGAACGCCGCCTTCGACGCCGGCTACCTGGCGGCACTCGGCACGCCGTACATCACATTGCACGATGCCGACATTATCCACCCGCTGAAGGAAGTCGACGCCGCCGCCATGGCCTGGGCCCAGCAGCCGGAGCAGGTCGTCGAGATTCTGCGTTACGTTACCCAGGGCAACTAACGCCCTGCCAACGGACCCGGTGCGCTCGCTGACGATTCGATTTTCACGTCGCAGCGCACTGCCACCGTCTCCGCGGTCGATTCGCCGCTTGCGCTGACAATGTATTTGTCTGCCGCGTTCATATAATCTGGTCAGCAAAACGGACAGGGAGCTACGTCACGCCATGCTGGCCGCCTATCAGCTGGAACAGAACCGCCTGCACAAGACTCCGCTCGGCTCCGACGATAGCCTGCCCGAAGGCGCTATCTGGGTCGACGCGCTGGAACCCGATGAAAGCGAGCGCAGCTGGCTCTCGGGCCATTTCGTCGGCGAACTGCCCGGACAGGACGATATCGACGAGATCGAGGCCTCGTCCCGTTTCTTCGTCGACCAGGACGGCGTGCACATCAACTCGCTGTTTCCCCACAAGGTCGGTCAGGACCTGCGCACCTTCAACGTGTCTTTCAACCTGCGGGACGATCTACTGATCAGCGTACGGGAAGAAGACCTGAGTCTGTTCCGGCTGCTGCGGCAGTACCTGCGCCAGAATCGTATCCATGCCGTCGGCCCGCTGCAGCTGCTGCTGCAACTGTTCGCGCTGAAGGTCGACTACCTCTCCGACGCCATCGAGGACGTCTACACCATTCTCGAGCAGGTATCCGACCAGGTGTTCGAAACCGAGAAGCTCGACAGCATCCTGCGCCTGATCACCCGGCAGGAGGACGCCAACGGCAAGATTCGTCTGAGTCTGCTCGATACCCAGCGTTCTCTGCGCTTCCTGCAGCGCTACCACAACGACCGCCTGAGCAAGGACAACCGGCGCGAAATCAAGCAGATGCTCTCGGATATCGAGTCCCTGCTGCCGCACACCCAGTTTCTGTTCGACAAGATCAACTTCATGCTCGATGCGACCATGAGCTTCACCAACCTGGAACAGAACAAGATCATCAAGATTTTCTCGGTCGCCGCCGTGATGTTCCTGCCACCGACGCTGATCGCCAGTATCTATGGCATGAACTTCGCGTTGATGCCGGAGTTGAGCCAGCGTTGGGGCTACCCGATGGCGCTGGGGCTGATGGTCGCCAGCGCCGCCGGGACCTACACCTACTTCAAGCGCAAGGGTTGGCTGTAGGAAGAAACGTTTACAGTGGACAGAGAATGTACTCGAGACGGCGGATGGGTAGCGCGATGCAGGGGCACGGCCGTTCCGGTATCAATACGGGTGGGGCATCGCGAAACCCGTTCGCCCGCGGAGCGGGCTCCCACAAACGCAAAAGCCGGACGCGAAGGCGCCCGGCTTTTCTGTGTACTGTCAACTGTCGTCTTTAGCCTTACACCAGGTTGTAGATGAAGACGATCGCCACCGCGACCGGTGTGACGTAGCGCAGTACGCCGTACCAGAGCGTGAACCAGGGACCGCGCAGCGACAGTTCGTTCTCCAGCGCCTGGCGCGCCATGAACCAGCCAACGAACACCGCCACCAGCAGACCGCCGAGCGGCAGCAGGATATTGGCGGTCAGGTAGTCGAGCAGGTCGAACACGGTCTTGCCCTCGAAGGCGGCGAACATGCCCAGCGGTGCGAAACCCGACCACTCGTTCAGCGACAGGATCGAAGCGATACCCAGCAGCCAGCAGAGACCGCCGGCGCCCAGGGTGCTGACCAGGCGGTTCATGCCCTTCTGTTCTTCCAGCCATTCCACCAGCGGTTCCAGCAGCGAGATTGCAGAGGTCCAGGCGGCAAATACCAGCAGCACGAAGAACAGCGTGCCGAACAGGCTACCCAGCGGCATCTGGCCGAACGCCAGCGGCAGGGTCTGGAAGATCAGGCCGGGACCGGCACCCGGCTCCAGGCCATTGGCGAACACGATCGGAAAGATTGCCAGGCCCGCCAGCAGGGCAACGCCGGTATCCATCACGGAGACCAGCACCGAGGTCTTGGCGATCGAAACGTTCTTGTTGAGGTAGGAACCGTACGCCATCATCACGCCCATGCCCAGGCTCAGGGTGAAGAAGGCATGTCCCAGGGCCACCAGCACACCCTCGGTGGTCAGCTTGGAAAAGTCAGGCTGAAACAGGAAAGAGACCGCCTGGCCGAAGTACCCGGTGGTCATGGCGTACCCCACCAGCAGCAGCAACAGCACGAACAGAGCCGGCATCAGGATGGTCACCGCCCGCTCGAGACCGCCACGCAGGCCACGGACCACTACCGCCATGGTCAGGGCCATGAAGACGGTGTGCCAGATCAACAGCTTGCCGGGATCGCCCAGCAGACCGGAGAAGATGGCACCGATCACCTCGGCGCTCTGGCCGCTGAGCGCACCGCTGGCCGCGGTACCGACGTAGGACACCGCCCAGCCGCCGATCACTGAATAGAACGACAGGATCAGGAAGGACGCCAGTACCCCGACGCCGGCCAGCCAGCGCCAGCGCAACGACAGTTTGTCGCGTTCGGTCAGAATGCGCATGCTGTTGATCGGGCTGCGACCGCCCCGACGGCCGATCATGACCTCGGCCATCATGATCGGGATGCCAACCACCGCGATACAGAGCAGGTAGACCAGTACGAAGGCGCCACCGCCGTTCTCACCGGTGATATAGGGAAACTTCCAGATATTGCCGAGGCCGACCGCGGAGCCGGTAGCGGCCAGCACGAAAGCCATCCGCGAGGACCAGAAACCGCGCTTGGCGGATGCTCCGGAAGCGGCACCGATGGCCGCGGCATTGGACGTAGACTGAGTCACGTTATTCTCCTGTTTCGTTGTTTTTATCAGGCAGTATTTTCGCAGGTTGGGTGTTGGCCTACCGGCCTCCACCCAACCTGCATCTATTAGCGGGCCGCGCGCATAAAGCGCTCTTCGGCCAGGCGGTTGGCGATCACGCCGGTCGGCTGGCTGCCGAGTTCGGCGCGGGCGAAAATCTCGCTGAGAGTGTCGCCGATGGTTTCGACATGCTCGCGCACCGCGGCCGCGTCGTGACCGTTGCGCTCGTGGCAGACGTCGATGATGCCGCCGGCGTTGATGACGAAGTCCGGGGCATAGAGGATGCCGCGACGCGCCAGGGATTCATCGTGGTGGGCCCGCGCCAACTGGTTGTTGGCGGCACCGGCGACGACCTTCGCCTGCAACTGGCCGATACTGTCATCGTTCAGAACCGCGCCGAGGGCGCAGGGGGCGACGACATCGACGTCGAGCTTCAGGATATCGTCGCCGGAGACGGCGGTGGCACCGAGCTCGTCGACGGCACGTGTGACCGACTCGGCGTAGACGTCGTGGACCCAGAGTCTGGCGCCCGCGTCCTTGAGGTGACGCGCCAGACGGTAGCCGACGTTGCCGATCCCCTGCACCGCCACGGTCAATCCCTCCAGATCACTGCGACCGAGCCGGTGTTTCACCGCGGCCTGGAGACCGACAAAGGTGCCATAGGCGGTTGCCGGGGACGGGTCGCCGTTGCTCGGCTGGCCGTCGAAGCCCTGGCGCGGCGCGATACCGGCGACGTGACGGGTCTGGCGCCCCATTACCTGCAGATCGGCGACGCTGGTGCCGGAGTCCTCGGCGGCGATGTAGACACCGCCCAGCTGTTCGAGGAAGCGACCCATGGCTTCCATCAAGGCTTCGCTCTTGTGCTGGCGCGGGTCGCCGATGATCACCGACTTGCCGCCGCCGAGGTCCAGGTTGGCCAGTGCCGACTTGTAGGTCATGCCCCGAGACAGGCGCAGCACGTCGCGCAGCGCTTCTTCGTCGCTGGCGTAGGGGTACATGCGGCAACCGCCAAGCGCGGGACCACGGTTGGTGTTGTGTACCGCGACGATGGCGCGCAGGCCGGTTTCAGGGTCGCTGAAGAAGGACAGGTGCTCGTGGTTGTCGAATTCCGGGTGGCTGAATACGGACATTGTTGTTGTTCCTTTATTACGTAGTGTGCCTGCCGGCCTCAGGTGAGGCCGGGTCGGATAAGCAGTCTGAAAATCAGATGGCAGCGCCGGAAACGGCGTCGATCATGGCCGGAGCGTCGAGGCGGGCGCGCAGCTGCTTGCGCTGCTGCGCCGCCTTCTCGTAGGCCGCGTCCTTGACCGGACCGTAGCCGCGAATCTGCGACGGCAATGCCGCCAACGCGCGGGCGTCCTCGAGGTTGTGACGTTGCAGGTTTTCGAGCAGCCAGGCGATATCGGCCTCGTACTCGCGGACCAGTCGACGCTCGAGACGGCGGTCGGCGCTGTAGCCGAACGGGTCCAGCGGCGTGCCGCGCAGCACTTTCCCCTTCGCCAGCCAGGCGAAAGCATTTTCCATCCAGGGACCGAACGTACGCTTGCGCGGGCGGGCGCCGGCGTTCGTGCGGCTCAGCAGCGGCGGCGCCAGGTTGAACTCGAGTTCGACCTCGCCCTCGAACTGCTCGGCCAGCAGCTTGCGGAAGCTGCCGTCACTGTAGAGACGCGCCACTTCGTACTCGTCCTTGTATGCCAGCACCTTGGAATAGTTCTCGGCCACGGTGCGCAGCAACACCGGATCTCCACCGAGTACCTCTTTCGACTTCGCCTCGACACGGCGCACCATAGCTTCGTAGCGGTTGGCCAGCGCGTTGTTCTGGTAGCGGGTCAGGTGCGCTTTTTCCCGCTCGATGATTTGCTCCGGCGTCTCCAGGATCTTCACGGGTTGCGCGGTCGGGTGCGCCAGCTCCTGCACGCGTGCCAGATCGTGGGCCGCGCGACGCCCCCAGATAAACGCCTGCTTGTTCTTCTCCACCGCCACGGCATTGAGTTCGATGGCGCGTTCGATCGATTCGGCCTTGAGCGGCAGCAGCCCCTGCTGCCAGGCGAAGCCAAGGGTGAACAGGTTCACCGCCATGCCATCGCCCATCAACGCCTGCGCCAGATCCGAGGCGTTGAGGAAGTGACTGTCGCGGGCGCTGTCCTGGATCGCACGCTCCATCGACTCGCCCGGGAATTTCAGGTCCGGGTTGCGGGTGAAAGCCGCCGGCATCGCCTTCTCGGTATTGACCACCGCGCGGGAAAAGCGGCTGTCGAGCTTGGCCAGGGCATCCGCGCTGGCGCCCACCATCAGGTCGAACGCGATCATCAGGTCCGCCTCGCCGGCCGGAATGCGCACCGCGTGGATATCCTGCTGCTTGTCGGCGATACGCACATGGCTGACCACGGCGCCGAACTTCTGCGCCAGACCGGCCTGGTCCAGCACCGCCACGCCCTTGCCCTCGATATGGGCGGCCATGCCCAGCAGCGCGCTGACGGTCACCACACCGGTGCCGCCAACGCCGGTCAGCAGAATGCCGTAGGGGTTGTTCTCGCCGACAAAGGTCGGTTCGGGCAGCGCCGGGAAATCGACCTTGCCGACGCCGGCGGGCTTGCGCAGCTTGCCGCCCTTGACGGTGACGAAGCTGGGGCAGAAGCCGCGGACGCAGCTGAAGTCCTTGTTGCAGGCGGACTGGTCGATCGTGCGCTTGCGACCGCGCTCGGTCTCCAGGGGCAGCACCGACAGGCAGTTCGACTGGATGCCGCAGTCGCCGCAACCCTCGCAGACGTCCGGGTTGATCAGCACGCGCTGGTCCGGGTCGGCCATGGTGCCGCGCTTGCGACGGCGGCGTTTCTCGGCGGCGCAGGTCTGGTCGTAGATGATCACCGAACAGCCCTCGATCTCGCGCATTTCACGCTGAACCGCATCGAGGTCGTCGCGGTGGTGGAAGGTGGTGCGATCGGCGAAATCGGCGCGCGACGGATACTTCTGCGGATCGTCGCTGACCACGGCGATGCGGCGCACGCCCTCGCCGTACAGCTGATGGCTGATCTGCTGCACTGTCAGAGTGCCATCCACCGGCTGACCGCCGGTCATCGCCACGGCGTCGTTGTAAAGGATCTTGTAGGTGATATTGGCGCCGGACGCGATGGCCGCACGCACCGCCAGCAGGCCGGAGTGGAAGTAGGTGCCGTCGCCCAGGTTCTGGAACACGTGCTTCTCATCGGTAAACGGCGCCTGGCCGACCCAGGTCACGCCCTCGCCCCCCATCTGGGTGAAGGTATCGGTGTCGCGGTCCATCCAGGTGGCCATGTAATGGCAACCGATGCCGCCGAGCGCGCGGCTGCCATCCGGTACCACGGTCGAGGTGTTATGCGGACAGCCGGAGCAGAAATGCGGCGTGCGCTCCAGCAGCTCGCGCGGCTGCGCCAGACTCGCTTCCTTGTCGCTCAGGAACGCCAGTCGCTGGCGCAGCTTGTCGCTGTCGTAGCGCTCACGCAGGCGCGATGCGATAGCTCGGGCCACCATTGCCGGAGTCAGTTCGGCGATCGACTGCAGCAGTTCGGCCCCCTGATCATCACGCTTGCCGACAATGCGCGGACGCACCTGGTCCTGCCAGCCATAAAGCTGTTCCTTGAGCTGATCCTCGATCAGGCCGCGCTTCTCCTCCACCACCAGGATCTCGTCGAGACCGGTCGCGAACTCGCGTACGCCTTCCGGCTCCAGCGGCCAGGGCATCGCAACCTTGTATAGGCGCAGACCGATGGCCGCGCATTCGGCTTCGCCGAGGCCAAGATCGGTCAGCGCCTGCTGCACGTCGAGGTAGGACTTGCCGGTGGTGATGATGCCGAAACGGGCGTCGGAGCTGTCGAGCACCACCCGGTCGAGGCGGTTGGCGCGGCAGAACGCCTTGGCCGCCTCAAGCTTGTAGCGGTGCAGCCGCTCTTCCTGCTGCAGCGGTTTGTCGGGCCAGCGGGCGTTGAGGCCATCGGCCGGCAGCTCGAACTGTTCCGGCAACTTGATCTGCACCCTGCTCGGGTCGAGATCGGCGGAAATGGACGAATCCAACACCTCGGCCAGCGCCTTGAAGCCGACCCAGCAACCGCTGTAGCGGGACATGGCCCAGCCGTACAAGCCGTAATCGAGCATCTCCTGGATCCCGCTCGGATGCAGTACCGGCATCATCGCATCGATGAAGGCGTAGTCGCTCTGATGCGGCAGTGTCGAGGATTTGCAGGCATGGTCGTCGCCGGCGATCGCCAGCACGCCGCCGTGGCTCGAGCTGCCGGCGGCGTTGGCGTGCTTGAGCACGTCGCCGGTACGGTCGACCCCCGGCCCCTTGCCATACCAGAGCGCGAAAACACCATCGTACTTGGCACCCTGGAACAGATTCACCTGCTGCGAGCCCCAGACCGCGGTCGCGCCGAGGTCCTCGTTGATGCCGGGCTGGAAGTGAATATGGTTGTCAGCGAGGTATTTCTTAGCCTGCCACAGCGTCTTGTCGAAGCCACCCAGCGGTGAACCGCGATAGCCGGAGATGAAACCGGCGGTATTGAGGCCTTGCGCCCTGTCGCGCTGGGCCTGCAGCATCGGCAGGCGCGCCAGCGCCTGGCTGCCGGTGAGGTAGACGCGACCGGCGTCCAGTTCCCATTTGTCGTCGAGACTGATTTCCTGACTCATTCATAACTCCCCTGCCCGCAGACACGGCTATGCTCGGCGCAACAGCGCCACGGGCCAAAACTGAGAAATAAAACCGGAGAAGCGCGTTGCGGCGTCAGATCGCCTGAATCGCGCCGAGGGTCACACGGAATGAGTCAAAGATGCGGGCGGGGCCGCCGGTGGAGAGGTTCGCGCAACGACGCGCCTTGAGCAGGTGCTGCCAGATGACCATGTTGAAATCCTCGTCCTTCCCTGCCGGATCGCGGCACGGTAGACACGCCTTGTTGTTATTGTCCGGACCGAGGGGCTCGGCGCCGGGCTTTTCGATTTCCAACAACGCTCCCTTGTGGGGAGCGAGGTCCGGACATACTAGTAACGCTTTACGTAAGCGTCAATAAGGTTTTCGAATGACCCTATACGCTATTTGAAGGTCGCCAGCCAAAGGTGAAGTTAACTAATAAAGATTTCCATCCAGAAATGAAAAACCATAAGAATCACAAGTAAATATCAACTACCCACGCCGCTGTACCGGAACAGATCCTCACCGACAATTATGAAATTTACTCATTAACATACATTCTCAACCACCATCACCGAAGCCGAGCTGACGCCACGCCTCGTAGACCACCACCGCGCAGCAGTTCGACAGATTCAGGCTGCGGCTGTCTGCTTTCATCGGCAAACGCAGGCGCTGCTCCGCCGGGAGCATCTCCAGCACGTCGGCCGGCAGGCCTCGGGTTTCCGGGCCGAACAACAGCACGTCACCGGCTGCATAGGCGGCGTCGCTGTAACAGCGACTGCCCTTGGTGGTCAGCGCCCAGACATGTGCCGGCTGCAGGGTCCTCACGCAGGACACCAGATCGGGCCAGCGTTGCACGGCGGCGAACTCGTGGTAGTCGAGGCCTGCACGGCGCAGTTTCTTGTCGTCGAAATCGAACCCCAGCGGCTCGATCAGGTGCAGGCTGAAGCCTGTGTTGGCGCAGAGACGGATGATATTGCCGGTATTGGGCGGGATTTCCGGCTGGAACAGCACGACGTTGAGCATGGCGGGTATGCAGTGGCGTTATGGAACATGGCCTTAGTGTGCCTGAAGGCCGCGGCCGGATACAGCGCAAGGCGTGAGGCGTGAGGCGTGAGGCGTGAGGCGTGAGGCGTGAGGCGTGAACAAGCATATCCCCGCTTTACTCCCCGCCATCATATCGATGTCAGCGTGCCGAGATGATCGAGAAAACGCGCGAACAGCTCCGACTGGGTCGAGGTCTCGAGACGCGCATGCATGTTCCTGCGGTGGACCTTCACCGTGCCGGTGCTGATATGCAGCTCTTCGGAAATGGCCTCGGTCGAGAAACCACGCAGCACGAGTCCGGCGATCTGCTGCTCGCGGGCGGTGAGCACGCCGCAGCCAAAGGTTTCCATTGCATGGGCCAGGGGGCCGCCCGCCCTGCGCCCACGCAGGTAACTGGACGACTGCACCAGCCAGAACTGCTTCACCAGTGCTTCGAGAATCGGAAACATGGCCTGCAGCGCCTGGCGCTCGGCGCGGGTGATCGAGCCCAGTTCCGGGCCACGGCCGATCGAAACGGTAAAGGCGGTGCCGCCTTCCGGGTAGATGAACAGGTCCACCTCGTCGCAGAGGTTGAACTCGCGATAGCAGCTACGGTAGTAATCACTCTGCTCGAAGCAGTCCGGCGCTATCTCCGCAAGGCGTTGCACCCCGGGCCGTATACCGCGGCTCACGGCATTGAACACCGGGTCCAGCATATAGGCCTCGCTGAGGTAGCGCTGCATCGCCGGACTCTGTTCGTCCTCGTTCTCGGAATAGAGCACCAGCGGGCGTTCTTCATCGCGGTAAACCGCCAGCAGCATGGTATCGCTGTGCACCAGGCGACCGAGCGCTGCGGCCAGCATCCGCGGGAATCCCGGCTGGCGGATATGGTCGATCAGCCCGGCGACGTCCTGCTGCCACCCCGCGACCACTGCCGACTCGATTCCCGGCACGGGCATCACCGACATGGTTCAGAACCCCGCCACCGATGCGACCGGCTGGGCGCCGCCGCGCAGGAAAGCGACCAGCAGCGGCGCCACCAGGTCGGCATCGGTGCTGGCAGCCGCCGCACCCAGGCCGGCCAGTGCCTCATCGACCCGATCCGGCGTGATCGGCCGGCCCCGTCGCAGCGTCAGCAGCGCCTTGGCATAGTCGAGGGTGAATTCAGGATGCGCCTGCAGCGTCAGGATGCGATCGCCGTATTGCAGCCCGGCGTAGGGGCAGAAGTCCGATGACGCGAACACCCGCGCCGCGGCCGGCTTCTCGACCACCTGGTCCTGGTGCAGGGCGTTCAGTGTCAGGCGGCCGCCCCGCCCGCCAAAGCCATTGCAGTCGCCGACCAACTGATAGCGGTGCAGGCCGACACCCCAGCCGCGTTTCGATTTTTCCACCCGGCCACCCAGGGCTTCGGCGACGATCTGGTGACCGAAACAGATACCCACCAAGGGCTTATCCGCCTGCCAGACCTCCGCAATGAAAGCCTTGAGCCGGCGCATCCAAGGCAGGTCCTCGTAGACGCCGTGGCGCGAACCGGTGATCAGCCAGCCGTCGCAGTCTTCCGCCGACGCCGGCAACACATCGTCGACGACGCGAAACACCTCGAACGCGAGCCCGGCATCGACCCCACCGAGGTGGCGTACGAAGAGATCGGAATAACTGCCGTAGCTGGCCGCCATCTCCTCGGGACTGGTGCCGGTTTCGAGAATACCTATTTTCATTTCCTGCTTACTCCAAATACCGTATGGGCAGATCGTAGGCTGGGTGGAGTGCCGAAGGCGCGAAACCCAACGATGGCCAAAACCCAGCACTGGAGCAGTGCGCCATTACGGTGTTGGGTTTCGCTTCGCTACACCCAACCTACGAAGCTACATTTTTTCAACTATCAAAAAACTAACGAAAATCACGCCGCCGGCGCACGGCGCGCCTGGCGCCGCATCTGCCAGGCCGCGGCCAGCACGCCCAGCGCCACAACCAGGATCATCAGCGTCGCCAGGGCGTTGATTTCCGGCGTCACCCCAAGCCGCACCTTGGAAAAGATCACCATCGGCAGGGTGCTGTTACCCGGCCCCGAGACGAAGCTGGCGATCACCAGGTCGTCCAGCGACAGCGTGAAGGACAGCAACCAGCCGGAGATCAGCGCCGGGGCGATCAGCGGCAGCGTAACCAGGAAGAACAGCGACGACGGGTGCGCACCAAGGTCCATCGCGGCCTCCTCCAGCGACTCATCGAGACTGGCCAGGCGCGACTGCACGATCACCGCGACATAGGCCATGCAGAAGGTGGTATGGGCGATGATCACGGTGGTGGTGCCGCGCCCCGCCGGCCAGCCGAACATCCCCTCCAGGGCGACGAACAGCAGCAACAGCGACAGCCCGGTGATCACCTCGGGCATCACCAGCGGCGCGGTGATCATGCCCGACAGCGCCAGCCGGCCGCGGAAACGGCCGAAACGCGACAGGCAAAACCCTGCCAGGGTGCCCAGCACCACCGCCAGCGTGGCGCTGATGACCGCCACCCTGAGGCTCACCATGGCGGCATCGATGATCTGGTCGTTCTGTAAGAGCTCTGCGTACCACTTGAACGAGAAGCCGCCCCAGACGGTCACCAGCTTGGACTCGTTGAAGCTGTATACGATCAGCGAGACGATCGGCGCGTAGAGAAAAATGAATCCCAGCCACGCCGAGGCCTTCATGTATCCGGGATTGCGCATCATGCCGCCTCCTCCTTACGGCCCTGGGCGTTGCGGAGCAGCATGATCGGCACCACCAGGAAGAACAGCATCAGGATCGCCACCGCCGAGGCCATGGGCCAGTCGCGGTTGAGGAAGAACTCGTCCCAGAGCACGCGACCGATCATCAGGGTGTCGGAGCTGCCGAGCAGCGCCGGAATCACGAATTCCCCGACCGCCGGAATGAACACCAGCAGGCAGCCGGCGACGATCCCCGGCAGCGACAGCGGCACGATTACCAGCCAGAAGCGCTGCAGCGGCCGGCAGCCAAGATCCTCGGCGGCTTCCAGCAGGGAGTCGTCGAGCTTCTCCAGGGTGCTGTAGAGCGGCAGGATCATGAACGGCAGATAGGTGTAGATGATCCCGAGATAGACAGCGAAATCGGTCTGCAGCATCGTCAGTGGCTGATCGATGATCCCCAGTGACAGCAGCAGGTCGTTGATGATGCCATTTTTCTTCAGGAACCCCATCCAGGCGTAGACGCGCAGCAGGAAGGAAGTCCAGAACGGCAGGATCACCAGCGACAGCAGTACCACCCGGCGTCCGGGGCTCGAACGCGCGATCATGAACGCCATCGGATAGGCCACGATCAGGGTGATCAACGTCGAGATCGCCGCCACCTTGATCGAGTTCAGGTAAGCGTCGAGGTAGAGCGAATCCTCGAACAGGAACCGGTAGTTGCCGAGATTGAGCGACAGGTTCGCGACCGCACCGTCCCAGTCGAACAGCGCGCTGTAGGGTGGTACCGCGATGGCGGTTTCCGCCAGCGAAATCTTCAGCACCACCGCGAACGGAATCAGGAAGAACAGTCCGAGCCACAGCGTTGGTACCGAGGCGACCAGACCACGGCCGACCTGCAGACGCCCCTGGAGCCACTGCAGCGACGGGCGCCATCGGCCCGTCGCGAGCGGAGCGGATGGGGAGATGGTATTCATGATGTCAGCACCACGCAGCTATCGCCCGTCCACGACAGGAACACCCGGTCGCGGTAGTTGAGCCGCTCGTCGAAACGGCGCGCCATGTTGGGCTTGGTGACCCGGATCTGCTTGCCGCACGGCAGCAGCACCCGGAAGACCGACAGGCTGCCCATGTAAGCCACCTCATCGATGGTGCCTTCGATGCAGTTGTCGGCGTCCTGAGGTTGTTCGCGCGAAATGCGGATCTTCTCTGGCCGCACCGCCGCCCAGACCTTCTGTCCCGGCGCGCAGCTGATGCCGTGATTGATGAAGAAAACGGCCTCGGCTTCGGGCGAATGGATGCGCACGAAGTCGGTTTCGTCCTCGATCACCTGTCCCTCGAACAGGTTGACGGAGCCTACGAACTCTGCGACGAACCGGTTCTGCGGATATTCGTAGAGATCGTGGGGTTCGCCCACCTGGACGATTTCACCATGGTTCATCACGCCGATGCGCGTCGACAACGTCATCGCTTCCTCCTGATCGTGGGTCACGACCATGAAGGTAACGCCGAGATTTTCCTGGATGTTGATCAGCTCGAACTGGGTTTCCTCACGCAGCTTCTTGTCCAGTGCCCCCAGCGGCTCGTCGAGCAGCAACAGCTTGGGACGCTTGATCAGCGCCCGCGCCAGGGCAGCGCGCTGCCGCTGACCACCGGAGAGCTGGTGCGGCTTGCGCCGGCCCAGATGACCGAGTTGCACCATTTCGAGCATCTCGGCGACACGCTGTTTCACTTCGCCACGGGGCACGCCGTCACGCTTCAGGCCAAAAGCGACGTTGTCCGCGACCGACAGGTGCGGAAACAGTGCGTAGGACTGGAACATCATGTTCACCGGGCGCTTCCAGGCCGGAATCGAGGAGATGTCGACGCCATCGATCAGGATGCGGCCGCTGGTCGGCGTTTCGAAGCCGGCGAGCATGCGCAGCAATGTGCTCTTGCCGGAGCCCGACCCGCCCAGCAGGCAGAACAGCTCGGATTGATAGATATCGAGGGAAATGTTGTCGACGGCGACAAAGTCGCCGAAATGCTTGCTGACGTTTTCGATCCGCACGAAGGGCTCTGTATCGGACCGATGCCAGGGCGCCTTGACGTCGACCGGCGCCTGCGCGGGCACGGGGTTCTGTATCTGTTCGGACAATTGCATGGGGACTATCCTCGGCTGACGGCTAAACGCCGCCCCACGAGCGGAGGCGGCGTCCACGGGCGGCGACTTAGCGGCCGGTCTTGACGCGAACCCAGGCGCGGGTCAGCAGACGGTCGAACTTGGCGGTGTGGGCATTCTGCGCGAACAGCGTCGCCTTCACGTCCTCCGAGGGATAGACACCGGGATTGCTACGCACATCGTCGTTGAGCAGGGGCTGGGCCTGGGTATTGGCGACCGCGTAGTAGACGAAGTTGGAAATGCCGGCGGCCACTTCCGGCTGCAGTACGAAGTTGATGAACTTGTGCGCCGCCTCCGGATGGGGCGCATCGGCCGGAATCGCCATCAGGTCGAACCAGGCCAGGCTGCCCTCCTTCGGGATGCTGTAGCCGATCTCGACACCCTGGCCGGCGCTGGCGGCGCGATCCTGAGCCTGCAGCACGTCGCCGTTGTAACCGAGGGCAACGCAGATCTCGCCGTTGGCCAGGTCGCTGATGTACTGCGAGGAATGGAAATACTTGATGTGCGGCTGCACCGACGCCAGCAGCGCCTCGGCCTTGTCGAGGTCGGCCTTGTCTTCGCTGTTAGGGTCGAGGCCGAGATAGTTGAGCGCAAGCGCGACCACCTCCGCCGGCGAATCGAGCACCGCCAGGCCGCAGTCGGCGACCTTGGCCGCCAGTTCCGGCTTGAAGATCAGATCCCAGGAGTCGATCGGCATGTCGCCGACGCGTTCCCTGACCAGGTCGACATTGTAGCCGATACCGGTGGTTCCCCAGGTGTAGGGCACACCGTGGACATTGTCCGGATCGTTGCGCGCGACGGTCTTGAGCAACTGACCGTCAAGGTTGCCGTAATTGCTCAGCTGGTCCCGGTCGACTTCGGCATAGATACCGGCCTGGATCTGGCGCTCCATGAAGAAGGCCGACGGCACCACCAGGTCGTAACCGCTGCGGCCGGACATCAGCTTGGCCTCGAGCACCTCGTTGGAGTCGTAGACGTCGTAGTTGACGCGGATGCCGGTTTCCTTCTCGAAGCGGCTGACCGCCTCCGGCGAAATGTAGTCGGACCAGTTGTAGATGTTCAGCACCTGTTCTTCGGCGATCGCGCCGAGTGACACCGTGCAGCCAAGAACCGCGCCCAACAAAGTCTTCTTGAAAGTCATTGCCTGAAGCTCCCCTCTAATTGTTTTTGTCGGAGTGAGAAACGGAATCCGGGCAGCGTGCCCGTCTTCGCTCCACCGACACGGTAAGGTTCGGCGGCCTCAAGACTGAATACCCCCCAGGAGGTATCCGGCACCTCTGCCCGAGCAACGGACATGGATGAGCCGTCGTTCAAATCGAGCCGTATTGTGATCACAAAAAATATCGATATGCAACCCGGGCTTGCCTGAAAACCAGGACTATCAAGTTTTTCGTGATCGCAATACCATGAAAAACGATAACCGACCCACCAATAAATTCCGGTAAAAACACTTGATCCGGACAACGAGAAATTGGCCCAATGGGGCAATGCCCGAATGGCGGCCACGGCCGCGAACGCAACGTGACCTGGATGCGATGAAACAGAAACCACCGCTCAAGCTGACCCTCGAAGGGCTCGATCCGAACCTGACCGTCAACCAGAGGGTTTACCGCAGTCTGCGCAACGCGCTCATGTGCGGCGCCATCCCGCCCGGACGCGCCCTGACCATCCGCGAGCTGGCAGCGCAACTCGACGTCAGCCCTATGCCGGTGCGCGAGGCACTGCGGCAACTCGCAGCCGAAAACGCACTGGAGATCCTCGGCAATCGCCGGGTGCAGGTGCCGAAAATGTCGGCGATGAAGTTTCAGGAGCTGTACGAGGCGCGCGTCGCGCTGGAATCCCACGCCGCCGAACGCGCTCTGCCCTACATAGACCCATCCCGTATCGACGAGCTCAAGCGCATCGACGCCGCGATCGACGCGGCCTACCTCGAAGGCGATCATGAGAAGGTCAGCATCTGCAACCAGCGCTTCCACCGCTGCCTCTACGAAGCCAACCCACATCAGGTCACACTGCCATTGATCGAGAGCCTCTGGCTGCAGCTCGGCCCCTTCATGCGCCTGGCCACCAGCCAGCTCGACGAGCACTATCAGGTCGACCGCCACAATGAAGCGATGGACGCCATCCGCAAACAGGATGCCTTTGCGCTGCGCCGTGCCATAGCCGCCGACATCCGCGACGGCAACGCCTTCGTTGTCAGCTCCGGCCTGCTCGAGGAGGTGATGGATCAGCCTCAAGCCGCAGCAGCAGCGCCCCGCCGCGAATAACGCCCCCACCAGAATTCCGGCAACCGGTTCGCAGCTAACAGCCTGGCGACTATCCACAAAAAAGCCGCCAAATAATTTGTGATCACAAATTTATATTGACTTGGATATTTTTGTGATCACAAAATAGCACCCATCGACAAAAACAACTCGCCCACCAAGCGCCGGGCCCAGACATACGAGGGGAGCGCACCATGCAGACCAACGCCGTCAGCCAGACCGAAAACCTAACCGCCGCCATACAACAGATCGACGCCAACCATCACTGGCACCCGTTCACCGATACCGCCGCGCTGAACGAGAAAGGCGCCCGCGTCATTGTCCGCGGTGAAGGTGTCTATATCTGGGATTCGGAAGGCAACCGCATCATCGACGGCATGGCCGGCCTCTGGTGCGTCAACATGGGCTACGGCCGACAGGAGCTGATCGACGCCGCCAAGCGGCAGCTGGACGAGTTGCCCTACTACAACCACTTTTTCCAGACCACCACCACGCCTGCGGCCGTGCTGGCGCAGGAAATCGCCAGCGTCACGCCGGGCGATCTCAACCACGTCTTCTTCGCCAACTCCGGCTCCGAGGCGGTCGACACCCTGATCCGCATGATCCGTCAGTACTGGGTACTTGAGGGGAAACCGGAGAAGAACGTGCTGATCGGCCGCAAGAATGCCTACCACGGCAGCACCATCGGCGGTACCAGCATCGGCGGCATGGGCGCGATGCACAAACAGGGCGGCCCCTACCTGCCCAATATCGAACACATCGACCAACCCTACTGGTACGGCGAGGCCGGCGATCTCGACGAGGAGGCATTCGGTCTCAAGGCGGCCCGTGCGCTGGAAGAGAAAATCCTGCAGGTCGGGCCCGACAAGGTCGCCGCCTTTATCGGCGAGCCGATCCAGGGGGCCGGAGGCGTCATCGTGCCGCCGGCCAGCTACTGGCCGGAAATCCAGCGCATCTGCCGCAAGTACGACATTCTGCTGGCAGCCGACGAAGTGATCTGCGGCTTCGGCCGCACCGGCAGCTGGTTCGGCTCCCAGACCTTTGGCATCGAGCCCGATCTGATGTCGATGGCCAAGGGTCTGTCGTCAGGCTATATGCCGATTTCGGCGGTGGCGGTCGGAAACCGTATTGCCGACTGCTTTATCGAGAAGGGCGGCGAGTTCTTCCATGGCTTCACCTATTCCGGCCACCCGGTGGCCGCGGCTGTGGCGATCGCCAACATTCGACTGATGAAGCAGGAGCAGGTAGTGGACTATGTCGCCGACGAGATCGGCCCCTACTTTCAGCAGCAGCTGCGCGAGGCTCTCGCCGGCCATCCGCTGGCGGGGCATATCGAGGGAACCGGCCTGGTCGCCGGCATTGCCCTGGTGAAGGACCGCGAGAACAAGCGGTTTTTCGCCGACGAAGGCACGGTCGGCACCATTTGTCGCGACCACTGCTTCGCCACCGGGCTGATCATGCGCGCGGTCGGCGACCGCATGGTACTGTCGCCGCCGCTGGTCATCAGCCGCAAGGAAGTGGATGAGCTGTGCGCCAAGGTCCGCAAATGCTTCGACCTGACACTGGAAAGCGTGCGGGAAAAGGGCCTGTAAGGGTAACGAGGCAGGGGCCGGCTGAGGGAGCGGCGCCCCACCGCGAAGGGCCTGGCACCTTGCCGGAAAACTTCGCCGCGGGGCGCGGCTACGCCTTACGCCTTACGTCTCACTCATCATCGTCCTGTTCGTTGCCGCCATCCATGCCCAGCTCCTTGATCTTGCGGGTCAGGGTGTTGCGCCCCCAGCCGAGCAGCTGGGCGGCATCGCGGCGCCGGCCAGCAGTGTGCTTGAGCGCGGTTTCGATCATGATGCGCTCGAACGCCGGCACAGCCTCATCGAGAATCCCCTGACGACCGCAGCCGAGCTGCTGGTCGGTCCACAGCCGCAGCGCCTGCTCCCAGTTTGAACTGACCGTAGTACCCTGATCCTGCTGCTCGAGCAACTCCGGCGGCAGGTCCTCGATCAGCACCTCCCGTCCCGACGCCATCACCGTCAGCCAGCGGCAGGTGTTTTCCAGCTGACGTACGTTGCCCTGCCACGGCAGATGACACATGAACTTCTCGGTATCCGCTTTGAGCACCTTCGGCTCGACATTGAGTTCCTTCGCCGAGGTGGCGAGGAAATGCTGCGCCAGACGCGGAATATCCTCGCGCCGATCGGACAGTTTCGGTATATGAATGCGGATAACGTTTAGGCGGTGGAACAGATCCTCGCGGAAACGGCCATCGGCGACCAGTTTCTCGAGATTCTGGTGGGTCGCGGCGATGATACGCACATCCACCTTCACCGGAGTATGCCCACCGACGCGGTAGAATTCGCCATCAGCCAGCACCCGCAGCAGGCGGGTCTGGGTGTCGGCCGGCATGTCGCCAATCTCGTCCAGGAACAGGGTACCGCCGTCGGCCTGCTCGAAGCGGCCACGACGTGCCGCCGCGGCGCCGGTAAAGGCGCCCTTCTCGTGTCCGAACAGCTCCGACTCGATCAGGTCCTTCGGAATCGCGGCCATATTCAGCGGGATGAATGGACGGCTGGCGCGCGGGCTGTGCTTGTGCAGCGCATGCGCCACCAATTCCTTGCCGGTGCCGGACTCGCCGTTGATCAGCACCGTGATGTTCGACTGCGACAGGCGACCGATGGCACGGAACACCTCCTGCATCGCCGGCGCCTCGCCGATAATTTCGGTCGCCCGCCCCATCACTTGCTCGGCAACCTCCTGCTGCTGTTCGTGAGCATGCGCCACGGCGCGCTGCACCAGCGCCACCGCTTCGTCCACATCGAACGGTTTGGGCAGGTACTCGAAGGCACCACCCTGATAGGACGCCACCGCGCTTTCCAGGTCAGAATGGGCGGTCATGATGATGATCGGCAGGTCCGGGTGCTCTGCCTGCACCTTGTCCAGCATCTGCAGGCCGTCGGTACCGGGCATTCGGATATCGCTGATGATGGCATCGGGACAATCGCGGCCAAGCCGGCGCAACACATCGTCGGCATTATCGAACGACTGGGTCTCGAGCCCGGCCTGGCTCAGCGCTTTCTCCAACACCCAGCGGATCGACCGGTCGTCGTCCACGATCCAGACGTTACCTGAGATTCTCATGGTGATGCTCCAGCGGAATAAAGAGTTTGAATTGGGTCTCACCGGGCTCGGTTGTGCATTCGATCAGGCCATGGTGCTGATTGATGATGGACTGCGCGATCGAGAGGCCGAGGCCTGTGCCGTCAGCATGCCCGGTGACCATTGGATAAAAGATGTTATTGAAGATGTCGTCCGGAATGCCGGGGCCGTTGTCGCTGATGATGACGCAGCACACCAGCCGGTGGCGTTCGGTACCCAGCGTAATCTGGCGCAACGCGCGCGTGCGCAGGCTGATGACCGGCTCCGGCGTACCGGCGCGCTCCAGCGCCTGCATGCCATTGCGCACGATGTTGAGCACCGCCTGGATCAACTGCTCGGCGTCACCTTCGAACTCGGGAATGCTGGGGTCGTAATCCCGCTGAATTTGCAACCAACTGCCGCTCTCGGCACTGACGAGACTGCAAACCCGTTCAAGGATGGCGTGAATATTGACGTCCGACAGCTGCGGCAGTTTACGCGGCCCCAGCAAACGGTCCACCAGATTGCGCAACCGGTCGGCCTCTTCGATGATCACCCGGGTGTATTCGTGCAGACTTTCGTCGTCGAGCTCGCGCTCGAGCAACTGGGCCGCGCCGCGGATACCGCCTAGAGGATTCTTGATCTCGTGAGCCAGGCCGCGCACCAGACTGCGCGCCGAGGCCTGACGGGTCAACAGCTCCTCTTCCCGCTCGATGCGCATCAATCGGTCCCGCGCTTCCACCTCGACCAGCAGATTGCGCTCGCCACGCGAGTGCAGGATCGAGTTGACGCTGTAGTCCACCGTCAGCTCGTGACCGCCCATAGTGACCATGCGCGCCTCGCGCTTGGTGTAGGGATGCCCGCTCTCCAGCGACTCACGCATTACCGCCAGCTCATCGGGACTACCCGCCAACCAGTCACTGGCCGGCATGCCCTTGAGGCGTCGGGAACTGGCTTCGAACAGCATCTCCGCCGCCGGATTCATGTATTCGATGCGTAACTCTCCATTGAGCATCACCACGGCGGTGGTAAGGTTGTCGAGAATCTGCTTGTGCTGGGACGATCTGAACATACCGAATCCGAATTCCAGACGAAACGCGCCTTATGTGCCGTTTCGATAATTGTACAGAAGCAAAAACAGCGCCAACTTGCACTAATTCGGGTATCAAGCCTGCAACGCAGGGGATATAGCCCGCGGAGCGCTCCTTTAAGTCTAGACTCCCGCACGCATACGCACCATATTGGTGCATAATATTGCACCAATAAATTCGAGTGCGTCGCAACAGCGCGCCACCAGTCGCGACTTCATCGCCAGCAGTTGCCACATACTGAGGCACGGGACCGCAAGCCGTATCCAAAAAGCGCAGCCAAGACGCCAGCCGGGCGACCGACGCCCTACTCTCGACCCGACATCGAACGACTGCACCTTATGACAACAAAAAAGCCTCCCGAAGGAGGCTTTTTTCCGCAGTCGCGACAGGGGGCCGCCAGGCGGCCCCGCCGGCCTTATACGGAGTAGTACAGGTCGAACTCGACCGGGTGAGTGGTCATGTTGACGCGAGCCAGGTCTTCGCGACGCAGGCGGATGTAGGCATCCAGCATGTCGTCGGAGAAAACGCCGCCCTTGGTCAGGAACTCACGATCCTGTTCCAGTGCGTTCAGCGCTTCGGTCAGGCTCTCAGCCACGGTCGGGATCTCTGCAGCCTCTTCCGGCGGCAGGTCGTACAGATCCTTGTCAGCCGGCTCGCCCGGGTGGATCTTGTTCTGGATACCGTCGATACCGGCCATCAGCAGCGCCGCGAAGCACAGGTACGGGTTGGCAGCCGGGTCCGGGAAGCGCGCTTCGACACGACGCGCTTTCGGGCTGGTGGTGTACGGAATACGCAGGGAAGCGGAACGGTTGCGGGCAGAGTATGCCAGCATGACCGGTGCTTCGAAGCCCGGCACCAGACGCTTGTAGGAGTTGGTGGCCGGGTTGCAGATCGCGTTCAGCGCCTTGGCGTGCTTGATGATACCGCCGATGTAGT
>JABXIM010000104.1 GCA_013373085.1 Oceanospirillaceae bacterium | reverse complement strand
CGGCCGCTGGCGCCGCCGGCGCCGGCGACGCCACCGAAGTCGCGTACGTAGTCGTCGAATTTGCCAATCAGGGTGGCGCCGGTTGGTCCTCTTGAACAGGAGCCGACGTATGCGGTGATGGATGTGGAGACGCCTTCGATGGGCCGGGAGCCACTGGGAATTTCTTCGATGTAGACGCCGGGATGTAGATAGCTTGCCATGCTCTGACTCCTGAAAGTGAACTCCAGGCGAGGCCGGCAAGCGAACGGGTACAAACGGCCGCCGAGGCTTCCCAGTTTCCCCTGAATCCTGAATCCCTTTACTGCGACTGTCGGGCGTTTTCTAACGCCTGTTTAACGTAGTTCAGGATGATTCGGGGCCAAGTTGAGATTCCTGCAAGTGATTTCCAAACGGTGATGAATGGATTTTGTGATGGTTTACTAAGGGTTAAAAAGCGATCTTTAGTTTTTTTTTAAGCCCCGATAATGTTGTCTTACGGCGTCAGATGGCTGCTGGAGTGTCGGTTAACGCTTACAGTCTACTTCTATTAATTTTTGCTATTAATAATCCGTAATAGATTGTTTTTTTTGTGGTGTGGAGGAGCCCCTGGGTGGGGCTTATTTGCAACCGTGCGGGAACGCAGTCAGGGCCCGATGAAACCGGGCCCTGGATTGACGGTGCCGGGGGTCAGAGGTCCCACTGCCTGAAGTGCTGTTTCAGCCGGCCGACGCGGCTCCCGAGTCGACCGCCGCCGGCTTCAATCAGCGAGCCGAGCAGGATCGCGGCCACTCCGGCCAATGCCAGGCTGAGCCAGCCGCCGAGATCGAAGGCGATCAGCAGCCTGCCGAACAGATAGAGCAGTCCGGAGCCCGCGATCAACAGCCCGGTGCTCAGCAGCGCCAGTTGCTGCCAGCGTTGACCTGCCAGTACCAGCAGCAGGCCCGCGACGATACAGCCGAGCGCATTGCCAAGTCCGCCAAGCAGGTACAGGTTGCCGGCGAAACCTGCCAGCAACGTCAGCATTGCCAGCGAACGATACAGCGGCGGTGCCATCTCTACGCGGCGGGAGAGCTCCCACAACAGACCCCCGGTCACCAGGCTGCCGGCGGGCAGGATCCATGCGTCAGGCAGCTGTCGCTCGAGTAGTACGGCAATGCCAATGCCAATCATAGGTGTCAGAAGGCCGCTGCCGACTTCGAGAAACCCGCGCATGATGGACTGTCCCGGCAACAGCAGGCTGAGCTGGCGCAGTGCGAGGAACAGGCTCAAAAGACCTGCGGTGAAGAGAAAGGCGTCGGTATCGTAGAGCCAGAGGCTGCGTCCCAGCAGTATGCCCAGCGGCAGGAACTGCAGCAGGCGGGCAAGTATGCCGTCGGGTGTACGGGCGCTGAGATGCTGATCGCGGTTGCGTTCGCTCTGCACCAGCATCAGCAATGCCAGCGGCAGCAGCAGCGCAGCGACCGTGACCGGATCGCGCAGCGGAATCAGCAGCACGGCGCTGCCGGCTAAATATTGCCAGCTGTGTCGGCGGCTCAGCGGTCGCGCCAGCACGCGAAAACCGAGTATCACCACGGGGAGCAACAGCAGGGACGCGGCGCCGACAACGATTGCCGTTAGCCCGGGCGAACCCAGTTGCCAGATCGCGATATCGGGGTAGCGCATCGCGGTGTCGCCGACCTGGGAGTAAACAAAGGCGCCGAGGATGGCGAAATTGGCCGGCACCGATACCAGCGCCAGGCTGGTCAGTAGCCTCGCCCCCCGCGGTTCCTGCAACCAGTGGCCGCTGGCCAGTCCGGCCCCACACAGCAGCAGGCTGTGGCCCAGTAGCAGGCCATAGCGCAGCAGGTCGTTACCATCCTGCCAGCCCTGCACAAGAAAGCTGTACATCGCGATCAGCAATGCGCTGGCGCCGGTGACGCGCAGCAGTTGCGGCAGTCGGCGGGCAAGGCCCGCACGTGGCTGGGCGCTGTCATGAAAGCTGTCGGTCCAGGCGTCCTGAGGGGCGTTCATGACTTTTTCTCCCGCAACAGTGCATCGAGCTCGGCGCGCAGCTCCGCGTCCCGTTCCTCGCGCGCGAAGCCGTCATCCAGTGTATCGCCGGCGTGAATACTACCAATGCGCAGCTCCTGTTCGCTCAGCCGCGCATCCCAGCGCTCGAAGCAGGTCTCGACCTCGCGCAGCAGGCCTCCATCCGGCTCCGGACCGGCGACACGGGCGGCGTTGCCGCACTGGCGGGCGCGCATTTCCAGGTGGCGCTGGCTCAGGTCCTCCAGCCGGGTTTCGCTGTCGTCGATATCGCGGGCCAGGCGTTCGCCCGCCTCTTGGCAGCTGCGCAGGTTTCGTTTCAGTCGCTCGGCTTCTTTTTGGGCCCGGCGTCGGCGTTCGAGGCAGGCCAGCGCCCGCGCTTCGTCTTCGGCGGCACAGCTGCGTGCCCGCTCTTCCCAGCGTTCGGCCTCCTGGCGTTGTTTTTCGACTCGGTCGTCCAGTTGCTGCTCTTCGCGCTGCATCTGGTTGAGCCGGGCCCGGGCCCGGGCGACCTGCCGGCGCAACTCGTCGATGCTGGTCTCCACGACCGCCTGATGGTCTTCGATCTCGCCGACCACGCCGTCGATACGGGCGAACAGGGTGGCCGATAAGCGTTTGAGCAGCGACATGGTGTCTACCTCCGTGATGAGTTCGCCGCCATTGTTTGGCTGAATCGCGTATGAATAAACCGATACGGTAAAAGCACCGTCTTTGTTGTCCTGAGGTATATTAATTCGATACTTGGTGGCGGGGGCATGGAGATGGCACAGACTGATGCGGTCATTGCAACACTGAAGCGGGCATTGAAAAGCCAGGGACTGACCTACGCCGATGTGGCGCAGGGACTTGGCATGAGCGAAGCCAACGTGAAGCGGCTGTTTGCGTCCGGGCGCTTTTCGCTCTCGCGAATCGAGCAGGTGTGCGAGCTGATGCAGATGGAGCTGTCGGAGCTGTTTCAGCTGTACGAGGCGTCCCGTAGCCGGATCGCACGGCTGACCGAGGAGCAGGAACGGGAGCTGGTGGCCGATCCGCTGCTGCTGATGGTTGCGGTATTCGTGCAAAACCATCTGGGATTCGCCGATATCACCGGCCGTTACAATATCAGCGAGACCGACTGCATCCGCTGCCTGGCCAAGCTCGACCGGCTGAGGATCATCGACCTGCTGCCGCAAAACCGCATCAAGTTGCGTATAGACGAGCACTTCAGCTGGATTCCCGGGGGGCCCATCGAGCGTTACTTCGAGCGCGAGGTACAGCAGCAGTTCCTGCGTGGCAGTTTTCGCCGCAGCGGCGGTACACGGCTGTTCTTCAATGGTCTGCTCAGCGAGCGCTCGCGCCAGCTGATCGCCCGCCGCCTGGATGCATTGGGGCATGAAGTTGCCGACCTGCAGCGCCAGGACGCCAGCCGGCCGCCGGAAGAACGCCATAATACCGGCGTGCTGCTGGCGCTTCGCGAGTGGGAGTTCGATGCCGCACAGCCGTTTTTGAAGTCGAGGTAGGTTCGGAGTAGCGGCGCAGCCGCCTATCCCAACAGCAGGTGATGCGGTATAGCACTGTGTCAGCAGGCCCCCATCGATCTGTGCGGCGATCGGTATGATGGGTGTCGCGATGCCCGTAAAACGCGGAAGCGTTCAAGATCGTTGCATTTGCATCGCTGTACCCATCCTACAATTTACCCTAGCGAGTCAGTAACCGAAGCAGTGATGGGTGGAGGGCCGGGCAATGAAAATAAAAGAAGTTCCGCTGTTTATCGATGGCAAGGCGGTGCGCTCCGACAGCGCCAACTGGCATGAGGTGCGCAATCCGGCGACGCAGCAGGTGGTGGCGAGAGTGCCGTTCGCGACGCAGGCCGAGGTGGAACGGGCAGTGGCAAGCGCCAGGACCGCCTTTGCCGACTGGCGCCGGACCCCGCTGGTGCAGCGCATGCGCATAATGCTCAGGTTTCAGGCGCTGGTGCGGGAGAATACCCCGCAGCTGGCCGGACTGATCACCGAGGAACACGGCAAGACGCTGCCCGACGCCGAGGGCGAGGTTGGTCGCGGTCTCGAAGTCGTGGAGCACGCCTGTTCGATCTGTTCGCTGCAGCTGGGCGAGATCGCCGAGAACGCCGCCAGCGGGGTCAACGTCTATACGCTGCATCAGCCGCTGGGTGTCGGTGCCGGTATTACCGCCTTCAACTTCCCGGTGATGCTGCCCTGTTTCATGTTCCCGCTGGCGATCGCCAGCGGCAATACCTTCGTGCTAAAGCCGTCGGAACAGGACCCGTCCTCGACAATGTACCTGGTGGAGCTGGCGCACGAAGCAGGGTTGCCCCCCGGGGTGCTGAACGTTGTGCACGGTGGCCCCGAAGTTGCCGAGCGGCTTTGCGACCATCCCGATATCAAGGCGCTGTCCTTTATCGGTTCGACCCGGGTTGGCAGCGGCATCCATGAACGCGCCAGCGCTGCCGGCAAGCGGGTTCAGGCGATGATGGGCGCCAAGAACCACTGCGTCATCATGCCGGACGCCAACCGCAGCCAGGCAATCAATCAGGTGCTCGGTTCGGCATTCGGCGCCGCAGGCCAGCGTTGCATGGCCAATTCGGTGCTGGTGCTGGTGGGCGAGGCCCGCAACTGGCTGCCTGAGCTGGTGGCTGGCGCCCAGGCGCTCAAGGTCAATGCCGGTATCCACCGCGACACGGATCTCGGTCCTCTGGTGTCGCCGGCGGCAAAAGCGCGGGTCGTCGGCCTGATCGGCGCCGGTATCGCCGAGGGCGCAAGGCTCGAGCTCGACGGTCGCGATATCGAGGTCGATGGCTATCCCGACGGCAACTTCGTCGGCCCGACGCTGTTTTCGGGCGTGACGCCCGAGATGAGCATCTACCGGGAGGAGATCTTCGGCCCGGTATTGTCGGTGGTCGGCGTCGAGAGCCTCGACGAGGCGATCGCCTTGATCAACGCCAACCCCAACGGCAACGGCACCTCCATCTTCACCAGCTCTGGCTGGGCTGCGCGACGTTTCGAGAGCGATATCGACGTCGGCCAGGTCGGTATCAACGTGCCGATCCCGGTGCCGGTGGCGTTTTTCAGTTTCACCGGTTCCCGCGCCTCGAAACTCGGTGACCTGGGCCCCAACGGCAAGCAGGCGATCCAGTTCTGGACCCAGACCAAGACGGTAACGTCGCGCTGGTTCGAGCCGGAACAGGCGTCCACCGGCGTGAACACCACCATTTCGCTGTAACAGTCAATTTAGCGAACCGGCTCAGGACTTCAACGGATGACCTGCGGGCAGCTGCCGCTCGATCCACAGGGCCAGCTTGTGCTTCATGTTGCGTTCGTTGTCCTGGCCCTTGGCCAGGGGCTGGATCAGACCGTCGTGAACCAGCAGACGGTACAGCGCCCGTACCTTCTCGCTCGAGCTGTCGGTCGCCTCGAACTCGCCGACGCCACGTTTCTTCATGTAGAGCGCGCCGACTCGAAGGGCTTCGCGCACCAGTTCCGCTTCTTCCTTTTCCCGGCTCATGATGACCTCCGCGTTTTACTAACGTTTCAGGAAGTAATGCCATTCTCAGAGCCCCGCAAAGCGCCTCCAGCAAGGCGCGCCGGCGAAGGCAGGGTGGTTCTCCTGTTGAGGCGGCGCAACGCCGCGGGAGATGCTTTGCGGGGCTCCCCCGGGCCGCCCTGTCCAGGCCCACGACTGCGTTGTTCGCCACTTATGTAGAGCAACTACACTGCGTGACTCACGCCTTGCCGTGATCCTGGACAGGGCGGCTGAGTGCGACATTACTTCCTGAAACGTTAGTACTCAAGCACCCGTTGCGGGTCCTGTTTGACTAAGCTTAGCGGGTGACTGGCGACAGAGCAGGGTGCGGCAATGAGCTTTCGGCTACGCCCGTCGAAATCGCCGCACCGGGAAGTGAAACGGGCGGCGCGCGACGAGTTCAGGCGTGTGATCAAATTGTTGGAAGATCCGGCGGCGGATACCGAAGAGAGTATCCATCAGCTGCGGGTCGGCATGAAGCGGTTGCGCGCGTTGCTGCGCCTGGTCCGTGACGCGCTGGGGGCGGTTCCGGCGTGTGCAGAGCAGCAGCGCTGCAAGGCGCTGGCCAATGCCTTTGCCGGTTCCCGCGACGCGGCGGTTGCCCGCGGCCTTCTCGGGGAGCTGCTGGCAGCTGTGCCGGACCCGGAATTGCGTGCGCGCCTCAGGGTGGGCTTCGAGCAGTCTGTACCGATGACGATGCAGCCCCCTCTGCCACTGCCGGACGTAGCACAACACTTGCGGCTGATGCGGCGGGATGTCAAAGACTGGCCGCTGCAGTCGCTCAAGTTGCGCCACCTCAACGACCAGCTGGCGCGGCAGTACCGCCGTGGCCGACGGCTGTATCGCAGCCTCGGCGACGACTTCGCGATGGCGCTGCTGCATGAATGGCGCAAGGAGGTCAAACGCCTGCTGTATCAGCTGGAGTTGGTTCGTGGTCGCGGCCGGCGCTCAAAGCTTGACCGTCGAATAAAGCGTCTCGGATCGTTGCTCGGCGATCTGCATGACCTCGATATGCTGGAGCTGCAGATCGAGTCCCATATCGAGGACTACTGGCTCGACGATCGGTTGGCACTGTACCGGTTGTTGCATGAAAGACGCGCGGCGCTGCGCTCGCGGGCACTGGCGCTTGGCAGTAAGATTTTTGTCGAGCCGCCTGCGTCGTTCGCCCGTGGACGTCTTACGGAGTGGCAGCGGGATCGCTGACCGGTATACTGTGGCGATCCGTAAGAGTCAGGTGCACGATGAAATACAGCATTATTCCGGTCACGCCCTTCCAGCAGAATTGTTCCCTGATCTGGTGCGAAGAAACCGGCAAGGCGGCGGTGGTCGATCCCGGTGGCGACCTCGACAAGGTTCTGGCCCAGGTGGCGAAACAGGGGGTCGAACTTGAAAAGATTCTCCTTACCCACGCACACATCGATCACGCCGGTGGCACTCACGAGCTGGCAACGTTAAAGGGGCTGCCGATCGAGGGGCCGCAACGCGGCGACCTGTTCTGGATCGAGGGCCTGGCGCAACAGTCGAAGATGTTCGGCTTTCCGCCGGTGCACGGCTTCATGCCGGACCGCTGGCTGGAGGATGGCGACACTGTGACCGTGGGGCAGCAGCGCTTGCAGGTTCTGCACTGTCCGGGGCACACCCCCGGTCATGTGGTGTTCTTTCACGAGGAGAGCCGCCTCGCGCTGGTGGGCGATGTCTTGTTCCAGGGCTCGATCGGACGTACCGACTTTCCCCGCGGCGATCACCAGCAGTTGATCGACTCGATTCGAAACAAGCTTTTCCCGCTCGGGGACGATGTCACCTTCATTCCCGGACACGGCCCGTTGTCGACATTCGGTGAGGAGCGACGCAACAATCCGTTCGTCTCGGATCGGCGCTACGGATGATTGGTAAAAGCTATTGAAACTATTATTTAATTCAAATTAAGCTATTAGCGGTCTCATCTTATACTGGCACCCGTTCGTAACCGTCATGCCACAAAAGGAGCGAGACCATGAGCAGCAATGTTATTCATATCGGTATTCCGGAAGCGGACCGCAAGGCGATCGCCGAAGGGCTGAGCCGTTTGCTGGCGGATTCGTACACCCTGTATTTACAGACCCACAACTTCCACTGGAACGTGACCGGTCCCCAGTTCCGTGAACTGCACCTGATGTTCGAAGAGCACTACAACGAGCTGGCCGTTGCCGTCGATGATATCGCCGAGCGTATCCGTACTCTGGGTGCTGCGGCGCCAGGTACCTACAGAGCCTATGCCGCGCTCAGCTCCATTGAGGAAGTGGAGGGCGTGCCGGCGGCGAAGCAGATGGTGGCGCTGCTGACCTCAGGCCACGAACAGGTGGTGCGTACCTGCCGCGAGGTACTCAAGCTTGCCCAGGGCGCGGACGACGAGTCGACTGCGTCTCTGGTATCCGACCGCATGCGAATCCACGAGAAGACCGCCTGGATGCTGCGCAGTCTGAGCTGATGTTCCAGCGCCTCGCCGGTGCCCGTTACATGCGGGTTCCGGTTCAGGCTTTGCGCTGCCGTGCGGCCTGCTGTCTGGCGGAGTTGGACACGCCACCGCTCACCACAAAGGCGGTAACCTGAGCCGCCGGAACATCCAGCGGCCTGACCCTTGCCCGTGGCACCACGATGAGATTGCCGGCAAAGTTGTAGGACTGCGGCAGGTACACCGCGACATCGTCGTCGAGGCCGAAGTCGGCCAGGGACTCCTGGGTGACGAAGCCTATCAGCCGAACGGCGCCGTCTTCGCTCAGTTGCACCAGTACCGGCTTACTGAAACTTTTCTGATTGCCGAGAAAGGCGCGGAAAAGGTCCTTGAGCGAGCTGTACAGCATTTTCACCAGCGGTATACGGTCGAGCAGGGCATCGATCCGGCCAAGCAGGAATTTGCCGAGGTAGTTCGAGGCGACCAGCCCCGTGAGCACGATCACCGCGAGGGTCGCCGCGATGCCGGTCAGGGTGATCAGCCAGCCGGGCTCTGCACCGGGGTAAAGTTGCGCGATGAGCGCCCCGACCGCAAAAAACAGCGTTTCGTTAAGGGCCGTGAAGATCAGATAGACGAGGTATATCGTCAGCACCGCGGGCAGCAGTAATAACAGCCCCTGGAAAAACAACCGCACCAGATATTTCATATCGCAGTCCACCGTCCCGATAGGCTCAATCTAATGTCTACACTCTGAATAGACGATGTATGGCACAGGGGGATTCCGCATGCAGCATATCGAATATCGAGGCTTCCGCATTACGCCGAAAGTGCTTCCCACGGAAACGCCAGGGACCTGGCTGCTGGAGCCCAAGATCTATCACCAGGACCCTAAAGACACGATATTTCACAATGCCGGCGCTCTGTCGGGCAAGACCGACTGTCAGGTCGAGGCGTACGATGAGGCTTCGGCCATGCAGTCCTGCGTGACCTTTGCGCGGCAATTGATCGACAGTTACCTGGCGTCCTGATCCGTCATCAGGCGCGGTGGCGGCAAGCATGATAATCCCGCGACTGCATTTCGATAAGGCGGCTGCGGGTACGCTCGAATTCGAAGCTCAGGCGTCCGCCGCGGTAAAGCGCCTCGAGTGGTGCGCGGGTGGACAGGTACAGCCGGACGTTGCGGTCGTAGGTTTCGTCGACCAGGCTGATGAAGCGTCGCGCCGGATCATCCATTGCCGACCAGCGCACCTGCCGTTCGCCGGTACTTCCGGAGCCGCGTTCCGAGTCTTCGGTCCCCCGCGCCTTGATCCACTCCCTGACCTTGCCGTCGAACACCGGCACGTCGCTCAGCAACAGCGTGTGATAGCGCTCTGCCAGCCAGATATAGTCCAGCGCCGACCGCGGACCCTCGCATAGCGCCGAAAAATCGAACCAGACGACGCCGTCGGCATGGCGACGGGCCGGCACCGGACGGCCGCAGACGTGCAGGACGCCTTCGATGCCGTCACTCCCGGCCCGTTGCCGGAACAGCTGCTCCAGGCGGTCATCGGCGGGATGCGGGAATAGCGTCTCTACTCTGTCCAGCTGTCGCTGGCGGTGATCGCGGCCGCCATCCAGGTTGTGCACCAGCAGTTGTTGCTCCAGCAAGCGGATCGTCGGGATGAATCGCTCGCGCTGCAGACCGTCACGGTACAGCGCTTCCGGTGGCAGGTTGGAGGTCGCCACCATCACCAGTCCATGGCTCAACAGTGCTTCGAGCAACCGCCCCAGCAGCATGGCGTCGCCGATGTCGGTGACCTGGAATTCATCGAAGCAGAGTACGCGGTGCTGGCCGGCGAGTGTCCGGGCGATCTGGCGTAACGGGTCGGCGGTGCCCGACAGAGCCGTCAGTTCCCGATGGATACGGGCCATGAAACGGTGAAAATGCAGCCGCAGGGCCCACCCATCTGGCAGGCACTCGCAGAAGAGATCCATCAGCAGCGTTTTGCCGCGCCCCACCGGGCCCCAGAGGTAAAGCCCGGGCGTGGTGGTTTTGCGCCGCAACAGGATCGGTCGCGGCGCGACCAGCCCGGCGTACAGCTGATCGAGTGCCGCAAGAGCTTCGCGCTGCGCCGGATCGGGTTCGAAATCGGGCCGCTGTTGCAGCGCCTTGTAGCGTTCTGAGGGCGTCATAGGCCGCGATGATAGCGGAAATGACGCAGGCCTGCGGCCTACTTGTGCAGCTGTAGCGCGATCGGGTAAAGCAGGGGAGCATGCTTGCGGTGGTTCGGGATATCCGCCAATGGCATCGGCTTGAGCGCGCGACCGTCGCTGCCGACCATTACGTCGCTGTAGCCGGCCAGTAAAAAGTCGATCGCCGTGGCCCCCATGCAGGATGCCAGCACCCGGTCGTGGGCGGTGGGACTGCCGCCGCGTTGAATATGCCCCAGGATGCAGACGCGGGCTTCTTCGCCGAACCGGAGCAGCTGCTCCGCGAGGCGTCCGGTCAATCCCGGTTCCGGTCCCTCGGCGACGACGATGATGCCGCTCGAACCCTTGCCGGTGCGGCGGTTTTCGGCAAGGGTGTAACCGATGGACTCAACCGGTGTCGGATATTCGGGAATCAGGATCATTTCCGCACCGCAGGCAATACCGACCTGGGTGGCGATGTAGCCGGAGTCGCGTCCCATCACTTCGACCAGGAACAGGCGCTCGTGCGACAGGGCGGTATCGCGGATACGATCGATGGCGCCGATGGCGGTGTTGACGGCGGTATCGAAACCGATGCTGTCGTCGGTGCCGGGAATATCGTTGTCGATGCTGCCGGGGATGCCGACCACCGGGATGCCTGTTTCCAGGGAGAGCAGGTGCGCGCCGGTCAGAGTGCCATCGCCGCCGATGGTGACCAGGGCCTGGATACCTTTTTCGCGCAGGATGCTGGCTGCTCGCTGGCGAGTTTCAGCCTGGTGGAATTCCTTGCAGCGGTCGCTTTTCAGGATGGTGCCGCCGCGCTGGATGATATTGCTGACGGACGGCGATGACATCCGGCGCAGGTCGTTACCCAGCAGTCCGCTGTAGCCGCGGTGAATACCGTAGACCTTGATGCCGTGGTTAAGCGCGGTTCGGACCACCGCACGGATGGCGGCATTCATCGCCGGGGCGTCGCCGCCACTGGTCAGCACCCCGATGGCGTCGAAAGAGCGGACGACTTCCAGTTCCGGCAGGCTGTACATGTTCTAAGCTCTCCTGTGATATCTGCTTGAACTATAGCCGCGCCGAAAGTCCGGCGTCGCAGCAGCTTTCGGTAGCGCCCAGTCTACCGGAGAGGTGTTTACGAAGGACGTATGCGATATGACCGTGCCCTACGCTGACCGCATCGCCGATGCGGTGTTGGAGAAGTTCGCCGACTACCGGAGCCGTTTTCAGACCATTACCGCTGCGGCTCAATTGCGCTTCGAAAAAGCGGACTGGCATGCGATCCAGCGTGCAGGCGCGAGCAGAATCGACCTGTATGAGGACAATACCGAGTCGGCTGCGGATGCGATTGTCGATCAGCTCGGTGAAGTCGTCTACGACGCCACGCTATGGCACGACGTCAAACGACGTTATGCGGAAAAGATCAGGGTGCGCAACGATCCGGAGCTGGCCGAGACCTTCTTCAATTCAATCTATCTTAAGGTGCTCAAGTACGGTGAGCTGGACGATGCCCATATGTTCATCCGCTCCGATTACGAAGGGCGGACGATTGCGACCGAGGACCGACTGTGCCGGATCTATACACTGGAGAACGGTCTGGTGGCGTTGCTGAAGCGGGTCCTCGATGACTTCGCCTTCGATATTCCGTGGGAGAACCGGCGCAGGGATATCCGCAACCTGGTGCATTTCGCCCGAAGCCATCTGCCACCGGAGGTGGCCGGCGGACCACCGTTGAACGTCGAGATCATTCGTAGTGTGTTCTTCCGCAACAAGGGGGCCTACATCGTCGGACGGATCAACATTGGCGAGCGCCATGTGCCCTTTGTGCTGCCGGTGCTGAACAATGGCAATGGCGCTGTCTATGTCGATACACTGATCGTCGACGAGAATGACGTTTCGGTTATTTTCAGCTTTACCCGCTCCTACTTCATGGTGGACGTGAACTCACCATCCGAGTTCGTCGGATTTCTGCACTCGCTGATTCCGATGAAGTCGAAGGCGGAGCTGTACTGCTCGATCGGTTTCTACAAGCAGGGAAAGGCTGAGTTCTATCGCAGCTTTCTCGACCAGCTGCAAAACTCAAACGACCAGTTCGTTATCGCGCCCGGCACCCGGGGCATGGTCATGACGGTATTTACGCTGCCGTCCTTCCCGGTGGTGTTCAAGCTGATCAAGGACCGCTTTTCATCGTCGAAGAACATTACCCGGGACCTGGTCAAGGACAGGTACCGTCTGGTCAAGCGGCATGACCGCGTCGGGCGGATGGCCGATACCCAGGAATTCACCAATTTCCTGTTTCCACGTAACCGTTTCAGCCCGGAGCTGATCGAGGAGCTGCAGAAGGTCGCGGCGTCATCGGTCACGGTCGATGAGGAACTGATCACCATCAAGCATCTCTGGACAGAGCGCCGCATGACGCCGCTGAATCTCTATATCGACGATGCGCTGGCCAGAAATGACGAGGAAGCGGTATTCCACGCCATCAATGAATACGGTAAAGCGATCAAGCAGCTCGCGGCGGCGAACATCTTTGCCGGCGACATGCTGTTCAAGAACTTTGGCGTCACCCGTCATCGTCGGGTGGTGTTTTACGACTACGACGAGATCATGTATCTGACTGACTGCAATTTTCGTCGTATCCCGGAACCGCTGTACCCGGAACAGGAAATGTCCGGGGAACCCTGGTATTCGGTTGGTCCAAATGATGTCTTTCCGGAAGAGTTTACGATCCTGACAGCGTGCAATCCGCTGGTTCGCCGGATATTCAACGAATTGCACGGCGACCTTCTGGACGTAGTATTCTGGCAGAGCATGCAGGAACAGGTACGTAACGGGGAAATTGTCGATGTGTTTCCATACCGTAAGATCCAGCGATTCCCACGCCTGTAACAGCTTGATGACAGGGCGGTGAAAAAAATATTGCCAGGCCTGTTGACTCATTTCAGAAGCTGAGTAGAATACGCACCACTTCTCGCAACGACGGTCGCAAGACAGTTCGAAAAGCGCAGAAACAGGACGCTCAATAGCTTGATTTAAAAGCCTTTGGAGCTCCCTGTGAGTAACTCTGATTCACAGTCGTCACGGCGACGAAAGTTGAAAAAAAGAGTTGACTCGAAACAAGAGGTTGCTAGAATACGCGCCTCGCTTGAGACGAAAGGCCAATGCATCGGCCTCGCCAAGCACCGCTCTTTAACAAGTTGATCAGGTAATTCGTGTGGGCGCTTGTCGGGATAGGGCAAACAAAAGCTTTATCAAGATAAGCAACCTTACATGTGAATTCATTTAAGCGTTGTTATACCTTGAGTCAGATTTAGAAAT
>JABXIM010000226.1 GCA_013373085.1 Oceanospirillaceae bacterium | reverse complement strand
GGTGTGCGGTGTGCGGTGTGCGGTGTGCGGTGTGCGGTGTGCGGTGTGCAATTGTAGGTTGGGTGGAGCGAAGCGAAACCCAACACCCGTCCGAATTCGCTTACGAAGCGAGTTCCTGCAACCGGTCCGAAACGACTACGGCCTGAGGCTGGCCATTGAGAGCCTGCGGCTTTCTTCAGCATTTGGAGCGGGGAACGAATCGGCCGGCGCTGCGGTCGCGAGCCCCCCAAATAAAAAGGTTCATCGCGCTTCAGCGGGAAAAACATAACTCGTCGGATGGGTGGAGCGACGCCTTGGTACGGCGTATCCGTTACTGATGCGGTCAGGTCGTCGTGCAACCCATCTTGGGTGTCGGTTCGGCACTATTCTGATGGGTTACGCCGCGTCAACCTCGCTGAAAGCGTTACACAGGATGCCGGTGCGGCTCCACCCATCCTACTTTTGGCCCCTGATTTCACGCTAATCTGCGATGAACCCATAAAAAGCGGGTCGCCCACCCAACTCACTGACGATAACTGAGCTGGTAATAGAGACGTTCGATGACAAGCGCTGAATCACCTATTTCCGATCCGATAAAGTCAGGACCCGCAGTGGTATTCCACACCGGGAACATAACCAAAATCTACCAGATGGGCGAGATCCAGGTACGGGCGCTGCGCGGTATCGACCTCGAGCTGTACGAAGGGGAGTTTGTCGTGCTGCTGGGCCCGTCGGGTAGTGGTAAATCGACGTTGCTCAATATCCTCGGCGGCCTCGATGTCCCCACCAGCGGCACGGTACGTTACGGCGATCAGGACCTCAGCAGTTTCAATGAAACGGTACTGACCCGTTACCGACGCGAACACGTCGGCTTCGTGTTCCAGTTTTACAACCTGATTCCGAGTCTGACGGCACGCGAGAACGTGGCGCTGGTCACCGAAATTTCCAGAAACCCGCTGGCGCCCGAGGAAGCCCTGAAACTGGTTGACCTCGGCGCTCGCATGGACCATTTCCCGGCGCAGCTGTCCGGCGGTGAACAACAGCGCGTGGCGATCGCCCGCGCCATCGCCAAGCGGCCCCGGGTGCTGCTGTGCGACGAGCCCACCGGGGCACTGGACATCAAAACGGGCATTGTGGTGCTGGAAGCGCTGGCGAAAGTGAACCGTGAATTGGGCACCACCACCGTGGTGATCACCCACAATGTCGCCATCGCGGCAATGGCCGACCGCGTGATCCACCTCAGCGACGGCAAAATCGCCAGCATCGAGGTCAACACGCAGAAAAAATCACCTTCTGAGCTGGTCTGGTAACTCCCATGAGAGCGCTGGACCGCAAACTTTGGCGCGACCTGTGGAAGCTGCGGGGACAATGCATCGCCATTACCGCGGTGATGGCCAGCGGTGTCGCCTGCTTTCTGATGTTCATGAGCACACTCGATTCGCTGCTGTTGAGTCGTGACCTCTATTACAGCGAGTACCGCTTCGCCGAGATTTTCGTCCCTGTCAAACGCGCGCCCGAGCCGGTCGCCCGGCGCCTCGCCGCGATCGACGGTGTCGATAAAGTCGATACCCGCGTGGTCGCACCACTGACCATCGATATCGAAGGCTTTCAGGAACCTGTCATCGGTACCATTACTTCGATACCGGACAATGGCGAGCCGCTGCTAAACCGGCTGTACCTGCGCTCCGGTCGCCTGATCGAAGCCGGGCGCAACGATGAAATCATCATCAGTGAAGCCTTTGCCCAGGCGCACAGGCTGAAGCCCGGCGATTCTTTGCACGTCATCATCAAGGGCAAGCGCGAGCAACTGCGCATCGTCGGCACCGGTGGTTCACCGGAGTTCGTCCACCAGGTGCGCCCCGGCGGCGTGTTTCCCGATTACGAGCGCTACGGCATCCTGTGGATGGGCCGGACGGCTTTGTCGCGGGCCTACGATATGGACGGCGCATTCAACCACGTCGTGCTGACGCTGACGCGCGACGCCAACTTGCAGAATGTGATGGACCAGGTCGACGGGATCCTCAAACGCTATGGCGGCATCGGCGCCGTCGCCCGCGAAGACCAGACCTCGCATCGCTTTCTGGCGCAGGAACTCACGCAACTGGAAAATCTCTCGGGCGTTTTCCCGATCATTTTTCTGGGCGTGGCCGCGTTTCTGCTCAACGTTGTCGTCACCCGCCTGGTCGGCACCCAGCGGGAACAGATCGCGGCACTGAAAGCCTTCGGCTATTCCAACCTCAGCGTTGCGCTGCACTATCTGCAGATGATCATGGTCATCGTGCTGGCCGGTATCGTCGTCGGTGTGACAGCCGGCACCTGGCTCGGCCACATGCTGAGTGAGATCTACGTGGAATATTTCCGCCTGCCGTTTCTGCATTTCACACTAGACCCGCTGCGTATCCTCCAGGCGTCACTGATCACCGCCATCGCCGGCCTGGTGGGTACACTGGCTGCGGTACGTTCAGCGGTGCGTCTGAAACCGGCCGAAGCCATGCGTCCGGAAGCACCGGCCGTCTATCGCACCTCGCTGATTGAACAGATGGGTTTGAAACGGATGTTGTCGACGCCCAGCCGCATGATCCTGCGCAACCTGGGCCACAACCCGGTCAAGTCACTGTTGTCGATGCTGGGGATCGCGCTGGCCGTCGCCATTCTAATGACCGGCCGCTTTCAGGGCGATACCATTGATTACATGATGTACGTCCACTACGTCCTGTCGCAACGCGATGATCTGGCGGTCGGATTCCATGAGCCGACGTCACGTCGCGCCCTCACCGAGCTGCGAAACCTGCCCGGGGTCGAATACGGCGAACCCTTTCGTATGGTACCGGCACGACTGAGTTTCGAACACCGTAGCTATCGCACCCAGATCGTGGCGATCGAACCCCGGTCGACCATCAAGCGCCTGGTCGACAGCGACCTCAGGCCCGTCAAACTGCCACCCGAGGGCATCGTTCTGAATGAGTATCTGGCAAAAAAACTCCTGGGTATGGAAGCCGGCGACCTGCTCACGATCGAAGCCCTGGAAGGCCGCATGCCCAAAGTGCAGGTGCCGGTGGTGGGCCTGATCCGGCAGGACCTCGGCGTGGGTGCCTACATGGCTCTGGGCGCCCTCAACCGCCTGATGCAGGAAGGCAACGCCATCTCCGGCGCCCTCCTGTATATCGATGAACAGTACGCCAATGAGATTTATCAGCACCTCAAGGACAGACCTGAAGTCGGTGGATCCGTGATCCGCACGCAGGAAATCAGGAACTTTCATAAGACCATGGACCAAACCCTGCTGTTCTGGACCTCGGTCGCGACGATATTCTCGGTCGTAATCGCCGTGGGCGTCGTCTATAACAGCGCGCGTATCATGCTAACGGAACGCAGTCGCGAGTTGGCCAGCCTGCGCGTGCTTGGCTACACACGCGGCGAAATTTCCTACATCCTCCTCGGCGAACTGGCGTTGCTGACCCTGGCCGCCCTGCCTCTCGGCTTCGGATTCGGGCGGGCACTGTGCGGCTATATTGCCCTGTCCGCCGAAAGCGACATGTATCGTGTGCCCCTGATACTCGAACCATCCACCTACGCCTTTGCCGCACTGGTGGTGCTGGTCGCCGCCGCCGTCTCGAGCCTGCTGGTGCGGCAGCGGCTGGATAAACTCGATCTGATCGAAGTGCTGAAAACGAAGGAATGACAATGACCGCGCAATGGCAAAGACGCATCACCTGGTTCGTTGTCGTGCTGATCATCGTGGCGGCACTCGTCTACGGTTTCAGACCGCAGCCGCGACTGGTCGAAACGGCCTCGGTTATACGCGCACCGCTACAGGTCGCCATCGAGGAAGAAGGCAAGACCCGCGTCATCGATCGCTACGTCATCACCGCGCCGGTCGCCGGTACCGCCTGCCGCGTCGACCTGAATGTGGGCGACCGCGTCGACAAGAACCAGTTGTTGTTGACCATCAGCCCGCTGCAATCTCAGGCGCTCGATCCGCGCAGTCGCGCCGTAGCCGAGGCCAGGGTGGCCGCTGCGGAGGCAGCGCTGCGCGCCGCCGACCAGAATGTCGATTCTGCGCGCGCCGATGCCGAGCTGGCCGACAACGAACTTAAACGATTGCAGCCGCTTGCCGAACAGGGTCATATCTCCGTGACCAGACTTGACCAGGCAACCGCTCAAAAGCGCAGCACAGCGGCTGCACTGCGCTCCGCGGAATTTGCCGTGGATGTCGCCAAACATGAACTCGAAGCCGCGCGGACGGCGTTGCGTTACACCGGTAATCCATCGTCGAATACCGAGGACAGGGTTCAGGTGCTTGCCCCCGTCGACGGCAGGATTCTCAAACTCCAGCACGAGTGCGAAGGCGTGGTAGCAAGAGGCGAGCCGCTGCTGGAAATCGGCGACACCCGTTCGCTGGAGATCGAAACCGATGTCCTGTCGGCCAGCGCCGTGCAAATCAAGCCCGGCATGACCGTACTGTATGAGCGCTGGGGCGGTGAAAAATCCCTGACGGGTCAGGTAAGACGAGTAGAGCCGGTCGGGTTCACCAAGATCTCCGCACTTGGCGTGGAAGAACAACGCGTGCTGATTATTTCGGACATCACGTCGCCCCCCGAAGAATGGCAGACGCTGGGCGACGGCTACCGCGTCGAATCGCGCTTTATACTCTGGGAAGAGCAGGATGTACTGCAGATCCCGGCCAGCGCCCTGTTTCGTTCCGACGGCCAGTGGACCCTCTTTGTCATGCAGGACAACAGGGCCAGACGGCGCGCGGTAAAGGTCGGCCGCAGCAATGGGCTATCGGCCCAGATTCTGGAGGGCCTGACGGAAGGTGAAGCAGTCATTACCCATCCGGATGATACGATTGACGACGGTGTGAGAGTGAAGCGGAGATAACTGCTGGAGCGGGAAACGAGACTAACCGGCCGGCGCCCCGGTCGTGACCCCGACGAATAAAAGGCGGGTCGCCTGCCAGGTGGGCACTGTCTTAAAGTCACAAGAGAAGTATTTTGGAGCGGGAAACGAGACTAACCGGCCGGCGCTCCGGTCGTGACCCCGACAAATAAACAGCGGGTCACCTACCAGATCTGCACTGACTTAAAGCTACATAGAGAGGACGTATTGGAGCGGGAAACGAGACTCGAACTCGCGACCCCGACCTTGGCAAGGTCGTGCTCTACCAACTGAGCTATTCCCGCTGATGGCGTCCCATAGGGGGTTCGAACCCCTGTTACCGCCGTGAAAGGGCGGTGTCCTAGGCCACTAGACGAATGGGACGCTGTGACCTTCCTCATCGAAGGAGGCGCATATTCTATGCAGCTTTTTTCGGGCTGTAAAGTGCCGAAGCCAATTTTATCGTGAGGCGTGAGCGTGCAATTGTAGGTTGGGTGGAGCGACGGCGTCGCGAAACCCAACACCGGTAAGGACTTGGAGCGGAAAATGACATTTAAGGGCAGCAACCTTGCCAGGGAGCCCGGTCCCATGACCACGCCACCGGAAGCCAACCGAACTGCAATATGATGGATTGAAACGAAATATCCGGTGCGGGAAACGAGACTAACCGGCCGGCGCTCCGGTCGTGACCCCGACAAATAAACAGCGGGTCGCCTACCAGATCGGCACTGACTTAAAGCTACATAGAGAGGACGTATTGGAGCGGGAAACGAGACTCGAACTCGCGACCCCGACCTTGGCAAGGTCGTGCTCTACCAACTGAGCTATTCCCGCT
>JABXIM010000179.1 GCA_013373085.1 Oceanospirillaceae bacterium | reverse complement strand
GTGCCTTGATTGCCTCCTTCGGCAGCACCGGACCCGCCTCCATGCAGGTATGGATCTCGTCGCCGGTCCGGTCGAGGAAGCCGGTATTGATGAACACCAGACGCTCACGCACGGCGCGGATAGACGCCTTGAGATTCGCCGATGTACGCCGTTCCTCGTCCATCACTCCGACCTTGAGGGTGTTGCGGCCGAGCCCCAGCGCCTGCTCGACGCGTCCGAACAACTCGTTGGTGAACGCGACCTCCTCGGGCCCGTGCATCTTCGGCTTGACGATATAGAGGCTGCCGCGACGGCTGTTGCGGTAGCGCCCCAGCCCCTTGAGGTCATGCACCGCACAGAGACTGGTGACCATTGCATCGAGGAAACCCTCCGGCACCGGCTCGCCTTCACGGTCGAGTACCGCATCGGTGGTCATCAGGTGACCCACGTTTCGCACCAACAGCAGGCTGCGGCCGTGCAGGCGCAAGGGTTGGCCCGCCGGCGTGCGGTATTCGCGGTCCGGGTTCAGCCGCCGGGTCTGTGCGAGACCGTCCTTTTCGAACGTCTCCTCGAGAGTGCCCGTCATCAGCCCGAGCCAGTTGCGGTAGACCGCGACCTTGTCGTCGGCATCGACGGCGGCGACCGAATCCTCGCAGTCCATGATGGTACTCAGCGCCGACTCCAGTATCAGATCGCGCAGCCCGGAGGCCGCCATGGCGCCGATCGGGTGGTCCCGGTCGATCTGCAGCTCGACATGCAGGCCGTGATTGCGCAGCAGGATCGCCTTTACGCCCTGCTCCTCGCGAAAGCCCGCGAACTGCGCCGCGTCCTGCAGCCCAGTGATGCGGCCGTCGGTCATGCGGATGATCAGAGCGGTATGGCCGTCTCGCGTCTCCAGGCTGTAATCGGCAACATCGCCATGGCCGCCTTCGGCCAGCGGCGCGGCCTGGTCGAGGAAGCCGGCCGCCCAGGCGATCACCGCCTCGCCGCGCGCAGGGTTGAAGGTATGGCCGCGCCCCAACCCTCCCGACTCCGGAATCACATCGGTACCGTAGAGCGCATCGTACAGGCTGCCCCAGCGCGCGTTGGCAGCGTTCAGCGCAAAGCGCGCATTGTTGACCGGTACCACCAGCTGCGGACCGGCGACCCGGGCAATCTCATCATCGACCTTGTCCGTGGTGATGCTGAAGGGCTCTCCCTCCGGTACCAGATAGCCGATATCTCCGAGAAAGGCCTTGTATTCGGCCATATCCAGCGGTTGACCCTTGTGGGCCCGATGCCATTCGTCCATGTGACACTGGATCTCGTCGCGTTTTTCCAGCAACGCCCGGTTCTTCGGCGTCAGATCATCGACGATGGCTTCGAAGGCGTGCCAGAAACGGTCGGGCTCGATGCCAGTGCCCGGCGCAATTTCCCGGGCAATCAGCTCGTATAGCGGCTTCGCGATCTGCAGGCTGCCAACGCGGATTCTGTCGTTCATATTCGTTCCCATTGTATTCACAAGCCGAGTGCAACCCTGCAGCGGACAGGCTGCATTGAGCATGCATCAGGGGATTATCTGGTGGGATCCGGCGCAAGGCACCGGATCCCGTTTGGCGTCAGCCGTACACCAGCTTCGGCAGCCAGGTCACCACGCCCGGCAGCAGGATGCAGATCATGAGACCCAGGGCCTGCAGCGCCAGGAACACCAGCGACGACTTGAAGATGGTGCCCATCGATATCTCGGGCGGGCAGACGCCGCGGATATAGAAGAGCGCATAGCCGAACGGAGGGCTGAGGAAGGACATCTGCATGTTGACCAGATAGAGCACGCCGAACCAGAGCACCACGTCCTCGCCCGGTACTGCCGGCAGCCCGAACAGACCGTCGAACTCCAGCGCCTGGACGATGGGGATGAAGATCGGTACTGCCAGCAGCAGGATGCCGACCCAGTCCAGGAACATGCCAAGAATCACCAGCAGCACCATCAGCATGAAGAGGATGCCATAGGACGAAAGTCCGGTGCCGAGAATGGTTTCGGTGATGAAGTCCTGGCCGCCCTGGAGGATATAGAAGCCGACGAACACCGAGGCGCCGAACATGATCCAGAGCACCATCGCCGACGCCTTGGCGGTCGTCACCGACGCATCCTTGAGCGCCGCCACCGAGAAGGCGCCGTGCTTCCAGGCCACCAGCATGGCGCCGAAGGAGCCGATACCGGCCGCCTCCACCGGAGTCGCGATACCCCCGAACAGCAGACCCAGCACCAGCATGACCAGGATCAACGGCGCGACCAGATCTTTCAGCAGAAGCAGCTTCTGTTTCAGCGAGATGCGCTCCTCGAGCGGTACCGGCGGGCCCATATCGGGTTTCAGCCAGGTACGGATCAGCACGTAGGCGATATACATGCCGGACAGCATCAGGCCGGGTACGATGGCGCCGAGATAGAGCTCGCCAACCGACTGCTGCGCCACCACGGCATAGAGGATCGCCAGGATCGACGGCGGAATCAGAATGCCGAGGGTACCGCCGGCCATGATCGAGCCGAGGGCGATCTGGTGATCGTAGCCGCGCTTGAGCATCGCCGGCAGCGCGATGATACCCATCGTCACGACTGCGGCGCCGATCACGCCGACCATGGCGGCCAGGATCGTCGAGGCGAGAATCGTTGCCGTGGCCAGGCCGCCGCTCAGGCCGCCCATCCATTTGTAGACAACGTTGAACATTTCCTCGATCAGGCCGGCCCGTTCGAGCATCGACGCCATGAAGATGAACAGCGGGATCGCCGCCAGATCCGAGTTGGTCATCATCGGGAAGATGCGCCCCGGAATGATGTTGAGCATGGTCGCATCGCCGACCAGATAGATGAACATCACCCCCAGGCCGCCGGTGACAAAGGTCAGCGGCAGCCCCATCATCAACGCCACCAGCAGCGAGCCGAACATCAGGTAGGTCAGTGGCCCGATCTCGACGTCGGCCAGACTGCCAGCGAGGCGGAACAGAAAGTATTGGTCTTCGTAGGGATCGAAGAACAGCGTATTGATGGTTTCGACACCGATCACGAACGCCATCGCCGCCGTCGCCAGTATCATCAGCCAGGTGCCGAATATCCCGCTGAAAGTCCCCTGTGCGGGTTTCAGCTCGGTCGGATTCATAACCTTGGTATTCATCAGGAGGCCTCCCGTCCCATACGGACGAACAGCGCGACGTCCTTGATCAGTTTCGAGATGCCGGCCAGCAGTATCAGTACCGAGCCGAGCAGCATCACGCCCTTCACCGGCCAGTATTGAATACCCCAGGTCTCAACGGTGGTCTCACCCATCGAGTATGCATCCATAAAGAACGTCCAGGAGGTCCCCGCCAGGGCCAGCGCAAAGATAAAGAAGAACATCGAGGTGAAGATATCCATGCCGACCCGCCCGCGTTCCGGCAGGAAGTTGTACATGACATCGACCCGCACATGGGCGCCATGCAACAGCGCAAAGCCGCCGGCCATCAGGTATTGCATGCCCAGCAGCAGATAGCTGGCCTCGTGCACCCAGATAGTCGGCATGTTGAACAGGTATCGCATCACCACTTCGAAGAAATAAAAGCAGACCGCATTGACCGTCCAGAACGCCACGAAGACACCCGACTTCTCGCTGATCCAGTCGATGAGACGGGTCAGCCGGTTGCCTTCGAAATGGCGATGGATAATCGGATCTTCGTCGGCCTGGACTTCACCCATTACCGGATGTGACGCTTCCAGCGCCGCCTCCTTGCGGGACTTGCGCTTGTCCAGCGCGATCATGATCAGCGGCATCACCGCCAGCCAGCCCCAGTAGAACCAGTGCGGCATGACGAAACCGAATCCTTCTAACTCAGACATGATGTACTACCTCTCGAGTTGAGCCCGGGGAGAGGGCAAGCCCCTCCCGGGATGGATTCCGTTCGCTTATTCCATGCCCTTGATGTCTTCGGGCGTGATGTAACCGACGGTGTCGTTCATCATGTATTTGAGCTGCAGATCGAAGATCGCACGCGCGTCCTCATCCTTGTTGGCCCAGTTGAACCAGACCGGAATCGCGGCGCGGCGGAAGGTTTCCAGATCTTCCTGGCTCAGGCGCGACACCTTGGTGCCCTCCGCCTTGAACTTCTCCATCGCCTCGATATTGCGCTTCTGGATCGTCAGATAGTGGCGCTGCGAGTAGTTACGCACCTCATCCTCGACGACCTGCTGCACCTTCGGCGACAGCTTGTTCCAGGCCCTCAGATTGACGGTCAGGTCCATCAGGTCCACCGGCTGGTAGATCGACATCACGCCCGGCGGGCCCATCAGAATATTGTCGGTGACCTGGGAAAAGCCGAGCTCGTAGTTCACGGCGGGGCCGACATAGTCGGCAGCATCGATGGTGCCCTTTTCCAGCGCCGGGAAGATATCGGAACCCGGCAGGCTGACCGTCGACACGCCGAACTGCTGGAACACTTCGGCCACCATCCCGCCCGGCACACGGATCTTCATGCCCTTGAGGTCCTCGAGGCTGTTGACCGGCTTTTTCGAGTGGATGATGTTGGCGTCATGCTGGATCGGACCGACATAGAAGAGACCCAGTTTCTTGTAGATTTCGCGGGTCTTTTCCAGCATGCCCATGCTGTAGAACATGGTGTCCCACTGTTGCGGCTGGTCGGGACCGGCCGGGTAGGAGGACAGGAACACCGAAGCCGGAATCTTGCCGGACCAGTACAGCGTGAAGGGGTTCATGCCCTGCAGCACACCGTTGCGCACGGCATCGAACAGCGCGTTGTTGTCCGCCGCCACCGATTTCGCCGGGAAGCACTTGAACTTGAGTTCGCCGCCGGTCTTCTCTTCCATGCCGTTGCACCACTCCTCGAACAGGGTGTAACCCACGGTGCCGGCATCCCAGACCGACTGCACTTTCCAGGTCGTGGCGGCCTGGGCCGGTGCCGCTGTGATGGCGGAGGCGCCTAAAACGGCGGCCGAGGCCAGTATCAGGGATTTCAGGAAGCCGCGCCGCGGCGCCACGTTGTTGTCGTTCCGATCGTTCATGGACTCTCTCTCTCAATGCATTGTTATTTTTAGCGTTACCGCTGCGGGAAGGAGCCCACAGCGACATGCGGAGGGAGTTTCAGCCGGCCGCTGCAGGCCGTCCACTCAATTGAGAACTGGTCCGACCAGTTTTTGGCAGGGGGTGTTGGACGCCAGTACGGGAATACCCGATAGTAGCTGCCCAGACAGGCCAGAAGCGGGGCCCCTCCCGACTAGACTGAGGACTGGTCCAACCAGTGACAGCAACGCTATGAGTAAAAAACAACAACCGATTGCCCAGGCCATCGCCCACCGGCTCGAGCAACTGATCCTCGACGGCAGTCTGGCCCCGGAGCAGAAGATACCGTCCGAACGCCAGCTGGCCGCCAAACTCGGCGTTTCCCGCTCGATCATTCGCGAAGCCCTGCACGAGTTGCATGGTCGCGGCATTATCGAGACCCGCCATGGCAAGGGCTCCTTCGTCGCCTCGATCCTGCCGGAACCGGAAGACGAAAGCCCGCTGATGCAGCTCTATTTCGGCCATACCCGCACCCTCTTCGACCTGCTCGAGGTTCGCGAACAGCTTGAGGGACAGGCCGCGAACCTCGCCGCCCAGCGCGCCACCGACAAGGACCGCTATCGAATCAGCCGCGCTTTCGAAGCGATGGAAGCGGCCGACCCGCTGACCAATGCCGAGCTCGATCATGCCTTTCACCGCGCCATCGCCGAGGCGTCGCACAATCCGGTGCTGATCCATATTCTCAACAGTCTCAAGAGCCTGATGCTGCACTCGGTCGAAGCCTCGGTACTGAACCTCAGCCACCGCAAGGCGTTCAAGCAGCAGATCGACAAGCATCACCGGCAGATCTACAACGCCGTTATCAGCGGCCAGGCCAACTGGGCACAGAAGGCCGCCATGGCCCATGTCCATCATGTCAGCGAGGCGATGCGTCAGATCGAACAGGAGGAAAAGAGCCTCATCCGCGCCGCCCTTGACGACAGCCAGGAACCCGATCCAGAGCAAAAATGAAAACAGATTCCAAAAAATATTAAAAATTTGAAGGTTTCCAAAAATTATCTAACCGACTCTTATTTTTGACTCAATAATTTGTTTTTAAAGGACTATCAGATTTCCAAAACGCATCGCATAAAACGCAACCAATCCACATAGTGAAATACGTTTCCATTTTTTATTGAAATCCCGGAAGCGAACTGTTTTGATGGTGCTCAGCAGCGGCCCTGTCCGCTCATGGTTTTCACTTAACAGATCACGGGAGGACGCCTCCATGGCCAAAATGCGAGCGATCGAAGCAGCAGTCGAGATTCTCAGGAAAGAAGGGGTCGAGACGGTATTCGGCGTGCCGGGCGCAGCCATCAATCCGATCTATGCGGCGCTGAAGAAGCTCGGCGGCATCGACCATGTACTCGCCCGCCATGTCGAAGGCGCCTCCCACATGGCCGACGGCTATAGTCGCGCCCAGCCGGGCAATATCGGCATCTGCATCGGCACCTCGGGCCCCGCTGGCACCGACATGATCACCGGGCTCTACGCAGCCTCGGCCGACTCCATCCCGATGCTCTGCATCACCGGCCAGGCGCCGCGAGCCCGGCTGCACAAGGAGGATTTCCAGGCCGTCGATATCGAATCAATCGCCAAGCCCGTGACCAAATGGGCGACCACGGTACTGGAACCCGGACTGATCCCGCAGGTATTTCAGAAGGCCTTTCACCTGATGCGCTCGGGCCGTCCGGGGCCGGTTTTGATCGATCTGCCGTTCGACGTGCAGATGGCCGAGATAGAATTCGATCCCGAACTGTATGAACCCTTAGCGCCCTATCGGCCGGCGGCAACACGCAAGCAGGTCGAGCGGGCGCTGGAGATGTTGCAGGCATCGGAGCGGCCGCTGATTGTCGCCGGCGGGGGCATCATCAATGCCAACGCCTCAGACCGGCTGGTCGAGTTTGCCGAGATCCTCGGCGTACCGGTCATCCCGACACTGATGGGTTGGGGCACCATCGCCGACGACCATCCGCTGATGGCCGGCATGGCCGGCCTGCAAACCTCGCACCGCTACGGCAATGCCAGCCTGCTGGACTCGGACTTCGTGCTCGGCATTGGCAATCGCTGGGCCAATCGTCACACCGGCTCGGTCGATGTCTATACCCGGGGACGTACCTTCGTTCACGTCGATATCGAGCCGACCCAGATCGGCCGCGTCTTCACGCCGGATCTTGGCATCGTCTCGGACGCAGGTAGCGCCCTGGCGCTGTTCGTCGAGGTTGCCCGTGAATGGCGTGCGAGCGGAAAGCTGAAAGATCGCTCCGGCTGGGCCGCGGACTGCCACGAGCGCAAGCAGACGATGCAGCGGCGCAGCGACTACAACCAGGTACCGATCAAGCCGCAGCGTGTCTATGCCGAGATGAACAGGTTCTTCGGCCGTGACACCCGCTATGTCACCACCATCGGCTTGTCGCAGATCGCCGCCGCTCAGAGCCTGCATGTCTACGAGCCTCGCAACTGGATCAACGCCGGTCAGGCCGGCCCCCTGGGCTGGACCGCGCCCGCCGCGCTCGGCGTCGTCAAGGCCAACCCGGGCCGCGAGGTGGTCGCGATCTCCGGCGACTATGACTTCCAGTTCATGATCGAGGAGCTGGCGGTTGGCGCCCAGTTCAACCTACCCTACCTGCATGTCGTGGTAAACAACTCCTATTTGGGGCTGATCCGCCAGGCACAGCGCAACTTCGATATGGACTACTGCGTGCAGCTGGCCTTCGACAATATCAACGCCCCTGAACTGGAAGGTTACGGCGTCGACCACGTCGCCGTCGTCGAAGGACTGGGCTGCAAGGCGATCCGCGTGCGCGATCCGGGCGAGATCGCAGACGCCTTCGAGGAAGCACGCCGGCTGATGGCCGAGCACCGGGTACCGGTCGTGGTCGAAATCATGCTCGAGCGGGTGACCAATATCGCCATGGGCACCGAGATCGATGCCATCAACGAGTTCGAGGATCTGGCCGAGTGCAGCTAAGACGCATCGGCCGCGATATCGTTGCGGGATTGACCGATGCGGCTGGGCGGGGCGCCCGTGGGGGCGATGCCCCCTGTGGGAGCGGCGCCCCCGCCGCGAATGGGTTAATCAAGAGCTTCGCGGCGAGGGCGCCGCTCCCACAATCAGTGCCCTCTCCCGCCAACCGATTCTAAGGAGGCAACAATGCCACGTTTTTGCGCCAATCTGTCGATGCTTTTTACCGAGTACGACTTTCTTGACCGTTTCGAGGCCGCCGCCAGGGCCGGCTTCGAGGGCGTCGAATATCTTTTCCCGTATGACTACGAACCCGACGAGATCAGGGCCAAACTCGACGCCAACAGCCTGACCCAGGTGCTGTTCAACCTGCCGGCCGGCGACTGGGCCGGCGGCGAGCGCGGTATCGCCTGCCACCCGGACCGCATCGAGGAGTTCCGCGCCGGCGTCGACAAGGCCATTGCCTACGCCAAGGTCCTCGGCAACACCCAGGTCAACTGCCTGGCCGGTATCCAGCCCCAGGGCATCAGCGCCGGGGTCGCCGAGGACACCTTCGCCGAGAACCTCAAATTCGCCGCCGACAAGCTCAAGCAGGCGGGTATCCGGCTGGTGATGGAAGCGATCAATACCCGCGACATTCCAGGCTTCTTCCTCAGCAACACCCAGCAGGCCCTGCGTATTCGCGACAAGGTCGGCAGCGACAACTTAGGCCTGCAGTACGACATCTACCACATGCAGATCATGGAGGGCGATATCTGCCCGACGCTGGAAGCCCACATCGGCGCCATCCAGCATCTGCAGCTGGCCGATAACCCCGGGCGTCACGAGCCGGGCACCGGCGAACTGAACTACCGCTTCATCTTCGGCTTTATCGACAAGCTCGGCTATGACGGCTGGATCGGCTGCGAGTACAAGCCGGCCACAACCACCGAGGCAGGTCTGGGCTGGATGAAAGAGCACGGATTGCGGTGACGCGTCAGGGGTTACAGGTCAAAAGCTCGAGACAGCCAACTTGGCGAGGCACCGAAAGTCCGAAAGTTGCACGGCTTTGCAGATGGCACGCGCAAGTCACGCGTAACCTGTCACCTGTCACCTGTCACCTGTCACCTGTCACCTGTCACCTGTCACCTGTCACGAGACAACCCGAACGCCGAATAGCCGCGGGGCCTCAACAAACCCACGGAAAGCAACAAACACCGGAGGCAAACAATGGCAACAATCGGATTTATCGGCACCGGCATCATGGGCCTGCCCATGGCGCTGAATCTTGCGAACGCCGGCCACCAGCTTTATGTATCGACCCACCGCAGCCCAGTCCCGGCGGAACTGACCGGCGCCGAAGGCTGCCCGACCCCCAAGGCTGTCGCAGAAGCAGCCGAATTCATTATCCTGATGGTGCCGGACACCCCGCAGGTCGGGGAGGTGCTGTTCGGCGACAACGGCGTCGCGGAAGGCCTGTCGGACGGCAAGGTGGTGATCGACATGAGCTCGATCTCGCCGCTGGCCACCAAGGACTTCGCCCAGCGCGTCAATGAGCTCGGCGCCGAGTATCTGGATGCACCGGTGTCCGGCGGCGAGGTCGGCGCCAAGGCCGGCACCCTGTCGATCATGGTCGGCGGCAGCGAGGAGACCTTCGCCCGCGCCAAACCGCTGTTCGACATCATGGGCCAGAACATCACCCGGGTCGGCGGCAACGGTGACGGTCAGACCGCCAAGGTGGCCAACCAGATCATCGTCGCTCTGAACATCCAGGCGGTGTCCGAAGCGCTGCTGTTCGCATCGAAGGCCGGTGCGGATCCTGCGAAGGTGCGCGAGGCACTGATGGGCGGCTTCGCCTCGTCCAAGATCCTCGAGGTGCACGGTGAGCGCATGGTCAAGGGCACCTTCGATCCGGGCTTTCGCATCAAGCTGCACCAGAAGGACCTGAACCTGGCGCTTAGCGGCGCCCGGGAGCTGGCGCTGAATCTGCCGAACACGGCGCTGGCGCAGCAGAACTTCAGTACCTGTGTCGCGCTCGGTGGTGCCGACTGGGATCACTCGGCCATGATCCGGGCACTGGAGCATATGGCGAATCACTCGATCCGCGACAAATAAACGCGCCCACTCTGCGCGGCGGGATGCACCCGGACGGTATCAGGCGCCCGACTCGCCGCGCAGAATCTCTTCCAGACTGATTTTGTGGCAGATGGTGTCCTGAATGTATTCGACCAGGTTGTGAGCCGTGCGTCGAATCAGCTTTTCCATTTCCGCATCCAGGCAATTGCCCTCGCCGTCGAACACCTGCTGCACCTTCGCCACCGACACCGTCATGGGCAGCGGTATCGCGCCGACGTGGGCACAGATGGCACGCAGCTGTTCGGTCGACTTGATCGCACCTATCACGCCGGCGGCAACCCCCAGCAACTGCACCGGCTTATCGGCCAGCATGCTGGGAAAACCGAGATTATCGATCGCCAGCTTCATCGGGCTACTGATACCACCGTGATACTCAGGCGACGCAAGCAGCACGCCGGTCGCTTCCTTCACCGTTTTCTGAAACACCTCGATCGCCTCCGGCCTGGCCGCCGCCAAACCGGGAAGCGGCAGCTCCAACGCCTCGAGATAGACCGGTGTCACCTCTACGTCGGGCATTTTGGCGAACTCGTCCAGCACCAGCTGCAGCGCCTTGGCGGTGTAATTGCCGGGGCGCACGCTGCCGCAGATAGTCACGATGCTGATAGCCACTGTGCCTCCTCCGTTCTGTTGGCCGGGCGGTTCAACGGCAAAAGTCGTCGACCACCAAAGGCTAAAGCTTAGCCTAAGACGGATACCGTCACCGAGCGCCGGTGCGGGATGGACGTCAGCTACGGAAAAGTGACTGAGAAATGGCGTCCCCGAGAGGATTTGAACCTCCGACCTGCCGCTTAGGAGGCGGCTGCTCTATCCAGCTGAGCTACGGGGACATAGACGCGCGGCCGAGAAGGCCGGCATACGGGCTAGCGTTGCGCATCCTATTGAATTCCCGGCAAAGCGTCAACCGCACCCGGCCACCGCTCAGTATTGGATCCAGAAACTTCACGCTGCCGCTGAAGAGCACGCCTCCCATGTTCAACCGGTACGAGGCGGACGAAACCTACGGTCTGCATGTCGACAACGCCATCCGCCGGGTTACGGGCTCGAGCGTGACGGTACGCGCCGACCTCTCTGCCACGCTGTTTCTCAGTGACCCTGAGGGTTACGACGGCGGCGAACTGCAGATCGAGGATAGCTTTGGCGCCCAGCGCGCCGGTTTCGAATTGCCCCCGGGCGTCGAGGCGGTCAACCTGAAGGATCGGCCGCCGTTGCCGCGAGCGGTGCTGGAGCCGCACCAGAGCATCGTCTTCCAGGGCATGATGGGCGAAGCGCCGCGGTGGGAGGATCTGCACTGGCTGCAGCGGCAGACCGAGCTGCCGATCCTCGTCAAGGGGATCCAGCACCCGGCGGATGCGCTGCGGGTGGCGGAAATGGGGCTCGACGGCGTCGTGGTCTCCAACCATGGCGGCCGCGGACTCGACTGCCTGCCATCCGCCATCGAGGTGTTACCGCGCATCCGGGCCGCCGTGGGCGAGGATTTCCCACTGCTGCTCGACGGCGGTATCGAACGGGGCACCGACGTTTACAAGGCGCTGGCGCTGGGCGCGGACGCGGTGATGGTCGGACGGCCGCAGATCTGGGCGCTGGCGGTGGCGGGCGCGCTCGGGGTCGCCCATTTGCTGAGGGTACTGCGGGAGGAACTGGAAGTGACGATGGCGCTGGCCGGTACCCCGACCATCGCCGACATCACCGCAGAGGCGCTGTTTTCCGGGCCCTGAGCCGGGCCCGGCAACAGTGTGTCAGAGGGTCGAAATCAGTTGAGGAATTCCGCGCGGGTGCGGGCATCGCTCTTGAAGATACCGCCGAGTGCGGTGGTCTCGGTCTTGGAATTGACGTCCATGACCCCGCGGGCCTTGACGCAATAGTGCGCCGCGTTGATCGTCACGGCGACGTTTTCGGTTTCCAGCAGCGTCTGCAGCGCCACCAGCACCTGTTGCGTCAGACGCTCCTGTACCTGCGGCCGCTGCGCAAAGAAACGCACGATACGGTTGATCTTGGAAAGCCCGATAATCTTGTCGCCGGGGATGTAGGCCACGGTCGCAGCGCCATCGATGGTGACGAAATGATGCTCGCAGGTGCTGGTGACCGAGATGTCACGTACCTTGATCATTTCCTCCGCACCCATCTTGTTCTCGATCAGCGCCATCTTGGGGAAATTTTCGTAATCGAGGCCGGCGAAGATTTCGCGGACGTACATCTTGGCGATCCGGTGCGGCGTTTCCGCCAGGCTGTCGTCCTCCAGGTCCAGACCCAGGGTGCCCACCACTTCCGCCATCAATCCCTTGATACGTTCATATTTCTGCTCGGCGTTCATGCCGTTTTCTCGCAGCGGCGTTTCAAGCCCCTTTTCGATCAACACCTCGCGAACTTTCTGCGCTTCGTTGGAAATCATTGTTTCACCCTGCGTCTGCCCGACTGTTCTGTCGATGCTCTTCGATCAATTGTGTGGTACGCCCGCTTTCGAATTACGGTTTTGTTGCAGGCCTAAATTTTCGAGCCGGTAAGTTTCTCGCAATGCTCGGCGGCACGAAAGTATTTTCTGTCGCCAATTGGTCATTTCATCGTCATAAATCGGCAAGAGCCGGTAAATCTTGAATGGAATATGCAGAAAATACGCAACTACCAGAGGCACGTCCATAACGTGTTGCAGATTGAAACCGGAGCGCAATGGGGCTCGAACTGCCGGGGACGGTTTCCGCCGTTCAGGGTGGTAACAGGGAAAACATCGCAACGCCACGCGGTATCGTTCACGCCCGGGTGCCGGGACGACTGGCGGCGCCCGGCCTTCAACCGTTGCAGCTATTGGGTTACGCGGTCCAGGCATCGTAGCCGTAGACCCAGTCGGCATTGCCGCCGGCCTTGAGCCACTCGTTGCCGCGCGAGCCCCGCTGGACCTTGGCGGTACGCGCCTTGCGCGCTTCTTCGTACCGCAGGAAAGCCTGGGCAACACCGTCCCGCGCCACGCCCGCCATGGCCCTGCCCAGCACCACCGCGTCCTCGATGGCCATGCAGGCTCCCTGCGCCATGAACGGCACCATCGGATGCGCGGCATCGCCCAGTATCGTCACGGCGCCCCGCGACCAGGCCGGCAGCGGCTCGCGCACGTAAAGCGCCGACTTGGTGACGTCGGTACAGGCCGCCAGCAGCGCACGGGCCTCCGGATGGAAATCACGGTACACCTCCCTCAGCTCGTCCGGATCGCCGGCCATGGTCCAGGACTCGTGGTGCCAGTCGTCCTGCGGTGTGGTGGCGAAGATGAAAGTGTCGCGGCCACGGTTTAGCGGGAAGGTCACGATCTGCATCTCGGGTACCGGCCCCCACCACTTGGTGAAGGCATCGAGGTTGGGGATATCCAGCCTGTCGGACGGCACCACGGATCGATAGGACACGATACCGGTAAATTCGGGGCTGTCCTGACCGAACAGCGATGTACGGATCGCCGAGTGAATCCCATCTGCGCCAATCAGCGCATCGCACCGGAATTCGCTGCCGTCTGTGAATTGAATGTAGACCCCGGCATTGAGTTCTTCGACGCACTCAACCTTCTTGCCAAAACGCACCGCGTCCGCCGGCAGCGACGATAGCAGCGCCGTTAGCAGGTCGGCGCGATGTATCGTGAGCTGCGGGGCACCGTACTTCTCGACCGCGGTATCGGCCATTTCCAGCCGGGATGTCTCTTCTCCCGAATCCCACAGGCGACTGATGCGGTAGGTCGGCCGTGCCGCCGTCTCGCGTAGCTTTTCGCCGACACCAAGGCCGTCGAGCGCCCGCACCGCATTGGGTGTCAGGTTGATATCGGCGCCGATGCGATAGAACTCCGCCGCCTGCTCGAACAGCACCACCTCGTGCCCCTGTGCACGCAGCGCGATCGCCGCCGCGGCACCTCCGATACCCGCTCCGCTGATGCCTATCGTCAAAGCTGTCATTTGCACTCTCCGCTATGTTTATATTATGCTTCGTTCAAATGTGAACATTTTGTTCATTTATGAACAAACATACTATGCAATAGCATCCTGACTCCGTCAACCGAACGGGTCGGAGGGAGGGCAATAAATGAGCAAGTCCTGCGCAACAGGCGACTACCGGGTGCCACCGGTCATGCGTGCGTTCCAGCTGCTGCGTTATATCGGCGACGGCCATGACTGCAGCAACGTTCAGCAGGTCTCCAGGGCGCTGGGGATCAGCCGGACCACGTTGATCAGGCTGCTGCAGACGCTGAAGGACGAGGGAGCCATCGAAAGGTTGGCGGACGGCCAGGGCTACCGTCTCGGTATCAGCCTCGTCAGCCTGGCATCACGGGCCCTGCAGGAGCGGGACCTGGTGGCCGTCGCACTGCCGGTGCTGCGCGCGCTCTCGGATGCCCAGGGGCTTTCGGCCTACCTCGGCATCCGTGACGGCGACAGTTCCCTGTACCTCGCCCGACAGACGCCCGAGCGAAGCCTGGTGAGCAATATCCGGGTTGGCAGCCGCCTGCCGCTGCCGGCGACCAGTATCGGGCGCATCCTGTTGGCCCACCTGGATCCTGCGCAGGTAAGTCAGTTGGTACCGGAAGCGCGTCTGGACGAACTGTCCGCGGGCTTGTTCCACGACCCCGAGGCTCTGCAGGCCGCGCTGCGGCAGGACAGGGCTGCGAACCTGAGCTGGAGTGCCGGTCACTACGAAACGGATGTCGGTTCCTGCGCGGCGGCGTTACGGGATGCCGGCGGCGAAGTGGTCGGCGCGATCAACCTGGTGGGCGCCAGACCGCTGTTCGAGGTCGGCCATCCGAGACGGTCCGAGCTTGCCGACGCACTTGGGCGGGCCGCGGGCCGGATTTCCGCGGAGCTGGGCTATTCCGGCATCGGCAGTGGCGGGGTGAGCTGATCATCCGTTGACCAGCAAAACCAATCATGCTCCAATCAGTAAGTTCAAATAAAAAACAATGTTTCCAATATGAGCAAAAAAGCCGATCAATACATCGTCCCCGGTCTTGTCCGCGGACTCGCCGTGCTGCAGCTTTTCGACAACAGCTGCCGGGAGCTGTCGATGGCGGAAATCACGGTGCGTATTGGCCTGAACCGCTCCAGCGTGTTCCGGCTGGTGTATACCCTGGAAGCAGACGGGTTCCTGCAGCGGGTCAACGGCAGCAGCCGCTATCGCCTCGGCGCGCGGGTGCTCGATCTCGGCTACCGTTTCCTCTCCGGGCTCGACCTGCTGGAGCCGGCACGCCCGATCATGGCGCGCCTGCGCGACGACACCCAGATGACGGCGCACCTGATCATTCGCGACGGCGCCGATATCGTCTACGTGGACCGATACCAGTCCAGCACCCCCTTCACCAGCACCGTCAGCGTCGGCACGCGTTTCCCTGCCTATGCCACCACGCCTGGACAGATCCAGCTGGCGGGGCTGAGCGAGCCGGAAATACGCCGGCTGTTCCATGGCATCGAAATGCAGGCCTTTACCGAACGCACCCCGACCAGTATCGAGATGCTGCTGGAACGTCTCGACGAGATTCGCGTCCAGCCGGCCATTGTCAGTTGGGGGCGCTTCGATGCGCGTATCTCCGCCTGCACGGCCCCCGTCCAGGGGCGAAACGACGAAGTCGTTGCGGCAGTCTCGGTCAGTTGCCCGATCGGCAGCATCCCGCAGTCGCAGCTGGAAACGAGCGTCCGTGAGCAGGTGATCCGGGCCGCGCGCGAGCTGTCGAAGACTCAGGGGTGTTTCGTCCGCTGATATGCCGCTGCGGAATCTTTCCGGACGCGGCCAGCCCTTAAGGAAACTATGAGCAGGCCCCGGGCCTCAGCGGGACTTATTGACCTATTAATCCGCCGCCCCATAAAAAAGGCGCAAGCGGTCGAGCACACGAAGCTACTGATAATTTTGAAATGCAAACTCAAACGGCATTAATTTATCCTGCAAAAAGCACAAGCGCCTATATATAACCGATCACATTCTAAATACGATTACATTATATTTGCATACTTTACATTATTGGTAGTATCGACACCGCCCGGCGGCATTAATAATACACAAGCCTTTGAAATAATTATAATGACAGGAATGTGTATTGATGTTGATAAAAAACAAGCTCGCAATTTCGATTGTTCTAGGCGCCATGACCGCACAGGCATCCGCCGTCGAACTCGGGGAATTTGATGGCACAAAGATCGCCATCGACGGTTACATCAAGGCAGAAGGTGTTTTCGTCATGCCCGACGAAGGCGACAACTCGTTCGAGGGCAGCGCTCGCCAGTCACGCATAAATTTTTCCATGGAAAGGATGATCGAGGGCCATAAGGCCAAGGCGTTCATCGAAGGCGACTTCTGGGACAACAACACCGAGGCCGACAGCACCTATGGCTGGCGCCTGCGTCACGCCTACGTCAGTATCGATAACGTTACCGTCGGGCAAACCTGGAACGGTCAGTTCTTCGCTACCGCCCCTTTCGATGCCGGCATGATCAATTTCTTCGGATCCGGAACCGGCAGCCTTGCGGGGAACGGAGCCGTGATTCGCCCGGACCTCGTCCTGCATTATAGAAAGGGCGGCGCGCTGTTCAGTCTGCAGGACCCCCTATACACAGATGCCGACTTCCCCGATCTAGTCGCTTCCTATACGCATAGAACTGAAAGCGGTCATGCTATCAACTTCGCCCTGACCGGCCGAGACGTTGAAACTGGTGATGACGAGTCCAAATTTGGCGCCGCTATTTCTGTAGCAAGCAAACTCAAGTTCGGCGCCACAGATCTATCGCTGACCGCCTTTACCGGCGAAGGCGCGGGCGTATATGCAGGCTGGGGATTCAATGGCGCAAGAGGCGCAGCGACGTCCGACGTGGATGCAACCGGCGACCTGATCACGACCACCGGCTTCGCCGCCGGCGTCGCGCATCAGTTCACCGACAAGCTCAGAGGCATTGTTCGCTACGGCCAGGTGGAAGCCGATGAAGTAATGGCCGGCTTGGATGAGGATACGTTCAAGAATACCAACGTTACCCTGATCTATAACTACCTGCCGAAGCTGGAGCTAGGATTGGAGTGGCGTAACCAGAATGCCGCAAACCGCCCGCCAACAGCCGCCTCCAGCTCGACCCGTCCAGAAGGCTCTCAGGTGGAAATCATGGCCCGGTATCGATTCTGACCAAAGCCGGCGCTCAGCAAGTCGCCACGGCAACCCGAGCCCCTTCCTCGGCTTGCCGCTTGGCGGCGCGACGCTGCCGGTCATGGCCAAGCCAAGCCTCTTCACCTGGACGAAACAGATCAATCAATGGCTGAAGCGACGCAAGGTGTCGGACGGCAACTCGCCTATGTGCTCACGGTAATATACGGAAAAACGGCTGAGGTTGCTGAAACCGTACTTCAGCGCAATTTCGGTGACATTGCGGGTATTCAGATCACTTCTCAACTCGGAATACACCCTTTCAAGTTTCAGCCGCCTGATATAGCTGGAAGGCGTCATCCCCAGCTCTCTCTCGAACAGGTTGTATAGGGACTTAAGGCTGATCCGGCAAAGTTTCGCCAGCTCGTTGATTGACAGATTTTGGGCGACATTTTCCAGCACATGATCTCTTATCTGTTCTATATACGGATGATACGACATTGGAACTGCGCTGCTCTTGCAGAGATCCTTGCCATAGGATCTGAGGATTTCATGACCCAACAATCTTGAGTAATAGAATACTACACGATCATCGGACAAGGCCGAACGATCCTGGCCGGACAGGTCACTTATCAGATTACGCATCGGTCCTACATCGGGGAACACGAATGAGTCATCCAGAAAGGCCAGCCTGTCGCTTGAGATTATGTAGCCGAACTCTCTGGCGGTTTCCAGCATAAAGCTTTCGGGAATCTCGACGATCAGAACTCTGCAATCCGCCGAGTAGGTTACCTGCACATCCGTATGAAAAGGACTCACGACGGATGCACCCGCATCCAGAGTATTTTTTTTACCAAAAGCGCTCCACTGACATTGACCATCGAGCACTATCCGAAGGTGAACATAACCCGCGGGCAGGGACTCCCTTACCCTTACTGTCGAGCCATAGCCATACTCTGCAAAGGATAAGTCACCAATTTTTCTGAACTTGAAGTAAGCGTTACTTGCTTTCGTCACAGGAGGTCGAAGTCGGTGACTTCCGATTCCTCCATTGGCGATGGCCCTGGCGACCGTCTGAGCACAGACAGCCACCAACTCTTGATCAAAGTCGAATCGGATCGGAGTCATTCTCACCTCTGTTGGGGAACTTGTTCTTAGGTTCCTTAGATTCCCAAGCACCCCGGGCCGTCGGAAAAGTGGTTCCGGAGCGATGCCAGATGAGTTCAGAAAATAAACAGATCTAATTAATATTTCAATCGTCTGTTTACATACAAAACACAAGCCTGTCAGCGAGGGCCTACGCCGGCTGAAGCTTTCCAGCCCCGGGATGACATGCCTTGGAGCGCCCCGTTCACCTCCGCAGGGACTTGTAACACCGCTGCAAACCTGATATCGATATAAATACAAATAAAACTATGTTTTATATATAAAACACCAACCTCTGATGGATAATAACAATGAACAGCCTTCCGTCCGCACTGGAGTTCCGAGGGGTCACGAAAGGATTCAGCCTGCCGAACTCGACCGATACCCACATCGCCATAAACGATGTCAACTTCAGCATTCGCGACGGCGAGTTCGTCGCCATCGTCGGCCCGTCGGGCTGCGGCAAAAGCACCATCCTCAACATGACAGCCGGCCTCTACCAACCCACCGATGGCGAGGTATACGTCAGCGGTGAGCAGGTCATCAGCCCCAACTCACACGTTGGCTTCATGCTGCAAAAGGATCTGCTGCTGCCCTGGCGCACCATCGTCGGCAATGTCGAGTTCGGGCTGGAGGCCCGGGGAATGGGCAAGACGGAGCGCCGCGAAGTGGCGCTGCAGGAACTCAGGCGCTGCCACCTGGAAGACTTCGCCAACCACTTTCCCTACCAGTTGTCGGGCGGCATGCGGCAGCGCGCGGCGCTGGCGCGCACCCTTGCTATCAACCCGGCCATCGTGCTGCTGGACGAGCCGTTCTCGGCGCTGGAT
>JABXIM010000062.1 GCA_013373085.1 Oceanospirillaceae bacterium | reverse complement strand
TGGTCTTATCCACTCAGAGGTTAGTCGTGGGGACGACCCTTCATAGCATCTACCTTTCTATTCGTCTATCTTCGTTTCCATCACGCTGAGGTCGAACGGGGTGATCTGGTAGACGTAGTAGTTGAGCCAGTTGGAGAACAGCAGGTTGCCGTGGCTGCGCCAGCGGTTGCGCGGCGTCTGCTCCGGGTCGTCACTCGGGAAGTAACTTTCCGGAAGTGCCGGATCGAGGCCCGCCAGTACGTCACGACGGTACTCCTGCGCCAGTGTCAGGGCGTCGTACTCGGGATGGCCGGTCAGATAGACCTGGCGCCGGTCCGCGCTGGCCATCAGGTAACTGCCCGCGGTTTCGGAAGCCGCCAGCACCCGCAGGTCGGTATTGGCTTCGATAAAGTCGAGCGGGAAGTCGGCGTAACGCGAATGGGGCGCAAAGAAGGTGTCATCGAAACCCCGAACCAGGGGATCGTTGGGCACCAGCGTGACATGCTCGTAGACCCCGGAGAGCTTGTGGTCACGGGTCCGCTTCGGCAAATCGTAGAGCACCTTGAGACCGGCCTGGGCCGCCCAGCACAGGAACAGTGTCGAGCTGACATGCTGACGCGACCAGCGGATGATCTCCTGTACCGATTCCCAGTAATGCACATCCTCGAACGATACCAGACCCAACGGAGCGCCGGTGATGATCATGCCATCAAAATTGCGCGCGCGGATCTCGTCGAAGTTGCGATAGAAGCTGTCGAGATGATCGGCCGGCGTATGTCGGCTTTCGCGGTTGTCGATACGCAGCAGCTCGATATCGACCTGCAACGGCGTGTTCGACAGCAACCTCACCAGTTGGTTTTCCGTCTCGATCTTCTTCGGCATCAGGTTAAGGATCACGACTTTCAGCGGCCGCACATCCTGATGCATCGCACGGGACTCGCTCATCACGAAGATATTCTCGCTTCGCAACAGGTCGGCCGCAGGCAACTGGTCAGGAATTTTGATCGGCATCGTAAGTCGGGCTCCTCGAAACAAAGAGTAAAAGAAACGGCAAATGGGCAGGAATAATAGCATGATTCCGGCGACGCGATGATGCCTGATTGCGCCCCGGACCCGGAAAGATACGACCCTGAGGACAGGCCGGCAGCGCACCGTCAAGTGCCAACTTTTCCACGAAAACTGTGAATAAGTTTCTGGATAAGATATTCACAACGCTTATTCACAATATGACAGCCCAGTAACAACGGGCTCCTGTTACGACTGGTGAATCTTCGACCAGGCTACCGGGAACAGAAAAAATATTTTCCTTGACAGCTTCGCCAAAAACCTAATTTCACTGCGTTTTTTTCGAACCCTGCCGGGACCTTCAGGTTGCCATCTCGGCTGAATGTCAATATTGACAGCGCAGAGAATCGGCCCGAACCGGATACGGGCCGCAAACCGTTATACACAGAATCAGTGGATAACCCTTGGGGAAAACTTTGGAAAAGCAGGATCCGGTGACGACAAACCCCACAGTCGCGGGCTGTTCACAGCATTGCGGACGTACTGGTCAAAATCACCGCGCGCTCGCCACGCTGAGCCGCGCTGATGGGAACAGCCGGTCGTACAGCAGGTTGTAAAGATAGGCATAGACGACATAGAACAGCACCATCGCGATATCCGCCATCAGCGCCTGCCACAGCGTCATGTTCAGCCACCAGGCAATTCCCGGCACGGTAATGATCAGCAGCCCACCCTCGAAGAGCACGGCATGCAATACCCGGTCTCGCTGACGCTTGGCAATCGAACCGCGCTGCCGCAGCAACCAGCTGTCGAACAGACGGTTGTAATAGTAGTTCCAGACCGTTGCCAGCACCGAAAAGACCAGTGCCAGCAATCCGAAATGAGCCGGCTCAAGGCCAAAGATCCATTGGCCCAGCCCGGTCACCAGCACCAGGCCAAGAATTTCGAACCCCACCGCGTGACGGATCCGATCCGCTTTACTTCTCATCCTCGATCACTCCGTTCGGATACCAGAAGAAACTCGGATTCTATCGCCAATACATTAGAGTAATAAGTTAACTAGTATTCATAAAACAGATAGATCAAACCACCAGCGTCCCGCCTGGCATTGCCGGGCGGGGGCCTTTTGACAAGAATGCTGTCAGGCGTTGGCGGCCAGCCACTGCTCCAGCTCATCGGCCGTACCGACGTGCAGGCCATCGATATAGACCTGGGGCGTGGTGCCGCGACCGGTGATGGCATTCAGGCTGGAAAAGCTGACACCGTTCTGGCCCAGCACGATCTCCTCGTAACGCAGCGCGCGAGCACCCAATGCATTCTTGGCGCGGGTGCAGTGCGGACATCCGGGCTTGGTAATGATGGTGACGCGTTTCGGCTGTTTCGCCTCGGGGTTGAGATAATTGAGCATGGTGTCGGCATCTGAGACCTGGAAGGGATCGCCCGGCAGGTCCGGCTCGATGAACATCTTCTCGATGATGCCGTCCCGCACCAGCATCGAGTAGCGCCAGCTGCGCTTGCCGAAGCCTAGTTCGGACTTGTCCACCAGCATGCCCATCCCGGCACTGAACTCTCCGTTTCCGTCCGGCAGCATCTCGATGTTTTCGACCTTCTGATCCTCGGCCCAGGCGTTCATCACGAAGGCATCGTTGACGGAAAGACAGATGATGCTGTCGATTCCATCGGCACGAAACACCGGTGCCAGCTCGTTGTAACGCGGCAAATGCGTACTGGAGCAGGTGGGCGTGAAAGCGCCGGGCAGCGCAAACAGAATCACGCTCTTGCCGGCAAAAATATCGTCGCTGGTAACATCCTTCCAGTCGCTGCCGACGCGGGTGCGGAAGGTAACCTGGGGTACGCGCTGTCCTTCGATGTTTTGCATGCTGAATCTCCTGAGCGGTGAGTAGAGCGGGTTTGAAAACAACACCTATCCTATCCGCCCGATATAAATAGTTAAAATTAACTATTTATATTTATTCGATAGGAAATTACTAACACAGATCAAAACACAGGAATTCCAATCGGCGCCTCACCGCTTTCCCTTACTCCTCAGCTTGAACCACTCAACAGGCACAACTGCCACACACGTCTCTGCGCTTCTTTTAAGTCTCTCTTAAGACAACGGCCGCATGCTGGCCCCATAGTATTGGAGGTCGAATCATGCAGGCCAGGACAGCACCCCAGGAGTTGAACCTCATCCAGTGTCCGGAGGGTACCGAGCTCTTCGAACGAATCAAACGCTTTGCCTGTGCGCGTTATGCCGACGTCCACCAGGCGCGGCTGCGCCACTTTCTGCCGCAGCAGATGCTGCTGCGCGACGGAGTCCGGTGGAAGGCCAGCTGCGGCCTTCGAAACGCTGACGCGCAACGGCTTTTTCTCGAACAGTATCTCGATCAACCGGTCGACCGGGTACTGAGCGAATTGACTGCGAACCCGGTATCCCGCCCCCGGATCGTCGAGGTCGGCAACCTCGCTGGCGAACCCGGCAGCGCCCGTCTGATGATCCTGTGTCTGACGCGCTATCTGGCCCGCCACAACATCGATTTCGTGGTTTTCACCGCCACTGACGAGCTGCAGCACGCCTTCAAACGCCTGGGGCTGTCACTCTGGTTCCTGACCGAAGCCCACCCGCAACGCCTTGTTGCGGGGGTTGACGACTGGGGCCGCTACTACAGCCGCCGCCCCGCGGTATTCGCCGGTTCCGTTGCCGAAGGCTGGGCGACCATTCAGCGGCAACCGCTGCTGATGCGCATGCTCAGCTCCATCGACTGCGAGGTGGCCGATGCTGTTTGATGTTCTGGCCACCGCTCTGGCGGATAATCCCCAGGCGCTCAGAAGCGAATCGGAAACGCTGTCTGGCACCGCCCTGCTGGAGCGCGTGCGGACCTTCGCCGAGGAGCTCCGCCGACAGGATGTCCGGCGCCTCGGCATTTTGCTCGACAACGGTTCCGACTGGGCGATTGCCGACCTGGCGACGCTGGCATCGGGCATTGTCAGTGTGCCGATTCCCGGGTTCTTCAGCCCAAGTCAGCAGCAGCACCTGCTGAGCGACGCCGGACTCGACGCCGTGCTCGCACCGGCGCCGCTGCGCGATTTCGCCGATCCCGTGCAGACCAGTTGCGGCCTGCTGCACCGGTTGCCACAGTCCTCGCACACGGCCCTGCCCGCCGGCACCGCTCGGATCACCTACACCTCCGGCACCACCGGCACACCCAAGGGCGTCTGCCTGTCAGAGGCCAATATGCTGGCCGTGGCACGGGCACTGCACTCGGCGACCGCTGCGCTCGAGGTCCGGCACCATCTCTGCGTGCTGCCACTGGCGGTGCTGCTCGAGAATATTGGCGGTCTCTACGTGCCCTGGCTCTCCGGCGCCTGCGTCACGCTGCTGCCGATGGCGTCCCTTGGTATTCGGGGCGCTGCGGGCATCGACACCGCGCAGCTGCTGGACACCCTGACAGCGTGGCAGCCGCACAGCCTGATTCTGGTACCGGCGCTGCTGCCGGTCATTATCGCCGGTCGCGAGCGCGGGCTGCCGGACCGCTACCGTTGCCTCGCGCTCGGTGGCGGCCGGACCTCGGCGATCCATCAGCAGCGGGCCCGAGACCTCGGCCTGCCGCTGTTTGAAGGTTACGGCCTGTCGGAAGCGGCCTCGGTGGTGGCATTCAACTGCCGCGGAGCCGAACGCCCGGGCACAGTGGGCCGTCCACTGCCGCACGTCGAGGTCCGCATCGACCCGGACGGCGGCATTCTGGTGCGCGGCAACCGTTTCCTTGGCTACCTGGGAGAACCCGAAGGCAATGCCGACGACTGGCTCGACACCGGAGACCGGGGTCACCTCGACGCCGACGGTTATCTCATCGTCGATGGACGCCGCAAGCACACAATCGTGACCGCCATGGGACGTAATGTCGCCCCCGAATGGCTGGAAGCCGAACTCTGCGCCTTGCCCGACATCATCCAGGGATTCGTCTACGGCGACGAAGAGCACGGATTGCAGGCACTGGTGGTGAGCCGGCGCTGCGACCCCGAAGCACTGCGCGAGACGGTCAATGCACAGCTACCGGATTACGCGCGACTCGACCAGCTACACATCACCTCTCATCCCTTTTCCAGCGCCTGGGGCGAATTGACGGCCAACGGCCGCCTGCGCCGCACAGCGCTGTTGCACCGTATCAAGGAGGCTTCATGGGATTTTTCGACCGTCTGAGCAGGGAAACCGAATCGCAGCGCCAGTACCTGCTTAGCGCCCCCGCCATTCAGGCCTGCCAGCGTGGCGAGGTGACGCGCGAGCGCTACCTCGCTTTTCTGCATAATGCCTATCACCACGTGCGTCACACGGTGCCGCTGATGATGGCCTGTGGCGCCAGGTTGCGGGACGACCAGGAATGGGTGCGCCAGGCGCTGACCGAGTATATCGCCGAGGAATATGGTCATCACGAATGGATCCTGGACGACATCGCGGCGACCGGCGGCGACCGCGAAGCCGCGCGCCTGTCGACACCCAATTTCGAAACGGAAATGCTGGTGGCCTACGCCTACGACAGCATTCAGCGTGGCAATCCGCTGAGCCTGTTCGGCATGGTCTGGGTGCTCGAGGGCACCTCGGTCAGCCTCGCCACGCCGCTGGCAGACCTGATCCGCGAAACGCTGTCGTTGCCGGCGGACGCCTGTCGCTACCTTTACTCCCACGGTGCCCTTGACCAGGACCACCTGAAATTCTTCGCCGGTCTGATGAACCGAATCGAGGATTCGGCCGACCAGCAGGCCATTCTTCACGCGGCGCGGCGCATGTACCGACTGTACGGCGACATGTTCCGCAGCCTGCCAATGGAGGCATCATGACGAAACGGATCCTGCTGACCGGCGCCAGCGGCGGCATCGGCCGTGCCATCGCCGTCCGGCTCGCCAATGACGGTCACCGACTGACGCTGGTCGGCCGGGACGCCGACCGGCTCGACGCGCTGCTGTCGATGCTGTCGGGCAGCCACGAATCCCTGATACAGGACCTGGCGGCAGCGGATGCGGGCGTCCGTATTGTCGACGCCTTAGGGGACGTGACGCCGGACATTCTGATCAACTGTGCCGGTATCCAGTCGTTGCAGCGTTTCGACGCCAGCGACTGGGCACTCGTCGAACGCCTGATGCGCATCAACCTGCTGACGCCGATGGCGCTGATACACGCGCTGCTGCCACGACTGAAGGCCGGCAGCCACATCATCAACATAGGTTCCGTACTCGGCGAGATCGGCTATCCGGGCTACGTCGCATACGGCGCCTCCAAGGGCGGTCTCATGCGATTCAGCGAAGCGCTGCGCCGCGAATTGCAGGACACCGGCATCCGAGTGTCCTGGCTCGCGCCGCGCGCCACCGACACCGCGCTCAACAGCCCCGAGGCCAACGACCTGAACCGCGCACTCGGCAACCGTGTCGATGACCCGTCGGTTGTCGCCGAAGCCGTCGCCGAGCTGATCGCCAGTCCCAAAAGCAGCCGTGTGCTCGGTTTTCCAGAAGCCCTTTTCACCCGCATCAACGCGCTGCTGCCGCGGGTGGTCGACGGTGCCATCAGCAAGCAGCTCGATACCATCAAGGCCCATCTCGAGGAGAAATCATGAAACGACTTCTGACTGCCGCCCTGCTGGTACTGGCCAGCAATCCGCTGCTCGCGGAGCCGCTGAACGAATATCAGTCCCGCTGGGCCGAGATCAAATATCAACTGAGCGGATCCCGACAGGAAAAGGCATTCGAGGATCTCAACGACGACATCCACCGTGAACTGACAATGCAGCCGGACGATGCCGGTTATCTGATCTGGTCGGCGATCATCGGCTCCAGCTATGCCGGAGCCCGCGGTGGCCTCGGTGCGCTCAAGTACGTCAAGGCTGCCCGCAACGAGCTGGAGAAGGCGATCGAGATCGATGCCAGCGCGCTGGACGGCTCGGCGTATACATCGCTGGGGTCGCTCTACTACCAGGTTCCGGGCTGGCCCGTCGCCTTCGGCAGTGACAAGAAAGCCGAGGAAATGCTGCAAAAGGCGCTCGCCCTCAATCCCGACGGCATCGACCCGAACTATTTTTACGGCGATTTTCTGGTACGGCAAAAGCGTTATGACGAAGCCATCAAATACCTCGACAAAGCGCTGCAGGCACCGGACCGCCCCGGTCGCTCTCTGGCCGACCGTGGCCGCCGCGACGAAGTGCGCCAGTTGCTCGAGCAGGCCCGGCTAGAGCTCGGCGACGCCAACTGAAACCCGGGCCCGCCCTCGCGGTTACGATGACGGGCTATACCGCAGCGTCCCCGTTTCGACACATTGCGCGACGACAATTGAGGGTCTACACAGAAGACAGACCGAACCGGAGTCAGTCCCATGTCCGCAAAGCCGCTCAGTGCCGAACAGCTCTATCACGCCTGCGAATTCGGCGACCTGCCGTTCGAAACCACCGACGACCTGACGCCAGATCCCTCGGCACTGGGTCAGGAGCGCGCCGTCGACGCCATCCGTTTCGGCATGGGCATCGGGCATGCCGCCTACAACCTCTTCGTCAGCGGTTCCAGCGGGATCGGCAAACGCCTGCTGGTGTCGCGTATCGTACGCCGCGAAGCGGCGCAGGGCGAAGCTCCCTGCGACTGGTGCTACGTCAACAATTTCGACGATCCGCACCAGCCGCTGGCGCTCAAACTGCCGCACGACCTGGGCCATCAGCTTAGGCTCGATCTGCTGCAGCTGGTCGAATCCCTGCTGGCCCGCATCCCGGCGACGTTCCAGAGCGACGAGTATCGCAGCCGTATACAGGAACTGCAGGACGAGTTCCAGCAGCAGGAGGAAAAAGGCTTCAAGGAACTCGGCGACAAGGCGCGAGAGCAGCAGATCAGTCTGCTGCGCACACCTCACGGATATACCCTGGGGCCGACCCGCGACGGCACACTGCTGACGCCGAAGCAGTTCGGCGAGCTGCCGGAGGCGGAGCAGGAGGCAATCAAGCAGCGCATCGAGGCGCTGAACGAGGCACTGACTGAAATCGTCAAGCAGGTGCCAAAACTGCAGCAGCAGAGCCTCGAGCGCCTGCGCGCGCTGGAACGCGAATTCACCCACCTGATCATCGACCCGGAAATCGAGCAGCTGCGGCAGCGCTACCGCGACCATGCCGGGGTACAGCGCCACCTCGACCGGGTGCATCAGGACCTGATCGAGAACGTCGACGACTTCATACCCGACGAGAAGGACGGCCAGCGACCTGCGCTGCACAAGCTGGCACGCTCGCCTGAGTTCCGCCGCTACCGCGTCAAGGTGGTGGTCGGCAAAGGCTGCGAAGCCGGGGCGCCGGTCGTCGTCGAGGACATGCCCAGCTATCAGAACCTGGTCGGGCGGATCGAGTACAGCGCCCACTTCGGGACCCTGAGCACCGACTTCACCATGATCCAGCCCGGCGCGCTGCATCGCGCCAATGGCGGCTACC
>JABXIM010000189.1 GCA_013373085.1 Oceanospirillaceae bacterium | reverse complement strand
CACTGATGCGGCCAGGGCGTCGTGCAACCCATCTTGGGGTATCAGTTCAGCACCGCGGACGCCGAAGTCAATGGGGGCTTCACCCATCCTTCGGTTCCGTTGCGAGGTTTTCCTCCTCAAGGGCGTCGTTTGCATCGCTCGGTGCGTTCTGCGTACGGAAGGGGCAATTATGACTTCGACCGCCGACTCGAACATTCGTCCTGACTACGATCAGGTGATACAGGATATTGCCGACTATGTGCTGGACTATCGCATCGACAGCGAGGAGGCGTTTCGCACCGCGCGTTACTGTCTGATGGACAGCCTCGGGTGCGCAGCGCTGGCGCTGCGCTTCCCCGACTGCTGCAAGCATCTGGGGCCGCTGGTCGAGGGTACGTTCGTGCCGAACGGGGCACGGGTACCGGGCACCCGTTTCTGCCTCGATCCGGTCAAGGCGGCCTGGGATATCGGCTGTCTGATTCGCTGGCTCGACTTCAACGATACCTGGCTCGCTGCCGAGTGGGGTCATCCTTCCGATAACCTCGGCGCCATTCTTGCAATCGCCGATCACCTTTCTCAGCAACGCGTCGCCCGCGGCAGGTCCGCCATTCGCATGCGGGTCGTCCTCGACGCCATGATCCGGGCACACGAAATCCAGGGCGTGCTGGCGCTGGAAAACGCATTCAACCGCGTCGGCCTCGATCACGTGCTGCTGGTGCGGGTAGCGTCCACCGCCGTAGCAACCCGACTGATGGGCGGCGACCGCGAGACCCTGCTGGCTGCGTTGTCGCATGCCTGGGTCGACGGCTCGGCGCTGCGAACCTACCGCCACGCGCCGAATGCCGGCTCGCGCAAGTCCTGGGCGGCGGGCGACGCCACGTCCCGAGGCCTGCGGCTGGCGGATATCGCGATGCGGGGAGAAATGGGCGTGCCCGGTGCCCTGACGGCAAAGCAGTGGGGGTTCTACGATGTGGCTTTCAGCACGACCAACCGGGATCAGACAGCAAAGCCGGAGGCCGAGCGCTATTTCCGGCTGCCGCAGGCGTTCGGCAGCTACGTGATGGAGAATGTGCTGTTCAAGGTCGCCTTTCCGGCGGAGTTCCACGCCCAGACCGCAGCCGAGGCCGCTTTAAAGCTGCATCCTCAGGTGCGGGACCGGCTCGGCGAAATCACACGCATCCGCATTCGTACCCAGGAGCCGGCGATCCGAATCATTTCCAAAACCGGGCCGCTCGCGAATCCCGCCGACCGTGATCACTGCCTTCAGTACATGACAGTCGTGCCGCTCCTGTTCGGAGCACTCAACGCAGAACACTACGAGGATACCTTTCATCGCGCCCACCCGATTATCGATGAACTGCGCAGCAAAACCGAAGTTGTGGAGGAACCTCGCTACAGCAGCGACTATCTCGACCCCGGCAAGCGTTCGATCGCCAACGCCGTCCAGGTATTTTTCGCCGACGGCAGCCAAACTGACGAGGAGGTTGTGGCGTATCCGCTTGGCCACCGTCGCCGGCGCAAGGAAGGCATTCCGCTGTTGGAGGAAAAGTTCAGGCGCAATCTGGAAACCCGCTTTCCCGTGGGGCGGGCCGGGACGATTGTCGAGCTATGCAGTGACCAGGCCCGATTGGAACAGACCCCCGTGCACGAATTCATGGATCTGCTGGTGATTTAGCCGGTACCTTTTTGGCAGCGGCGCCTCTGTGGAAGCGGCGCCTCGCCGCGAAATCCGCCGTTGATATCCGTTTCCAGGCAGCGCTCCCCGTCCTTCCGAATTCTTGTAAATAAACTACAAGACTTTGGTCGCAGTCCACGCCTAACATCCAACACCTCACTGGCGCCGGTTGAGCTTGCGCTCGGACATGATCCGCGTGGCGATCTCCTCGACCGAGAAAGTCGTGGTATTGATAAAGGGCAGGCTCTCGTCGCGGAACAGCCGCTCGATGGTGCGAACCTCGTGGCTGCACTGGTCGAGCGAGGCGTAGCGGCTGTTCGGGCGGCGCTCGTGGCGGATGGCCGCGAGCTGGAAGGGGTCGATGGTGAGTCCGTAGAGCTTGTCGCGATGCGGCTGCAGGCATATCGGGATCCCCGGGTTTGCCATGTCCTCTTCCGTCAGCGGGTAATTGGCGGCGCGGATGCCATATTGCAGCGCCATGTAGAGACAGCTCGGTGTCTTGCCGGAGCGGGAAACCCCCACCAGTATGATTTCGGCCTTGTCGTACTGCTGGGTACGGGCGCCGTCGTCGTTATCGAGGGCGAAATTCACCGCGTCGATGCGGCTCTTGTAGCGGTTCATCTCGACAATGGCGTGGAATTTCCCGACCGAGTACGAAGAGCGTACCCCCAGTTCCTGTTCCAGAGGGCTCAGGAAGGTGGAGAAAACGTCGATCATCATGCCCTTGCACTGGGCGATATACTGGCGGATTTCGAGGTTTACGATGGTGTCGAGGATGATGGGCCGCTCCTGATCCTTCTCAATGGCGTCATTGATCTGCTCGACGACGGCATGGGCCTTTTCCAGCGAATCGATATAAGGCAGTGTGATCTTTTCGAACTGGATGCCGTCGAACTGCGCCAGCAAGCTGTTGCCGAGTGTCTCGGCGGTGATGCCGGTGCCGTCCGAGATAAAGAATGCTGTTCGCTTCATGCGCGTATGGGATTCCTGGCAGTGGAGGCGTGAAGGGCGCTGGAGGCCCCGTGATTCGGGCATCATAGCAGAATTTTATGTAGTGAAATTACATGCCGGCGAGAGGCGATTTTATGATACAACTCCAGTATTATCGGCGCTTTCTTCGGCACGGCTAAGCTTCGGAAACCGACCGAAGGCCGGGTTTTCAGTGAAAGGTTATTCAGGAGAACGGGTTTTGCAGCACTACGTTTTACGCCTCGATCAGGTAGGCATGGGCGATGTCGACAAGGTGGGCGGCAAGAATGCCTCGCTGGGCGAGATGATCAGTCAGCTAAGCCACGCCGGGGTCCGGGTTCCCACCGGTTTTGCGACCACAGCAGAGGCCTATCGGGACTTTCTGGCGTATGAGGGCCTGGCGGACCGTATCCAGACCGAGCTGAACGCGCTGGATCCCGAAGATGTTATCGCTCTGGCCGAGAGCGGCCGCAAGATCCGTCAGTGGATCATGCAGGCACCGCTGCAACCGGAACTGGAAGCCGCCATCGATGCGGCCTTCGCCGAGATGGCCGACGGCAACGAACAACTGCCGGTCGCCGTGCGTTCCTCCGCCACCGCCGAGGATCTGCCGGATGCGTCCTTCGCCGGCCAGCAGGAGACTTTCCTCAACATCCGCGGGATTGCCAACATCAAGCACGCGATCCGTGAAGTCTTCGCGTCGCTGTATAACGACCGTGCGATTTCGTACCGTGTCCATCAGGGCTTCGAGCACCATGAGGTGGCGCTGTCCGCCGGTATTCAGCGCATGGTGCGCAGCGAAACCGGTGCCGCCGGCGTGATGTTCTCGCTCGACACCGAGTCCGGCTTCCAGCACGCCGTGTTCATCACTTCTGCCTACGGACTCGGCGAAACCGTGGTGCAGGGCGCCGTCAACCCGGACGAGTTCTACGTCTTCAAGCCGACCCTGAACCAGGGCGTACCGGCGATTTTGCGGCGTACGCTGGGTTCCAAGGCAATCAAGATGGTCTACACCGAGTACGGCGAAGCCGGCCGCGCGGTGGAAACGGTCAATGTTTCGGCCGATGACCGTGCCCGTTTTTCGATCAACGATGCCGAGGTCGAGGAGCTGGCCCGCCTGGCGGTGATCATCGAGAATCATTACGGCCGTCCGATGGACGTGGAATGGGCGAAGGATGGCGACGATGGCCAGCTGTACGTGGTGCAGGCGCGCCCGGAAACGGTCAAGAGCCGTGACGAGTCCAACGTCGTCGAGCGTTACCTGCTGAAAGAAAAGAGCACCGTGCTGGTGGAAGGGCGTTCCATCGGCCACCGCATCGGCGCCGGTCCGGTACGTCTGGTCAGCGGCATCGACGCGATGCACGAAGTGCAGCAGGGCGACGTTCTGGTCACCGATATGACCGACCCCGACTGGGAGCCGGTGATGAAGCGCGCTTCGGCGATCATCACCAACCGCGGCGGCCGTACCTGCCACGCGGCGATCATTGCCCGTGAGCTCGGCATTCCGGCGATTGTCGGCTGTGGTGACGCCACCGAACGGCTGCAGGCCGGCCAGCAGGTGACCGTATCCTGCGCCGAAGGCGACACCGGTCGCGTCTACGAAGGCAAGCTGGCGTTCGAACACCAGACCAACCGTATTGAATCCATGCCGCCGCTGCCGTTCGATATCATGATGAACGTCGGCAACCCGGACCGTGCTTTCGGCTTCCAGTCGCTGCCGAACGCGGGTGTTGGCCTGGCGCGTCTCGAGTTCATCATTAACCGGATGATCGGCGTCCATCCCAAGGCGCTGCTGAACCTGGATGAGCAGCCCGCCGACCTGCAGCAAACCATTCGTCGCCGCATCGCCGGCTACGCGGGGCCGGTCGAGTTCTACGTCGACAAGCTGATCGAGGGTATCTCGACGCTGGCCGCCGCCTTCTATCCGAAAAAAGTGATCGTGCGCATGTCGGACTTCAAGTCCAATGAGTACGGCCACCTGATCGGCGGCAGCGAGTTCGAGCCGAGCGAGGAAAACCCGATGCTGGGCTTCCGCGGTGCGGCGCGCTACATCTCCGACGACTTCCGCGACTGCTTCGAGCTTGAATGCCGCGCACTCAAGTACGTGCGCGACAAGATGCGCCTGACCAACGTTGAAATCATGGTGCCCTTCGTGCGCACCGTCGACGAAGCCCGGCAGGTCTCGGAGTTGCTGGCCGAAAACGGTCTGCGTCGGGGCGAGAACGGTCTGCGCCTGATCATGATGTGCGAAATTCCGTCCAACGCGCTGCTGGCCGACGAGTTCCTCGAATACTTCGACGGCTTCTCGATCGGCTCCAACGACCTGACCCAGCTGACGCTCGGCCTGGACCGCGACTCGGGCATCATCGCTCACCTGTTCGACGAACGTAACGAGGCGGTGAAGAAGCTGCTGTCGATGGCGATCCAGGCATGCCGCGCCAAGGGCAAGTATGTCGGTATCTGCGGCCAGGGCCCCTCCGATCATCCGGAACTGGCGCGCTGGCTGATGGAGCAGGGCATCAGCAGCGTCTCGCTCAACCCCGACTCGGTGCTCGACACCTGGTTCTTCCTGGCCAACGACAAGAAAGACATCTGACGTTGGACTGATTCAGTACCCCAAAAAGCGGCCTCCGGGCCGCTTTTTTATGGCTCAACAGGGTGCCAGTGCGGCT
>JABXIM010000122.1 GCA_013373085.1 Oceanospirillaceae bacterium | reverse complement strand
TCCGACTACCCGAACCAGGTCAACAACGTGCTGGGCTTCCCGTACATCTTCCGCGGGGCGCTGGACGTACGCGCCCGCGAGATCAACGAAGCGATGAAGATGGCCGCCGCCCGCGCCATCGCCGAGCTCGCCAAGGAACCGGTCACCATCGAAGTCCTCAAGGCCTACGAGCTCGACAGCCTCGTCTTCGGCCGCGACTACATCCTGCCGAAAGCCACCGACGGACGCCTGCTGACGGTGGTCGCCGACGCCGTCGCCCGCGCAGCCGTGGACAGCGGCGTCGCCAGCCGGCCGTACCCGGAGCATTATCCGCTTCAGGCAATCTGACCGGACGCGCGCCCGGAGTTAATGTCCGGGCGCTCGTTATTTAGGGGCTGTTGAGGTTTGTAAATGCTTCCACAACGTCAACAGCCCCTAGAACCCCTCGCCCGCCGCGGCAACGAAGGCCATTTCGACGAGGTACTCCGGATTGGCCAGTTCGGCTTTGACGCAGGCCCGGCTCGGCCCGGTCCCCTCCTCGAACCAGGCGTCCCAGACCTCGTTCAGCGCATCGAAGTTGGCAAAGTCCGTCAGGTAGATCGTCACCGAGAGCAGGCGGGTCTTGTCGCTGTCGACTTTCGCCAGTGACGCTTCCGCCTGGCTCAACACCTGCGCCACCTGCCCCTTGATATCGGCACCGGTGTCGGACTCGGGCACTTCCACGAAGTGGGCGATCTTGTTGAATACCGTGATATCGGACCAGCGCTTGCTTGGGTTGATGCGGTGGATCTGCATGCTAGGACTCTCCTTTGGGGCAAAATGAACAGCTGCGTCTGGCGGCGCAGCGGCGGCATTGTGGCAGGCTGACCCGCTGCAATCCAGTGCCGCTCGGCCCGGCACATCTAACGGCCGGACGTCTTCACACAGCGCCTTTGCGGAGCCCGCAACTAGAACAGCGGCCGGCCTTCGTTGTAGACGCGGTATTTTTCCCGGTTCTCTTCGATGCGCGCCTTGATGGTTTCGAGCTTCTGCATTTTCCGTCCGCTGATCTCGGCCTTGATGCTGCGATCTTCACCATTATCGTCGATCAACACCAGGTCTCCGTCGGCATCGAACAGGTACACGGCAACCAGGTCGGTCCGCTCCTTCCCGGACTTGATCTCGGGCACCAGGTTGTCCAGCACCAGGGTTTCTGTCTGTGCGTCGTTGACCCATACCAGCACCATGTGCGCCTCACCGGTTGCCTTCACCTTGACGTACCCCAGGTAGAGATTCTCCTTCGGCACGCCCATCAGCCGCAGCCCAACGAACTTGCCGATGGCCATATCCTCGCAGTCGCCGCCGTACTTGACGATCGTTTCCATGGGGGTCGCCCAGTAGTCTTCGGCGTTCCATTTGTCCCGGTCCGTCACCCAGGGCAGTTTGTTCATGGTGTCGTTGACCACTTCCAGTTTTTGCCGCAGCGGTTTGTCGGCATTGGCCATCAGGGTGTCGTAGATCCGTCTCAGGCGGTTGGACGCCGCAATGCCGTACTCGGACTGTACATGCGTGAAAACTTCATCCGACCAGCGAACCGGTGCGGCCTGTGCACTCTGGAAAGCAAACCCCAGTACACCGGTGAACAAAGCCAAAAACAACAGCACTCTTTTCATTTCCAGTTTCCCTCTGGCCAGGAGTTGAACAGGATCGGAATGTCGGAGGAATCCTGCGCTGGCCGTGCGCTGATCCCTCCTGAGTATATGCGACCGCGCCCGATGGGACGGCGCATGACAGCACGACCACGCACGGTACAGGAGGGTCACTGGATCGGCGCCAGCAGGTAGGCGCAACGGCTGACCAATCGCAGCGGCAACGACCAGTGTTTGACTTCGGCAGTGGTCAATTGGCGGCTGCAACGAAAGTCCGCTCGCAGCATGTCAGCGACTTCCGCTGCGAAGGCCCGGTTGCGGTTGAGTATCGAAATTTCGAAGTTGAGGCGGAAGGACCGGTTATCGAGGTTGGCGGTTCCGATGGACGCCAGATCGTCGTCGACCAGCAGCACCTTCTGGTGCAGAAAGCCCTCCTGGTAGCGATAGAACTTGACCCCGCTGAAGATCGTCTCGCCGATGTAGGTGTAGGACGAGAGTTTCATCAGCCGCTTGTCCGCCAGCTCCGGCAACAGAATGCGCACGTCTACGCCCCGCAATGCGGCCAGTTGCAGCGCCGCCACCACCGCCGCATCGGGCACGAAATAAGGGCTGACGATCCACAGCCGCTGCTTGGCCGTCTGGATCAGATGGAGGAAATACAGCGCACAGCTTTCCAACGCGTCAGCCGGGCCACTTGGCAGTACCAGGGTTTCGACACCGCCGGATGGCAACGCTTTCGGCTCCCAGTTCAGCGACGGCGGTACCCGGTCCGTGGCCCAGTACCAGTCTTCGACGAACGCCAGCTGCACCGCCTGAACTGCGGGTCCCCGCAGCGCCACGCTGGTGTCACGCCAGGGGCTCAGCACCGGATGCAGGTGCACGTACTCGCGGCCGACATTGACGCCGCCTACGCAGGCGTAGCAACCATCGACGACGACGATCTTGCGATGATTGCGAAAGTTGAGCTGAAAGCGGTTGCGAAAACCCTTGGTCGAATGAAAGGGCCGGATGTCAACGCCGGCTGCGGCCAACTCGCGGAAGAAGCGCCGCGGCGTCTGGAAACTGCCGATCTCGTCGTAGAGAAAGCGCACCCGAACACCGGCCTCGGCCCGGCTGACGAGCAGCTCGCCGAGTGCACGACCGAACTCGTCGTCCCGTACGATATAGAACTCGACCAACACGTAGCGCTGCGCCTGGCGTATATGGGCGAACATGTCCTCGAAGGCACGGTCGCCGTTGACCAGCAGGCGCGCCTCGTTACCTCGGGTAAAGGGCATGCTGGCAAGACGCTCGAGCGCGGTCAGTGTCTGGTTTGCGGCCGGAGTCCGGGGGATGTAGGGCTGGAAACGTCGATTCAGTTCGGACGCCAGATGCTGAACCTTGAGCCCGCCCCGACGACGGACCTGAGCATAGCCGTGAAATCGACGCCGCCCGAACACCCAGTACAGAGGAACCATCACCGGCGGGAAAATCACCAGCAAGATGGCCCAGGCGACAGCGCCCTGGGCGGTGCGCGTCGTCATGATGGCATTGAGCGCCGACACGATACCCAGCAGCAGCATGATGAAGGCTGCGAGCGCCAGTATCCAGGGTTCGTGCTCCGGCGGCAGCCCTGTCAACGTTTCCAAATCAAGTCCCTGATCGCGAAAACTTTCATGCATTATATTCAACCAACGTCAAATCACCGGGCTAAAACCCCGATTGGCGCAGAAAATATCGAGTCGGATATCAGCACCGAAAGCCCCTACCCAGCATCCATGCGCTCGGCTAGAATAGGCGCTGCAAACAAGTGACATGGAGTCAGTCACGTGCGGGAACTGCTGCAAACACTGCGCACATGGATCAGGGAAAATCCATGGCGACTGCTTTACCTGATACCCTACCTCCTGATCCCATTCCTGGTGGAACCGGTTTACAGGCTTCTCGACTACCTCACGGCCCTGATGATGTAGCCTAATCCCGATCAGGTAAATCGCCCGTATCCGGTTGCGTTTCGTGACCGTCGGTCGCAATCAGTTCCGCCCCCGGCAAACGGCTACATTCGAGCCAGATACGCTTGGTGCATTGGGCACAGATGTCGAAGTCCAGCTCGGCGATCGCATCCTCCAGCGCTTCGGCTTTGGAGATGTACACATTGCCCTCGCCGAGCTCCTCAACCACGTGATATCGCCGCAGCTGTTCCAGCAGCGGCAGCGCCAGCGCGATTCGGAATGAGCCGCCCCGCGCCCTCGCCGCCCGGATCTCATGACGCAGAAAGTCCGCGCCGGAAAGGTCCAGCCGGCCGATTCCCTTGAGATAGAACAATATGTGCTTTTGCTCGGGACGCTCGTGTTCGAGTAGCCGGAACTGCTGTTCGATATATTCCACCGAACCGAAGAACAGAGGCCCGTCAAGGCGCACCACGCGGATCTGCGGGCATTCGACCAGGTTGTGCAGCTGTGCATTGCGAAAGCGACGACGATCCGACCGCCCGGTCGTCGGCGCCGTCACCTGCAGCCGCGGCCGCGAACTCTTGTAGATGAATACCGCGAACGAGGCGATTACGCCGACGTAGATCGAGAAATCGAGCTTGACCAGCAGCCCTGCCGCCAGTGTCAGCAGCAGAATCAGGGTTTCCGGCGGGCTGGTACTGAATACTCGCCGGAACTCGGCGATGTCGATCAGGCGCCAGGCAACATAAAGGATGAGCCCGGCTATCGCCGGCGCCGGAATCCAGGCCACCAGTGGCGCCACCAGCAACAGTATCAGCGCCAACAGCAGGCAGGACAGCATGGTCGCCAGCGGCGTACGGGCGCCGGCTTCGGCATTGACGCCGGACTTGGTAAAGGAGCCGGACCCGACATAGCACTGGAAGAAGCCCCCCACCAGGTTCGACAGCCCCTGGCCGAGGATTTCCTGGTTGGCATCGAAGCGCTCGCCGCGGCGTAACGCGAAGGCGCGGCCGATCGAGATCGCCTCGAGCAGCCCCACCAGCGCAATCGCCGCCGCCCCGGGCGCCAGCAGACGAATGTCGCCGGCTTCTACCTGCGGCACGTGCCAGGTCGGGAATACCGCCGGCAGGGTGCCGATCAGGTCGATACCGCGGGCCTCGGCATCCAGCGCCCAGCCCAGCACAGTGCCCGCGATCAGCGCGATGAGAAAACCCGGCAGTTTGCGAAAACGTGACTGCAGCACTGCTACAATCGCCAGCGTCACCAGGGAAATCAACGCTGCCACTGGCTCAACCCCATCGACTGCAGCGATGACCCGCCACAGGCGTTCGAATACGGTGCCGCCCTCCTCCAGTCGAAGACCGAGCGCAACACCGATCTGGCTAACCGCAATCAGCAGCGCCGCCGCCGCGGTAAAGCCGGTGATGACCGAGTGCGAAACGAAGGCCACCAGGCTTCCGAGCCGGGCGAGCCCGGCCGCCAGCTGAAACACCCCGACCAGCAGCGTCACCATCAGCGCAAACTCGATATAGATCGCCGTACCCGGCTCCGCCTGATCGTGCAGCAACGCGAACAGGATCGCCGACAGTGCCGTCGTCGGCCCCGATATCATCACCATCGAGGAGCCGAAGAAGGCCGCGACGAAGGCGGTGACCATGCTGGCATAGAGCCCGAACTCGGGCGGCAATCCAGCGATGATGGCAAAGGCGACGCCTTGCGGCAGCGCCACTGCGGCATTGGTGACACTCGCCATCAGGTCGGCGCGCAGGTTCGGTGGTGTGATCCGGTCGCGCCAGTTGAGCACCGGCAATACACGGTTGAGTCTGGAATTCATTACCTGCGCAATCCTTTGACAGTATTCAGCAACCAAGGAATCCGCGAACGAGACGCCGCGGTTTTCTGCGGGACTTATTCACGGGCCTCTAAAGCATAGAGGATTGCGTAGGACAACAATTGGGCGCGCTACCGTGTACCGCAATCGGCTGCCGGTTACGCGGAGCAAGGCAGGAAAAAGCCACAAAAAATGCCAGTCAGGTTCGCTGACTGGCATTTCGGGTTGCAGGCGCCATTACAGGCGCCTTTCTGTCAGCCGTATCAGTGGCTGAGATATTTCAGCAGCGCGTCGACGCTTTCCTTGGCATCGCCGAACAGCATCCGCGTGTTCTCCTTGTAGAACAGCGGGTTGTCGACGCCGGCATAGCCAGTTGCCATGCCGCGCTTGAGCACGATGGTGGTCTTGCCTTTCCACGGCTCGAGGACCGGCATG
>JABXIM010000209.1 GCA_013373085.1 Oceanospirillaceae bacterium | reverse complement strand
GGGGTTAACGCTACGCGCTTTTCCCCTTCGTCGATCTCCTTCGGGACGCCTATTCGCATCGTGTTTATCTCCCAATTACCAAAATAACCATTAAGCTTGGAGTGACGTGCACTACGGCCGTCACCCGCTGAATCTTTGCTGCCGGCCACCGACAGATGCGACTTCCGGATAGTGCCGATTATGCCGCGCACCGAACATCGAGACGTCGCTGGTTGCGACATCTTGATGTCGTTCGTCATGCAATTAGGCAAAAGAAGCCTGCCAGGCCAGCGTTTAGCTTAACTTAATGTATTTGTTTCAAATGTTACAGTCGAGGGGTCAAAGGAACAATTTTGCGATTAATTTGGTCGAAAACGTATAGTCATACTCAATAGTTTATAGGTCCAATAACCTTTAACTTTTACAAAGCCGAGATTTCCGTTTTCCGCATACAGCGGAACTTATAGTAGCGATAAAGCGAAGATTTTAGCTGGACTTACACATGGCTAATCTTGACCAGATAATCAATAAAAAAGTATTCGTCAGCAAAAAAACCGCGGAAGCCTTTTTCGATTCAGGCAGTAATCAACTGACACAAAAAACCCGGCGCTCTCGCCGGGTTTATTTATAATCTACGGGAATTCCAGTATTAACTATTCCCCGCGCATGCCCCATGCATCACTAGTCTGACTGACAGAGCACGTCCTGCACTTCACCATCACGCTGAATCGCGCTGCCGTCATCGTCCTGCAGTGAAACTGTTACCTTGTCACCGGGCCGCACGTGGCTGGCCTCGACCTTGCCCCTGGTACCGTCTGTCAGTATGACCGTGAACACCGCCATCGCTGCATCCTCCAGCTTGTACAAAAATCAATCGGAAGCACCGAAACGATCGCCCCGGCACTCGAGCAAATTCAACAAGCTACCCGAATTTCGTTGCAAAATCAGGTCTTCTTTAGACATAAAAGTACTTAAAGATTAGTTCATCTATACCTTTGCACGCTAAGCGCAGGACTTTCGGGCCCAGACGACGACCACTACCTGGCAAAGAGCTGACCGATATCCTTCTCGAGCGCGTTGCCGCAGGGATCGAGCAGGAACATGGTGGCCTGCTCACAAGCCTGACCCTTGAAACGGATATAGGGCTCGATCACAAACTCGGTACCGAACCCCTCGAGGCGCTCGGCGAGGGCTTCCCATTGCGACCATGCCAGCACGACTCCGAAATGCGGCACCGGCACATCGTGACCGTCCACCGGGTTGGTATGGGCATGTTCCTGGTATGCCGCCCCCGGATGCTCGTGGATAACGAGCTGATGCCCGTAACAATTGAAGTCCACCCAGTGGTCGCTGGAGCGCCCCTCCTCAAGACCGAACACCTCGCCGTAGAAACGCCGCGCGGCAGGCAGATCATAGACAGGAATCGCCAGGTGGAATGGAGAAAGACTCATGATGGTGCTCCTGCAGGATTTTTAATCGTTTCTGCGCGATCGCTGCAGGGTTGTTCAGTTTTGGCGGCTGAACACGGGCCCGGTAATGACGGCCGCTGCAGGAATGGCAGCGGCGCGCTTCAACCCCGTCGGGATCCGGGAGCTGTTTTCTGGCGTGTTAGCCGATTTTCTCCAGCAACGCCTTATGCTTGCGGCCATTCTCGACGTAGTGCGCCGAGTTTGCCCGGATACCGGCAATAGCCTCGTCGCTTAGTTCACGGACGACCTTGGCGGGCGCGCCAAGGATCAGCGAGTTATCCGGAAACTCCTTGCCTTCGGTGACGATGGCACCGGCACCAACCAGGCAGTTCCTGCCGATCCTGGCGCCATTGAGCACCACCGCCTGGATACCGATCAGCGACCCCTCACCGACAGTACAGCCATGCAGCATCGCCTGATGGCCGATGGTAACGTTCTCGGCGACCGTCAGCGGATAGCCGGGGTCTGTATGCAGCACAGCCCCCTCCTGGACGTTACTGCCCGCCCCGATCTCGATCAGCTCGTTGTCACCGCGCAGTACCGCCTGCGGCCAGACGCTGGCGCCCGCCTTCAGCGCCACCTTGCCGATCACCGTCGCCTGATCGGCGATATAGGTATCCTCGTGAATCTCGGGGGTCAGCTCCCCGTAACGGTATATAGCCAAAACATCTCTCCTGTTAAGAGCGTCGTTAAGGTAGCGCCCAGTCGCCAGCGTACCCGATGCAGCATGCAACTGCCGACCTATTTCCCGCAGCAGACTCGAAGTATACCCCGCGATCTGGCGCCATCACGCCATTTGACGAAGGCCCCGATGAACAAGTCCCAGTTATCCTCCGCGAGCCCTGAAGCGTGCAGCTGATAGTGGTACAGTGGTACGGCATTCCGACACCGCCCCGTCGAAGCCCTGAAAGGCTCGATGATGACGTTCCGCGGTCACAAGGGCCCGGCACCGGCAACGATGATAAAGCTGGCACTCAAGGGGCATGAACCGCTTCAGCAGTAACTCCGGCTCCAGAGTTCCTCCAGCACGTCGGCGTCCATCTGTGGCGCCGCAAGGGCCCGGCTGCCCAGGCAAAGCACGCCGGCACAGGCCCCCAACTGCAGGCACTGCTCGACCGCTCGCCCCCGGTGCCAGCCATACAGGAACCCTGCGCTGAACGCATCGCCGGCGCCATTGCTGTCGACCGCTTCGCGGCAGGGCACGGTGGGGACAAGGTACCGGTTACCGCGCTCATCCATGGCGCGGATATCCTGGGCGCCGCCCGTGATGATGACCAGGCGTTTGCCGGCATCGATCTGCTCCGCCATGAAACGGTCCGGATTCGCCAGTGCCTCGCCGCTCAGCATCAGGTAGTCGGCAGCATCGATAAAAGGCCGGTGATAGGGATTGCCCTCGTCATAGTCGTGCAGATCACACCAGATCGGCTCGCCGGCGCCCTGCAGCGCGGGCAAGAGGCGTCGGCAGTACGGCTTGATATTCACCCAGCGATAATCGGCCTCGTTCCACGCCCGGGTCATAGCCTCGCCAGGCACAATGCCGAGATCGGGCTCCTGCTCGAGAAAAACCGACCGCCGTGCCCCCCCGGACGACATCAGGTTAAGGTGCTGCTCGCAGGACCCGCCATGAACGTGCCAGTCGCAGTGGATAGCGGTATTGCCGAACGCAGACCGGATACGCTGTGCCACCGCATCGGAGCCCAGCAGGCTATGCAGGAATACATCGAAGCCTAGTTGTTGCATGTTCAGCGCCTTGCCGGCCCCGGTACTGCCCAGGGCCTGGAACCAGCCATCCGCGGCCCCGGAGCCCTGGGGCGACGCGAACCATTCCGACAGCTGCACCATGGTGTTCCAGGATACGCCGCCGACCAGCATGACTTTGGCCGTTTTTTCCATAACTAGGGTCCCCTGATCAGGTGTTTGTGGGTCCGGCGAGGTCTTGATGATGTTCAAAACGGCCGCGTTCAAGCTGATGCCAGGCATCGAAGCGGCTCATTCAGGATCGCAAAAGACAGAAGTATTGCCTACCAAACCCACGAGCTTGCCGTGGAGGAGAACAGACGGCTGCAAGCACTTGCGGATTCAAAGTCCGGAGCAGAGGGATCTAAGCCTGTGGATGGCAGTCTTCACCAGCAGCCTGAGAGCGAGCCTAGTCTTTATCGCTAGCGGCATCCAGCTCTTGCTGTCGACGGACAGAGGATAATGCTGACGCCAGTATCCCGGTCGGAACCGCCACCAGTCCTAGCCCAAGCATGAACACGAAAAACGTAAACAGGCGTCCACCGACCGTGACAGGATAGATATCCCCGTAGCCCACGGTTGTGAGGGTTGCCACAGCCCACCAGAGGCTGTCAAAGATCGAACGATATACGGCTGGTTGAGCTTCATGCCCGAAGTGATATATGCCGACGGCAGCAAGGTACAGCATGATCAAGCTACCTATCGTGAATATGAACAGTTCCTCTTTCACGAGATATAGCGCTCGGCCGAAGCGCGCAATAGCCTGATTATACCGGGCCAGCTTCAGCACCCTGATAATCCGGAGGAACCTAAGCAGACGCAGTGCTCTCAAGTCGATCGACGTGGCAAGGTAGAAGGGCAATATGGCGAGCAGATCGACAACACCATAGAAGCTAAATATGAACCTCAAACGACTTTCAGCAGTGTAGATCCGGTACAGATACTCTACCGTGAAGATGACGACTACCACCGCCTCCGATACTCGAAGGAATGCGAGGGTGCCGGGGCTTCTATCAGGCGGCGTCTCCACCGAAAAGCATACTACCGAGTAGAAGACCAGTACCGCGGTCGCCCAGGCAAAGACTGGCCTCTCAAGTACCTGTGTAGTCATCCGTGCTCCATCATGTCCTTCGCTCGACATGAGCGTTCAGCCAAACTGCCCTTCGCGCATTCAGCATTCGCTACGAAGCGATGCTTAGAATTCAACCAACAGCGGCAGGTGGTCGCTGACTGCCAGCCACCTGTCGACCTCGCCGAACTCAAAACCCTTGATCCTCCGCATGATGCAACGCGAAGCGAATACGTAGTCGATGTGGTTTGGCCGCTCGCGATTTCGATAGTGAAAGAAGGTCGGCGTCGTGACCTTCTGGTCCGGCCTCTCGGCTCGGATATAATTGCCGACTATTCAATTTACCCGGACAACGTCGTCGACGTATAGCTGGCACAGCTCGTTCATCCCCGCCCCAGTATAGAGGCCCAGCAGCGGCAACCAATACTGATACGGTTTATCGTCATCACGCCGAGCGTAGACCTCGGTGGCGAACAGTCGCTTCAAGTCCTCCTCGGTGAACCGACTACGCCCCTCACTGGCCTTCACGCGCTGCTTGACCTTCATGCCGTCAAACGGGTTCCTCTCGCAGGACTACTCCCGTATGGCAAAGGTGGACATCACGGTCAGGTATTTCACGTCGTTGTACAAGGACTCCTGACAGCCTAGGACTACCTTGACCGATTCCGGGCGCATATCAGTGGGCTGCCCAGGCAATTTCCAAGACAGCTGAGACAGTTCCGGTCTGAGCCCCTACTCGACAGATGCGAACAGCGTCTGCACCTGCTCCAGCATCGCTGCGCTGCGGATAGCCGCTTCACGCCTGCACTTGGTCTCCAGCGAGCGACGTATATCCGGTCTCGGAAACGAGGTACGCGGGGGCTTGGGTATACAGATACGGAAGTAGAAAACGGAGTAACGGGAAGGCTCGATATATGCGGAAGGTCTGGCCATGTGTCGCACCTGTGTGTCGCACTGGCATGCGTAACAGGGCATAACGACCGATAACTCAAGGTTTAACAACGAGTTACGAAAATCTGGGGGCAGCTCCACCAGCCACATCCCGGCACACGAGTCCACCGCTGTGGCTGCTCCCTTCCGGGCCTGACCAGGTTCACGGCTTGTCGTTGCGGGAGGACCGGCAGAGCTACCATAACGTGGTCTGCTTGACCGGTCTCGAACGAGACAGGCGCGCAGTATACCAGCCTCGCGACGGATTGCAAAAGGATTGAATCTAAAAGGAAAAATTCTTTTCTCTTTGCTTCGCCAGCGGTCAGAAAGTGACCACGCGCAACGCCAGCAGCAACAGGATCACCCCGGTCAGGCGGTCGATCAGCCGCGCCCTGGCGTTCAGTTTAGACAGCAGTGCCGGGCCCGACAGCAGCAGCGCCACCAGGCTGTACCAGAGCCCGTCGATCAGCGCCGCGGTGGCGACCATCAGGGCCTGGCCGGATGGCGGCATACCCGGTGTCACGAACTGGGAGAACAGAGCCAGGAAAAACACCGCGAGCTTGGGGTTGAGCATCGAGATCATGAAACCGTCGAAACCTGCCCGACTCAGCGATACGCTGTCGTCACCGTTCAGCGCCAGCGGCGCTGCGCCCGCGGAGCGCAGCGCCTTGACGCCGAGCCAGGCGAGATAACCCGCGCCGATCCAGGTCAGCGCAAGGTGCAGCGTCGGCGATTGCACCACCAGCAGCGACAGTCCGGCCACCGTCGCCAGCGCCCAGAGCCCGACGCCCAGGGCGTGGCAGACGCCAGTAAAGATGCCCAGCCCACGTCCGCCGGCCAGGGTATGACGCAGCACCACCGCCAGACTCGGTCCCGGCGAAATCGCGCCGGCACAGCAGATGGCACAGAGTGACAACCAGCTTACCCATGTCATATTCGCTACCTCCTTATTATCGACCGGAGGATTCGGCACCGGCCGTAGTATCCGCCTCCGCACTGTCGCGGCCCGGCACCAGTTGCTGACGCACCCAGCGATGCATCGGGGCGCGGTGGTTGCGCTGGTGCCAGTAGAGGTAGAATCGCAGCTCGCGCTCCACCAGCTCAGACGGCAGCGGCTTCATGATCAGCTGGCCGTCCCGGGTCAGCCGTTCGGCGACGATCTGCGGCAGTGCGAACAGCAGATCGGTGTCGGCACAGAACTCAGGCACCGTAAGGAAGCTGTTGGTACGTACCACCACCTGGCGCTGCAGCCCGTACCCCCGCAACCGCTGGTCCATCACTGACGCGCCGCGCCCGGTCATCGAGACATAGCCGTGGCTCGCCGACACGTAGGCGTCGAGCGTCAACTCCGGCCCCGCCAGCGGATGATCATGGCGCATCACGCAAACCACCTGGGTAGTCGCCAGCGGCGACCGGTTAATCTGGCCCTCGCCCTGAGGTGGCGACAGCCCGCTGATGACGAAGTCGACATCGCCCTGCTGCAGCAGCATGAAGTGATCACCCGGCTGGGAATGTATATCCAGCTGCATCTGCCGTGCCTCGCGGCGCATGGTCACCAGCAAACGGGGCAGGAAAAGCGCCCCTTCGAGGTCCAGACAGGCGACCTTAACCAGGTCGGCGGAAACGGCCGGGTCGAAAACCGGCTGCCCGACCAGCTGCCCCAGGTCCTGCAGCACCGACTTCAGCGCCGGTAGCAGCTCTTCGGCGCGGGCACTCAGGTCATAACCGTGTATCGACTTCACCAGCAACGGGTCATCGAATGTCTCGCGCAGACGCTGCAGCGCTCGACTTACCGCCGGCTGGCTCATGTCCAGCCGCTCCGCCGCCCGGGTGACATGGCGCTCGTCCAGCAGCACCTCGAGTATCACCAGCAGGTTGAGATCGACCTTGCGTAAATTCAGTTTATGCATAACCCGAATCATACCAATGCATTAGACGCATTCATATCATCTCGATACATTGACTGGAACCGATCCGCCTTTTCGTGGACAAACCCTGGCGAAATATTTCCCGAGTTACCGCATTCAGAGGAACCATGGCCTTTACCGCCCGACTGACCAACGACTCCCAGGCCTATGGCTGGGTCATGATACTGCTGCACTGGCTGATGGCGATTGCCATCATCGGTCTCTATTTCCTGGGTCTTTATATTGTCGATCTCACCTACTACGACCCCGAATACAAGACCATGCCGGATCTGCACCGCAGCATCGGCATTCTGGTGCTGATCGCACTGGTGCTTAGATTGGCATGGCGCACGCTGAACGCCAGCCCGCCACCGCTGCCGGAGCACGGCACCCTGGTGCGACTCGCCACCAAGGCCGGGCATTCGGCACTGTACCTGTTGATGCTGACCACGCTGATTTCCGGCTACCTGATTTCGACCGCGGACGGACGGGCTATCGACGTCTTCAGCTGGTTCCAGGTACCGGCATCGCCATTGCAGTATGACAACCAGGAAGATATCGCCGGTTTCGTGCATTACTGGAGCGCGACCACGCTGCTGACCCTCGCCGGTCTGCATGCGCTGGCCGCACTGAAGCACCATTTCATCGACAAAGACGCGACTCTGAAGCGCATCATTGGAATCAAACAGGAGACACCATGAACATGAAGCTCATCAAAGGCCTCGTACTGGGCGGAATGGTCGCCGCCAGCGCCCCGCTGTACGCCGCGGATTACGCTATCGACACCAAGGGCGCCCACGCCTCCGTGACCTTCCGCATCAACCACCTGGGCTTCAGCTACGTTACCGGTCGTTTCGAGGACTTCAACGGCACCTTCAGCTACGATGCCGAAAACCCGAATGCCTCCAGCGTCAGCGTCGAAATCGATCCGGCGAGCGTCGACACCAACCACGCCGAGCGTGACAAGCACCTCAAGAGCGCCGACTTCTTCGACGTCTCCCAGCACCCGTCCGTCACCTTCGCCAGCACCTCCTACACCACCAACGGCGACGGTACCGGCGTACTCAAGGGTGACCTGACCCTGCGCGGCGTCACCAAGCCGGTCGAAATCGACGTCAAGCACATCGGTGAAGGCCAGGATCCCTGGGGCGGCTACCGCGCCGGTTTCCACGGCACCGCCGAGCTCAAGCTCAAGGACTTCGGTATCGAATACAACCTGGGCCCGGCCGCCGAAGTGGTCTACCTGGATCTGAACGTCGAAGGCGTCCGCCAGTAACAACAGCCTCAGCCCGGCCTGCGAAGCAGCCCGGGCGGCCAGGCAATCAAAAAATCCGCAGCCCCAGAGGTCTGCGGATTTTTTTGGCTTCGCCCACCCGGCGCCTTAACTCCACTTGTCTGCCGGTGCCCGATAGCGCGCGAAGGCATCGAGCAGATCGGCGGCGTCAGCGGAAAACTGGAGCATGTCGACGTACTCCGGGCGCACGAAACCTTCGTCCCGGCTATGCAGGATGAACTGCATCAGCTTGTCGTAGTAACCGTCGACATTGAGCAGCCCGAACGGTTTGCCGTGCAGCCCCAACTGTCCCCAGCACCAGACTTCGAACAATTCCTCGAACGTGCCGACACCGCCCGGCAGCGCAATAAAGCCGTCCGCGAGATCGCACATTTCCGCCTTGCGCTGATGCATGGTTTCCACCATGCGCAGCTCCGTCAGTTCCGGGTGTGCCAGCTCGCGCTTGGCCAGCCCGGTCGGCAGTACACCGACCACCCGCCCACCGGCGCTGAGCGCGCCGCTCGCGACAGCTCCCATCAGACCAACGCGGGCGCCGCCATACACCAACTCGATATCACGCTGGGCCAGCAGCTCCCCGAGCCGATACGCCACGTCCTTGTAGCTGCTGCCCTCCCGACCGTCGGCCGAGCCGCAAAAAACCGCTATTCGCATCCGTTACCTCCTGTGATCCCGACAATGGAGAATGGTGACTGGTAAGTTTTTGGCGGTGAACGTTCGCGCTTTACAGTCTGGCCGTCGCCAGCCGCGCACCGAGGGCGATCATCACCAGGCCCGTCACGCCGTGGCACAACGCCCGCAGGCGCGGCATGCGCACCCATCCCTGAACCCGGCACGTCAGCAGCGCCAGCAGTGACTGCCAGCTCATTGCAATGACGAAATGCAGCGTCGCAAGCCACAGCGACTGTGCCAGAACCGGCCCCGCCGGATCGACGAACTGGGGCAGAAATGCCATATAGAAAATGATGGTCTTGGGGTTCAGCAGGTTCGACAGGAGCCCTTCGCGCCAGCAGCGCCACCAGGACACCCGGACCGGCGCCACCTGCGCGACCGCAGCTGTCTGGCCGTTGCGACTGTGCCGCACCTGGCGCAGGCTGCCCCACCCCAGCCAGATCAGATACCCGGCCCCGGCCAGCTTCAGCCCCTCGAACAGCCAGGCTGACTGCAGCAGGATCACCGAGATGCCCAGCGCCGACAGTACCGCGTGGGCGAAAAGCCCGCAGCAGATGCCGAAGCTGGTGACGATGCCGCCCGCAACACCACTGCGGGCGGCGTTGCGTACCGTCAGCAACGTATCGACGCCGGGTGACACCGACAACAGGGTCAGCGCGACGAGCGCGGGCAGCAATGCGGAAAGTTCGTACACGCGAGGCCTCCAGTCGAATAGCGGCGCAACGTCGGCGGCGCCGCTCAACAAATGCATTCTATGGTATCCCAGAACAGCCGCTGCTGGCTCCCGGTCCGGCGATGCCTTGTGATATAGTGCGCCTGTTTTAAATTCAGGGGTGGTGACAGATGGCAGGTTCACTGCAGGACCAGCTGCTCAATATAGGGCTGGCCAACAAGTCGCAAGCGAAAAAAGCCAAGGAAAACAAGCGCAAGCAGGCGAAGAAGAAGAAGTCCGGCCAGGCCGTCGAAGACAGCGGCGTACAGATACAGGCGGATCTCGAACGCCAGCGCCAGGAAAAGCAGGCCCGCGACCGCGAGCTGAACCAGAAACGCGAAGAGGAACGCGCGCGCCGCGCTGCGCTGGCCGAAGCGAAGCAGTTGCTGGAACAGCATGCCACCGCGGTTCCGGAAGAGGGGCCGATGGACTACAACTTCGTCCACAATCGCATTATCAAGACGCTGCACCTGGACCGCACCCAGCATACGCAGCTGAGCCGCGGCACCCTGGCCATTGCGCTGCTGGAGAAGGGCTACGGACTGATCGCGGACGATATCGCCGCCCGCATCGAAGAGAAGGATCCGTCGCTGGTCATCCGCATTCAGCCGGAACCCGAGGCAGACCCGGACGACCCCTACGCGGATTACAAGATTCCCGACGACCTCATGTGGTAAGCCGAACCGGCAGCCAAAGCAAGAAGCCCGCGGCACCGGATCTGCCACCACGACAAGAGACACAGCGCGACAGCGGACCACTGTCCACTGTCGTGCGCCAGCAAGCCTGCACTCAACAGATTCTTGGCGGCGGCCCCTGCTGCGGCACCGGAAGGCTGCGTTCGACGATAATATTGTCGACCGCACGGATGCCCCGCGCCATATCCCGCGCCAGATTCATCAGCAGCAGCGCAAACTCCTGCGTGTCCCGATCGTACAGTTCGTTGAACATACTCACCGGCACCTTGACCACCACGGTTTCGCCATCAGCCTGGGCGCGACCAATACGGTGATGCAGCGCGATCATACCGACAAACCCGATATTCTCGCCAAAATGGTAATTGCGGATAAAAGCGTAATGACCGGAATGGTATTTGAAGAAGGCGATCTGCCCGCGGACAATGACATAGAATCCATCGGACCCGTCGCCTGCCTCGAACAGCACCTCGCCCGGTTCGAGTTCGAGTACCTGACCCGAACGGATCAGGTGGGAGATGGTTGCATCGCTTAGAGCACCGAATGTCGATATATCCCTGAAATACGACAGCCCCCACGTCTCCAGCAGTTGCTGCCCCGACAACCTGCGCATCAGGTTCCTCCTTGAGGCCGGCCTCCCCGCCAGTTGGGCGCATTACCGATACGCGCACCCTGGACCGGTTTCAGGCCCCGACGAGCGACTCCTGTCGCCCGATTCGGGACCTGTTTTCAGTATAGGCCCTGAAAGAGCCCGATTGGCCGCCCGAAAGCGGTTTTTGCCGATTTTCCTCAATGCGCCTTTTTCGAGTCTTCGCTCATCAGGTGGCGCACCTTGACGAAGGCCCAGACCATGACGCCTGACATGGCCACAACACCGATGACACTCGGAACCAGAACTTCCAGACTGTATGCGTCGATACCAAACATTTGCTTCACCTCTCAAGCCGCTCGTTGTTCGTTGCTTGCAGGTTATGCAGAAAGGTCCTCGACGATATTGACCCAGCTCAATTTCCGACAGTCGGCGCCATTGTTCCGGCCGAGGGCTTGATCCCGGTCAATTTTCGAACATTGGTTCAGACTTCTGCCAGCAGGGTTTCGGCATCGCTGACCTTGAATTCCCTGGGCGCCTCGACATTCAGCACCCGCACCACACCGTCTTCGATGACCATGGCATAACGCTGTGACCGGATACCGCCGAAATCGCCGGTATCGCGATCGAGACCCAGCGCCCGGGTAAAGGCCGCGCCACCATCGGCCAGCATGGTGATCCGCTCGGCGTTCTGCGCCTGCTGCCAGGCACGCATCACCGCCGCGTCGTTGACCGACAGACAGGCGACCATGTCGACGCCCTTATTAAAGAAGGCGTCAGCCTGTACCACGTATCCGGGCAGGTGCGCGTTGGAACAGGTCGGGGTAAAGGCGCCCGGCACGGCGAACAGCACCACCTTTCGCCCGGCGAACAGGTCTGCTGCCGATACCGTTTCACTGCCTTCTTCGCTGACCCGTGTCAGATTGACCGCCGGAATCCGTTCTCCCACTTTGATCATGGCTACTGTGCTCCGTTTACCAACGTTTCAGGACGTAAATATTCCGCAAGTCTACTCTCAATACAGGCCGCTTGCCGCGCGCTGCTTTACCCCCTCTCCCGACACCTGATTAGTTGGCCCTTATTAACGACCATCAACGCTTTAATTCTTGCAGCTGAACAATAATGTTATGTCGATGCGTCCCTTAACCTCCGGCGCCGGGCTGGCTAGACTCTTGCCCCGGTAAACTACACTTAACGGGATCCCCTAGCCGCCGGCACTCTGCGATCGGCGGACCCGACTCCCGAAAACCGCAAGCTAAAGGATACCCATATGAAGTCTCGTGCCGCCGTAGCCTGGGAAGCAGGCAAACCGTTGCAGATTGAAGAAATCGACGTCGCCGGCCCGAAGGAAGGCGAAGTTCTGCTGCGCATGGTCGCGACCGGCGTCTGCCATACCGACGCTTTCACCCTGTCGGGTGATGATCCCGAAGGCATCTTCCCGGCGATCCTTGGCCACGAGGGTGGCGCCGTTGTCGAAGAAGTCGGCGCCGGCGTCACCAGCGTCAAGCCCGGTGATCATGTGATTCCGCTTTACACCCCGGAATGCGGCAAGTGCAAATTCTGCCTGTCCGGCAAGACCAACCTGTGCCAGGCGATCCGCGCCACCCAGGGCAAGGGCCTGATGCCGGACGGCACCACTCGTTTCTCGATGAACGGCAAGCCGATCTTCCACTACATGGGCACCTCGACCTTCTCCGAGTACACCGTAGTTCCGGAAATCGCCGTCGCCAAGATCAACAAGGAAGCACCGCTGGACAAGGTCTGCCTGCTGGGCTGCGGTGTCACCACCGGTATCGGTGCGGTGCTCAACACCGCCAAGGTTGAGCCGGGCTCCACCGTGGCCGTGTTCGGCCTCGGCGGCATCGGCCTGAGCGTCATCCAGGGCGCGGTACTGGCCAAGGCCTCGCGCATCATCGCCGTCGACATCAACGAAGACAAGTTCGAGATGGCACGCATGCTCGGCGCCACCGACTTCGTCAACCCGAAGAAGTACGACGATCCGATCCAGCAGGTCATCGTTGACCTGACCGACGGCGGCGTCGACTACTCCTTCGAGTGTATCGGTAACGTCAACCTGATGCGCGCGGCGCTGGAATGCTGCCACAAGGGCTGGGGCGAATCCGTCATCGTCGGCGTTGCCGGCGCCGGCCAGGAAATCTCGACTCGTCCGTTCCAGCTGGTCACCGGCCGCGTCTGGCGCGGCACCGCTTTCGGTGGCGTCAAGGGCCGCACCGAACTGCCGGGCTACGTCGACCGCTACATGGACGGTCAGATCAACATCGACGACTTCGTCACCCACACCATGGGACTGGAAGACATCAACAAGGCCTTCGACCTGATGCACGAAGGCAAGAGCATCCGCTCCGTCATCCTGTTCTGATCGGCATTACGATCGAAAAGGGCCCTTCGGGGCCCTTCTTCTTCCCTATCCCGCAACAATCCGGAATTACGTCATGAGCCTGGAACGTATTGCACGCAACCGCTGCTTCGGCGGCTGGCTGGAACGCTATCGCCACCGCTCCGAAACCCTCGACTGCGACATGGTCTTCGCGGTCTACCTGCCGCCGCAGGCCGAGTCCGCCCCCTGCAACAGCCTGTATTGGCTGTCGGGCCTGACCTGCACCGACGAGAACTTCATGCAGAAGGCCGGTGCCCAGCGCATCGCCGCCGAGCTCGGCCTGGTGCTGATCGCTCCCGACACCAGCCCCCGCGGCCTGGATCTGCCGGGCGAACACGACAGCTACGACTTCGGTAGCGGCGCCGGCTTTTACCTCAACGCCACGGCAAAGCCCTGGTCCGGTCACTACCGCATGTACGACTATGTAACCAAGGAACTGCCGGCCCTGGTCGAGGCCAACTTCCCGGTGACCGGTCGCCGCAGCATCAGCGGCCACTCTATGGGCGGCCACGGCGCCCTGATCTGCGCACTGAAGAACCCCGGCGTTTACGCGTCTGTTTCCGCATTCGCGCCGATCACTCACCCGGTCGACTGCCCCTGGGGCGAGAAAGCCTTCAGCAACTACCTTGGCGACAACCGCGACGACTGGCGTCAGTACGATGCCTGCGAGCTGATTCGCGGCGACCTCGAAGAACGCCTGCCGCTGCTGGTCGACCAGGGCGACGCCGACGACTTCCTCGAGGAACAGCTCAGGCCGCAGCTGCTGATCGACGCCTGTGGCGCTGCCGGCCACCCGCTGGAGCTGCGCATGCAGCCAGGCTACGACCATAGCTATTTCTTCATCTCGAGCTTTATCGAAGAGCATCTGCGCTTCCACGCCGACGCCCTGCGCAAGGACTGACGGCAATACGGCGACAGTCCAAAGCGGGCTGTCGCATTTACGCAACCTTCAGTCGCGTATGCGACTCCCCATTTCTGTTTTCCGGCTCCATAATGCAGCACCCACCCCTGCGACGGCTTTCTGCCGTACAGGCCTCATCATCCCCTGCTGCCCACGGATGTCACCCCGATGTTCGCCACCGCCCGTACCCTTACTGCGCTATTTTCCAGTTACGGCCTGCTGCTGCTCGCCAACGGTCTGTTCACCACCCTGACCAGCCTGCGCAGCAAGCTCGAGGGCTTTTCGGTGGAGGTGCTGGGCCTGCTCATGGCCTGCTACTTCCTGGGCATGTTCGTCGGCGCCCGGTTCGCGCCGAAGCAGATAGAACGCGCCGGACATATCCGCGCCTTCGCTGCCTTCGCATCGGTGCTGTCGATGTCGCCGCTGATCCACATGCTTTGGATAGACCCGAAGGTCTGGGCGCTGCTGCGCTATGTCGACGGCTACTGCCTGGCCGGCCTGTTCATCGTCACTGAAAGTTGGCTCAATGCACGCGCGACCAACGAAACCCGCGGCAGCATCCTGGCGCTGTATATGGTGGTCAACTATCTGGCATACGGCATCGGCCAGCTGCTGCTGCGTTTTTCCGACCCGGGCCATTTCGATCTTTTCGCGATGGCATCGATCGCCTTCTCGCTGTCGCTGGTGCCCCTGCTGCTGACGCGCTCCGAAGCTCCAGCCCCCGAACCGATGACCCGGCTGCGCATCAAGCCGCTGCTGGAAACGGCCCCGGCGGGGTTCTGGGGCGCAATCTGCGCCGGCGCGATCAACTCGGCGTTCTTTGCCATGGCTCCGATATTCGCACAGGACCTGGGGCTCAGTATCGAGCAGATTTCGATCTTCATGATGTGCGGCATTTTTGGCGGGCTGTTTCTGCAGATCCCGATCGGCCGGCTGTCGGATCGCATCGAACGCCGGCGCGTGCTGGCTGGCGTCGCCCTTGGTACTCTGCTGCTGAGTTTGGCAATGATCGCACTGACCCGGCTCGAACTGCCGAATTACTGGCTGTATGGCACCGTGTTTGCGTATGGCAGTCTGGCTTTCGTGATCTATTCGCTGTCCTCGGCCCACGTCAACGATTGGAGCGACCCGAGCCAGTTGATGCAGACCTCGTCCGGCCTGCTGGTCGGTTACGGTTGCGGCGCCATCGCCGGCCCCCTGGTCAGCGGCTCGCTGATGGGCCAGTTCGGCCCGGGCGCCCTGTTCGCCTACACCGGCGTCTGCGTGTTTATGCTGATGCTGTTCGCGATCTACCAGTCGGTGGTCGCCGGCACCGCCCGCGAGAAGGTCGCCTTCGTGCCGCAACCAGCCGCCCAGTTCCCGGCCGAAGAGCTGTACCATGCGGCCCAGGACGCCGCCGAGCCGGTTGCGGAGACGCTCGAACAAGAGCCGGCAGCGGAAACCGGGCACGACGACACCCACCTCTCGGCCGCAAAATAATCCGGAGGATGGGTGCAGCGATGCATCGGCGGTAACTTTTAGGGTATCCGCTCGGCTTGCGGCATCGCGTCACCCACTCTATCGGTCCTCCGACTCGATGGGTTGCGGCAGCCACCTTCGGTTGGTGTTGGATTGCGTCCCGTTGGGCCTCAACCCGGCCGGCTGTCAATCGTCCCTGTCGACACTTTTCAGCAAGCGCCGAACGTAGAGAAACAGCACCAGCGCAATCAATGGCACAGAGGCGCTCAGCACATAGCTGGCCTTGTCCTCGAGGCTGTGATCCTCAAGCAAATTGCGGGAAGTCCTGTCGATCAGATCAAAGGCATAGTAGGTCACAACAATGACGGTGAAGCTTTCCAGTTTGGCCTGCAAACGCAGCTGGCTGCGTGCGCGCCGGTTGATACCGTGCAAGAGGTCCCGACTTTGATTTTCGATCGACAGGTCCACCTGGGAACGGATCAGCTCGGTCGAGCGTGAGATGCGCTTCGACAGCCGTTCGATGCGCTCGCCGGTGGAACGGCAGGTGCGATGCGCCGGATCCAGCCGCCGCTCCATGAACTGCTCCACCGTCTGCAGCCCTTCGACGCGTGATTCGCGCAGTTCGGCAATGCGCCGGTCCACCAGCGCGAAGTAGGCCTCGGTGGCGGAAAGCCGGTTGGCTGTGCGCGCCGACAGCGTTTCGACCTGAGCCGCCAGCGCCATCAGCTCCTGCAACAGCGCCGACGGCTCGCTCTGGGCCTCGGCAATGCGCTCGACTATCTCGGCCAGTTGCTGGTCGAGTTCGGTGACCTCCGGCATCGTTGCCACCGCCAGTGGCAGCGCCAGCAGGGCCATGTGGCGATAGGTCTCGATCTCGCAGATTCGTTGCAGCAGGCGCCCGGCTCGGAACAGGTTCATGCCTTCGCGGTCTTCCACCACGAAGCGATTGTAGCCGGAATCGCCGCGCACCCGGAAATCAGTGCGCAGGGTCGCAGCGCGGTCCATGACGTCGGCGCCGCTGATCTGGAAGCCGTTGAAATTGCTTTCGGCCCATTCGTCGAAATCCGCCGCTTTTTGCCGGAACAGGACTTCGACACCGCACAGAAAGGAGCCCGGTAAGCTGTCGGCCCAACTGTCCGGCAGTTGCGGCACCTCGAGATCACCGAAGCGGTAGAGCGTCAGGCTGTAGAATTCGCTGTGGGGTTCGTAGCGCAGGCCCTTGCTCTCCCCGCGAGCGAAGAAGAACCCCTGCGCCCCGACGTCGACATCATAGCCGGCGTCCCGCGCCATCCGGCGCACAGTGCGGTCGATATCGTCGGGCGACTGGTTATCGTGAACAATTGCCACCTGGAGCAAGGCCAGCGGCGCCTGCATCTGCTGGAAGGGCCGGGCATGGACCTCGGCGATGATCTGCTCTCTTAGAGGATGACTGCGCATGCATGCGGATCCTGTTCTCGGGGACCCCACCTGCCGCCTGGACAGCCCCGATCCTTACTCTGTGAACGACATTGACGCTGAGCCAATGGCGATGCTTCCTGCGCACCGCGCTGCCGGGTCGGCAGACATCCTATTCTGCGGTAATGCCAGGGGGCTCACAACTCCCCCTGAGCCGTTCAGCGCAGTTTGCGCAAACGCACGGGGCGCCTCAGCCACGGCCGCGGGTGCGGGTGCGGTGACTGCGGGCATTCTTCTCGATGAACTCGATGATACTGCTGGCCACGTCGAGCCCCGTGGCCGCTTCGATGCCTTCGAGGCCCGGCGATGAGTTCACCTCCATCACCAACGGGCCGTGATTCGATCGCAGCAGGTCGACACCGGCAACGTTGAGCCCCATGGTGCGGGCCGCACGCACCGCGGTGCTGCGCTCTTCCGGCGTCAACCGCACCAGGGTGGCCATGCCGCCGCGATGAAGATTGGAACGGAACTCGCCGGGCTTGGCCTGACGTTTCATCGCCGCGATCACCTTGTCGCCGATAACGAAGCAGCGGATATCGGCGCCGCCGGCCTCCTTGATGTATTCCTGCACCATCACCGACGCCTTCAGGCCCATAAAGGCCTCCAGCACGCTCTCGGCCGCCTTGCG
>JABXIM010000096.1 GCA_013373085.1 Oceanospirillaceae bacterium | reverse complement strand
GGCGCGGCGATACATGAGCCTTGAAACCCTGGCCCGCGTCACCGACAATCCCACCGTCAGGTTGCCCGCCGTGGCATCCTGATCAGACTCGGACCTCTCCGAAGGTCCACGCTCCTACACCACGCGCGGGGGCACTATCCCCGGCACCATAGTCCTGCGGGGCGATGTGAATTTGGCAAGCCTTGCCTCGACGCGGACAATCCTCGGGGGCGAGGGAACTATCAAGGCGTTCGATTTGTCGGGCGTTGGCGTGCTCGATACGGCTGGTGCCTGGCTGATTGCCTCATGCCGCAATGCCGCGGCCCTCAGGGGCGAGACGATTGCCGTCATCGGGGCCAGTCCAGCACAGACCCTGCTGCTTAAGACGGTGACAGACGCTATGGCGGACGCTGCTAAAGTCCACCAACCGCGCGGCCTACATCATGCAATGGGAGATGGTTTAGTCGGACTGGGTGAAGCCGTCAGCAAAAAGGCCTCAAGCATAGCTGAAAGCCTTGGATTTCTGGGCCTTGTCATGGCCCAGTTCGGGTGGACGGTCCTGCATCCATCGCGGCTGCGCCTGACAGCTCTGGTTCATCACATGCACCTGGCCGGGCTGAATGCAGTGCCCATTGTGGTCCTGATGGGCTTCCTCATCGGCATCGTACTGTCATTCCAGGGTGCCTCGCAGCTAAAACAATTCGGTGCCGAGGTTTACGTCGTCGACCTGATCGCTATTTCGATCCTGCGAGAACTTGGGATCCTGCTGACCGCGGTTATCGTGGCGGGGCGATCTGCATCGGCATTTACGGCGACCATCGGGTCGATGAAAATGCGCGAGGAAATCGATGCGATGCGCGTTCTCGGACTTGATCCGATCGAGCTGCTGGTGCTGCCCCGTGTCTTGGCATTGGTGATCTTGCTGCCGCTACTTGGGTTCATCGCCGACATGGCTGGACTGGTTGGTGGAGCGTTGATGGCCTGGATCGAGTTGGGCATTTCGCCCGGCATGTTCCGCACCCAGCTGTTGAACAATACCGACGTGTCGCACCTGTTGATTGGTCTGGCCAAGGCACCAGTGTTTGCGGTGATCATCGGTGTTGTCGGCTGCCATCAGGGGATGCAGGTCAAGGGCGATACCGAATCGCTGGGCAACAGAACCTCACGATCGGTCGTGGCCGCGATCTTTCTGGTCATTGTCGTGGATGCAATGTTCTCAATCTTCTTTGCTGTCTGGGGGATTTGATGAACCTGGAGCCGATCATCACGATCCGCGGGTTAGTTAACCGGTTCGGCACGACTGCGGTTCATGATGGCCTGGACCTCGATGTTTTCCGGGGCGAGGTTCTGGGCGTGGTAGGGACCTCTGGTAGTGGTAAATCCGTGCTACTACGCACCATTGTCGGCTTGCAGGTCCCAAACGCTGGTCATATCTCGGTTCTGGGCACTGACGTGCTAACAGCCGATCCGGAGCACCTGCGCACAGTGCAGAACCGCTGGGGCGTCATGTTTCAGGGCGGCGCGCTGTTTTCGTCCCTTACCGTGCGCGAAAACGTGGCGGCCCCCATGCGAGAGCGGCGTGGCGTCGATGCCCGAACCCGTAATGCGCTGGCCGATCTGCGGATCGCGATGGTGGGTCTGCCCGTCTCTGCGGGGGATAAATCACCATCCGAGCTTTCGGGAGGGATGCGCAAACGAGCCGGGCTGGCACACGCGCTGTCGCTCGATCCCGAAATCCTGTTTCTGGACGAACCCACCGCCGGTCTCGATCCTATTGGCGCGACGGAATTCGATGAGCTGATCAAGGCGCTGCAACAGGCTCTGGGGCTGACGGTCTTTCTGGTCACTCATGATCTCGATACGTTGCACGCGACCTGCGACCGCATCGCTGTTCTGGCCGAACGCAAGGTCATGGTCACCGGTACGATGGCTGAAATGCGCCTTGTCGATCAGCCTTGGATACATGCCTATTTCAACGGCCCTCGCGCCCACGCCGCCCAACCAATGTCCGTGGCAACCTGATGGAAACGCGCGCCAGATACCTGCTGGTCGGGGTTTTCACGATTGTTGGCCTTGTTGCAGTGATGGGATTTACTCTTTGGCTGGCAAAGGTCCAGATCGATCGGACCTACGCGCAATATGACATCGTTTTCGACTCTGTCGCGGGTCTTGGGCAGGCAAGCACCGTTCGATACAATGGAGTTGAGGTTGGCAAAGTGTTGTCAATCGCACTCGACCGTGATGATCCGGCGCTGGTCCGGGTCAGGATCGAGATCTATGCCAGTACCCCGGTGCGCGAAGACACTTTGGCCACACTGTCATCGCAGGGCGTGACCGGCGTGTCGTTTGTCGCATTGGCGGGAGGGCGCGCTGATGCCGAGCCCATTGGCGTCGTACCGCCTGCCGATGTACCGCTGATTCCTTCGGAACCCTCAGCATTTCAGAACCTTCTGACAGATGCCCCGGATGTCCTGGCCGAGGCGATCCTGCTGATGCGCGATATCCGGTCGTTCACCACGCCGGAAAACGGGGCCGCAATCACCGCAATCCTGCGCAACGTCGAAACTGCTACCGCGAGAATCGACGCCATGGCGACGCGCACCGAATCCGTGATGGCCTCGGCCGAGGTAACGATGGCAAATGCCAGTGCTACCCTTGTCGACCTTCAGGCGCTCATCGCCAGTGCCGATGGCGTTCTTGTCGATGATCTTCCAGCCATCACGGACCAGCTGGGCGCGGCAGTCGACAGGCTGGGCCGCTCGGCCGCCGGGTTTGAAACCTTTGCCAATAACGGGCTGCCGCAGTTCAGCGCCCTTGCCACAGAGGCACGCGCCATGGTGGCACATATCAATGCATTGACCTCCCGGATCGCGAGCGATCCAGGGCGTTTCCTGCTGGGCAATCAGACCCCTACATACAGGAATTGATACCATGGAACTGATCCGGAAAGTCATCGCTGTCCTCGCCCTATCTTTCCTGTCGAGCTGCGGCGCGCTGACAGCCATATCCGACGCCAGCGCACCGTTGGATGACTACACCTTGTCTCCCGCGGTGTCCGCATCTGCGGCCCGGTCCGGCGGTGCACATCTGGTGGTCGAACTGCCCGTGTCGGCGGGGGTCCTCGCGACAGATCGGATCCTGATCAAACCGCTGCCATTTCAGGCCCAGTACCTTCCAGGTGCACGGTGGTCGGAACCAGCGCCGGCGCTCGTCCAATCACTGTTGGTCGCGTCGTTTCAGAACCTCGGGGGCTTTGGTCTGGTGGGGCGAACAGGTGTAGGGCTGATGCCAGACTATACGCTGATGACCGATCTGCAGGCGTTTCAGGCAGAACCGGGAGGGCTCGACACAGAGCCGTTCGTTGTCCGCATTAGCGCCATGTTGACGCTTATCAGTGAATCCGACCGGAGAATCGTAGCCTCTCGCCGGTTTATCGTCACGTCGCCGGTTCAGACGGATGACACTTTGGCTTTGGTGCGGGGCTTTGACAATGCTATGCGATCGGTCCTGCTCGAGGCGGTGCTTTGGACCACTGCGCAGACAAGGTAAGGTTCTGGTCTCGAGAGCTTCCACAACGCTGCAAAAATTAAAAAAATAGTCCATCTGTGAATTGTCGCGCACCAAGTGCACTCGCTTGTGCAAAGGAGCGCACTGTATGACAACATGCAGGCGTTACCGATGCCATTTCAAGGGAAACTCACCTTCGCGAATCTACGCTTCAACGACCGCGGGTCTTCAGTTGGTGGTGGCCCACATCCGATACCGCCCCTGCCGGTCACCTCGCGGATAAGGCCTCGCGTTTCCATCCAGGCTAGGTTGCGCTGGACGGCGGCGCGGCTAGCACCGGTCAGGGTCTCAGCCATTGGGGCGGAGACTAGGGGCCAATCAGTCATGATCCGGCCCCTTTGAAGTGGTCCACCCACGAAGCCTGAAATCCGATAGGATTTCGACGAACAGGAGGACTACTGAATGGCTGGAAAGCGTAAGAAGCCGGAAGACGTTGTCACCAAGCTGCGTCAGGTCGAGGTGCTGCATGGCCAGGGCCTGTCGATGGCCGATGCGGTGCGGCAGATCGGGATATCGCAGCACACGTTCTACCGCTGGCGGAAGCAGTATGGCGGGATGAACCGGGCACAGTTGTCGCGGCTGAAGGAGCTCGAGAAGGAGAACCTGAGGCTGCGGCGGGCGGTGTCCGCCCTGACGCTCGAGAAGCTGATCCTGACCGAGGCTGCACGGGGAAACTTCTAAGCCCTTCGCGCCGCC